>CAZBDC010000092.1:0-20707 GCA_964490575.1 uncultured Anaerolineaceae bacterium | reverse complement strand
GCCTCCATCGTCTAGGGGACCAGGACGCAGCCCTTTCAAGGCTAAAACGCGAGTTCGAATCTCGCTGGAGGCACACCACCTGAAAGGGGCTGCCCAAAAGAACGTTTGGGCAGCCCCTTTTTGACAGCGATAGGAAATTGGCATGGTGCGATGGTTGTACAACTCTGACGGAGACCCGGTTGCCTTTATTTCGGGCGAGAACGTCTACACAGCTCAGGGAAATTTCGTCGGCAGGCTCTATTCCGATCAACAGGTATGGAATGGGGAGTATATTGGGGAAATCCACGCAGATGATCGGCTGATCTATAATGCTGTCAGGCTGCATGGCACCCGCAGCTTGCCGGGCCTGCCGGGACTGCCAGTTTTTTCAGGTGAACCGGGTTATAAAGGACCTTTTACGTTGCCCCAGGGGTACCGTGACGTTGATCTGGAATGATAGATACAGGCGGGCTTATGTGGACTCAAAAAAAGGGGGCTGCCTGATTTCCAGACAGCCCCTTTGCTTATAAAGGGCTCCCCATCCCCTTACAGCCGCCCGGCTTTTATCGCGGGCGAGGTGAATTGTTGATAATATGATCGGCGGCGTTGTCATGCTCGCGCTGATTGGGAGAACGTAATGAAGAGAATTTCGTTACACCGCTTTCTGCCAGGAAGAGGTTGCCAAAGATCCCGAAATGCGTTTTAATGAAAAAGGCTTACAATCAAGTTGCACCATTACCGGCAACGTATCCATCCCCCAGCCTGATCCGTCAGGCGCAGGACGCGATGCAATCCATACCGATGAGAATAATATTTGTCTGTAACTTGTCTCGATGCATGGAGGATGTGCGGATGAAGGTTGGCTTCTCAAGACTCGTGGTTTCAATCGGTTTGCTGCTCGCATTTAGCCTGTCTGGCTGCTCGGCGGCTGCTCAACCTACAGCTGTACCCCAGGCTGAGGCGGCTCCTCTGCCGATCCGTTCGGGAAGCAGTGTTATCACAGAAGGACGGGTCGTACCAGCCCAGGATGCCTCGCTGAGCTTCTCGACAGCCGGTGTCGTTGGTGAGGTTCTCGTCAAAGAAGGCGATTTGGTTCAGGCTGGACAGCCAATACTTCGCCTGGTCGGTGACGAGCAGCTTCAAGCGGCCGTCTCTGCCGCGGAACTGGAACTGCTGTCGGCGCAGCAAAACCTGGCGGATCTGAACGCGAATGTGGATGTCGCCCGGGCCCAGGCCCAACTGGCGATTGCTGAAGCGATGAAAGAACTGGATAAGGCTGAAAAACGATTAAACAGTAAGGATTATCGCCGGGGTGACCAGGAGCAGGTGGATATCGCCCGCTCAAATTACATTATTGCTGAGGACGGTGTAACCAGGGCAACTGAGCTGTACGACCAGGTCGATGACCGTGACGAGGATGACCCTGTGCGTGCAGAGGCGTTCAGTCAACTGGCGGCAGCCCGGCAGAAACGCGATACCGCCCTGGCCAATCTCAACTACCTGCTGGCCAGGCCCAATGAGCTGGATGTGGCTCAGATCGACGCCCAACTGGCTGTGGCTCAATCCAACCTGGCAGAAGCCGAGCGCAGGTTAGCTCGAATGCAGGATGGGCCGGATTCGGAGCAGCTCGCCTTGGCCCAGGCTCGCCTATCCAATGCTCAAGTGAACCAGCAAGCTGCCCGCGCGAAGCTGGATGATCTGGAATTGCGGTCTCCGTTCACGGGAACGATTAGTGCCCTGGAGGTCACGGAGGGCGAATTTGTCTCGCCGGGCCTGGCAGTCGTGCGGCTGGCTGATTTCTCTACCTGGCTGGTTGAAACAACCGATTTGACCGAATTGAACGTGGCTCGGGTCAGCCTGGGCCAGCCGGCGATGGTTCATTTTGACGCACTGCCTGAAGTAGGCCTGATCGGGCGGGTGGTCACCATCAAGCCGTTCGGCGAGAATCGCCAGGGAGATATTGTTTACACAGCGGTTCTCAAGCTTGAGGCGCCCGATCCGAACCTGCGGTGGAACATGACTGCATCGGTTGAGTTCCTGGAACAAGATCAGTAGGAGTGTAAGATGGAAAAGACATACCGGGGTCCGCGACCCTCGTTCTTCTTCCCAATCGCGTTGATCACTGTTGGGGTGGTCTGGTTGTTAATTAACAATGGCGTCGTCGCCGCCGATAACCTGTACCGGCTGATTCCATTCTGGCCGGTATTACTCATTCTGGCCGGGTTGAGCCTGATTCTACACAAGATCTGGTGGCCGCTGAGCGGATTAATGTGGATCCTCGCGGCGGCGGGACTTGTCTGGCTGTTGGTTGCTTCGCCAGCATCCATTCCCGCTGTCCCAGCTGCCGAATTCAAACAGGAGACCTTTCGCGAGCCGCTCGACCAGGCCAGTTCCGCTTCTGTGCATCTAAACCTGTCTGTGAACCCGACCTACATTTCGACGCTTCAGGACTCGGCCGACCTGATCGTCGCCGACCTGAGTTACCTGGGAAGGATCGTCTTTGAGGCTTCTGGCGAGAGCCAAAAATCGGTCCGTCTGGAACAGGCAAATGGATTGTCCTTTGGAAACTTCCGCTGGGAACTTCTGGCCGGGCAGGGCCTCGCTGACTGGAAAATTGGCCTGACTCCCGAAATTCCGCTGGCGCTGGGGGTGGATGCTGGCACCGGGTTGGTAGAGATGGATCTGGCGGGTCTTTCGCTGCAATCCTTGACCGTGGATGGCAGCACCGGACGAATGGACATCCTGCTGCCGGAAAATGGAGGTCATTATCTCTTTGATCTGGATGTTTCCACCGGCGCCACGACGATCCAGGTGCCGGGAGGCGCATCGCTGGACCTCAAAGTCGACGGAGGAACCGGCGGGCTGGTAATTGATGTGGCCGAGGATGCTGGAGTCCAGGTGGAAGTCCTCGATGGTGGAGTTGGCAGCCTGAACCTGCCGCCGAATTTTGAAAAAGTTCGCCAGGGCAATGACGAGGACGAAGGCGTGTGGGAAAATGGAGCCTATGCTTCTACGAAGACCCCAGTAAGGATTATCCTCGACATCAGCACCGGCAACATCACGATTCGATAATGGCAGCAAAAAACCGTCCCGCGGTGTCCGAATGTTTCTCGGACACCGCGGGATGATGCGATGCACGTTTTGGCGCGCCCCCGCCTGAGCTTAATGGACGATTAAGACAAATTCGCTTTTTCGCTGGCCCAGCATCTTTCGAGCTTCGGAAACCGTTCCCCGGAAGATCTTTTCACCGGGTAAGGTCATATCCATAGCGAGGGTGATGGTTACCCCGCCTCCAAAAACCGCCTCAATGTCGTCGAGGGTTGTGACCAGGCGGTAGGGTGCATCCATCAGGATGATTGGAAAGCGGGTCGTGCGCAGGTGTTTGAGCGCTTTGCGGCGATCATCCCGGTCACGCGGTAGAAAGCCGGCGTAGATGAACCGGTCAAGTTTGACATCCAGGATTGACAGGGCCGCCATGAGGGAAGACGGGCCTGGCACAGGGACGACCGGGATGCCCAGCTCGACCGTTTGATGAATCAGCGATGCGCCCGGGTCAGCAAACACCGGGGTGCCGCAGTCTGAAATCAGGGCCAGAGCCTGGTTTTTGAGCAGGCGCTCGATGATAAGCGGGGTCTGCTCAGCTTCGTTATGCTCGTTGACCAGCAAGATCTCTTTGGTAATCCCCAGTTTTTTTAACAGGGTGCTCCCCTCGCGGTATTCTTCGCAGATGACTGCGTCCACTTCTTGCAGCACATCGAGCGCCCGCAGAGTGATATCCCGAGGGTTGCCAATTGGAGTGGCAACAATGTATAAATGCCCTTTTTCGATCATACGCGCGAACCTGTCGACCTTAGAACTTTCCGCCGTGGAACCATTAGAAAAGTGATGAGGAAAACACCCGTAGCAACCAGAACGATGGCTGCGCCGGATGCGATATTGACATAATAACTCAAATACAGACCGGCGACACCCGATAGGAATCCGATCAGGGCGGAGAGCGCCATCATCACCTTCAGCCGCTTGGTAAGCAGGTAGGCGGTGGCAGCCGGTGTGACCAGCATCGCCACCATTAAGGCGATCCCAACGGTCTGCAGTGATACAACGATCGTGACGGCGATCAGGATGAGCAAGACATATTCCAGCAACCGTGATGGAAGCCGCAGGGTCATCGCAAGGATCGGGTCGAAGGAAATAACGACAAATTCCTTGAAAAATCCTAACAAGACCAACAACACGATGCTGCCAAACACGCCGATTAAAATGAGATCTGGGATCGTAACGCCCAGCACGTTCCCAAATAAAAAGTGGGTCAGGTCAACCGTGTAGCTGCGCACCGTGGAGATCAGGGCAATCCCCAGGGCGAACATGCCGGCGAAGATGATCCCAATGGCGGTGTCTTCTTTGATCTTGGTCCCCCGACTGACCACGCCGATCCCCAATGCGCTGAGCAGGGCGGTTAGCATCGCCCACCAGAAAAGGGGTTCGCGGGCGCCGCCACCGATCAAGTACCCTACTGCCACGCCAGGGAGAATTGTGTGAGCCAGGGCGTCGCCGAAGAAGGCCATCCCGCGCAGGACGACAAAGGTGCCGAGCACCGCGCACAAGATGCCCACCATGCCAGCCGCAAGCAGCCCGCGAACCATAAAAGAATAGCTAAGCGGTTCAAGGAGGAATTCAATCATGGCTGTGATTCTCCTCGCCGCAGCACGCATCATCCAGCGCAAGCCACTGTACCTGTCCCGAAACCCGGTCACTCCCATAGGCGGTGGATAAATTTTCTGTTGAGAATACCTCGATTGGATTACCTAACCCGATCATCTGGCGGTTCAGCAGCATGACGGCATCAAAGCGATCCGCCGCCATTTTCAGATCGTGCAGGGTGACCAGGATCGTAACGTTTTGATCGCGCAGATTGTTCAGAATGTTGAGAATATCTTGCTGCGAATTAACGTCCAGTCCGGTTAGCGGTTCGTCCATCAGCATCAGTTCTGCCTCCTGAGCCAGGGCGCGAGCGATAAACATGCGTTGCTGCTGGCCTCCCGAAAGCTCGCCAATCTGGCGCCTGGCCAATCTGGTCAGGTTCACTGTTTCAAGGGCCAGGTCGACCGCTTGCCAGTCGGCGGATTTTGCCTGCCGTAAGAGACCCAACCTTCCGATCCGGCCCATCATGACCGCATCACGGACGCTCACCGGGAAGTTCCAGTCCACCTGGCTGCGCTGTGGCACATAAGCAATGCAGATATGGTCGCCAGGCTCCTCACCAAAAATTTGAATTTTCCCTCGGGTAGGGGGGATTACCCCTGCAATCACCTTTATCAGCGTGCTTTTTCCGGCTCCGTTGGGCCCAACGATGGCAAGCTGCATGGCGCGGGGGATCGAAAAAGTTACGTCATCCAGTGCAGCCCCGGTCTCATAGATGACGGACAGGTTGGTGACCCGCAGGATGGGAGCGCTCTGGTCGTGCGCTGCATAATGATGCCGGATGGCGTGATTGGTTTTTTCGAGCTCTTTTATCAGGGCCATTTGATTTTTCCTCAGGGCAGGCAGTCAGAACACACGCCAAACAACTGCAGCCAGTGTTCTTCGACTTTGTATCCGGTCTGGCAGCCTATTTTCTTAAAGAAATCCTCCAGGTCCTCGCCAGAAAAAAATTCTACTTTTCCACATTTCTTGCATAATATGAGGTGCTGGTGCCCGGTAAAGGCGGCGATGAATGCCTGGCAGCCCTGGGGTTGGTGAACTCGTTGGATCAAGTTCAGTTCCTCTAATTTCTCCAGGGTCCGATATACGGTGACCAATCCCAGGCGGGAGTCCCGGCTGCGAGCCAGCTCGTAGACCTCCAGGGGGCTGAGTGCGCGTTTGCTCTCAGCGATAATCTCAACGACTGTGCGGCGGGACCCAGTCAGGCGATATCCATTGCTTTGCAGCTTTTCTAGCCAGGAATGGTGCAGTTCAGCCAAGATAGCTCCTTTCCACAAGGAGAACCTCTTTGTTTATTGAAAACGATTTTCATTATAAAGTAGAGCTTCGGGGATTGTCAAGAAAGGAAATTAAGCCGCTCAACATCGCATCGTTTCGGCAATTCATCCCTTATGGCCAAATCTATGCTATATTTGACCGGTATCGGCACGATTAGGGTATCAGGCCTCAATATAACATTAAGGAACAGACAATGATCGAACAACAAATAGGATCATTACATCCAGTACTGCAAGCCTTTTTGGCGAATATGTTTACCTGGGGTCTCACGGCGCTGGGCGCCGCCGGGGTATTTCTGGCGCGTGAGATTAAGCGCCGAACCCTGGATTCAATGCTTGGATTTGCCAGTGGGGTGATGATTGCGGCCAGTTTCTGGTCGCTGCTGGCTCCTGCGATTTCTCTATCGGAAAGTATGGGTTTTATTCCGTTTCTGCCGCCGGTGGTCGGTTTTTTGCTAGGCGGAGCGTTCCTTTTTGCAGTTGACAAAACGCTTCCGCACATGCATCCCAGCATGGTGGTCGGGAAGTCTGAGGGTATCCGGACTCACTGGCAGCGGAGCGTTCTTCTGGTGCTGGCGATAACCCTGCACAATTTTCCAGAAGGCCTGGCGGTTGGTGTGGCTTTTGGGGCGGTGGCAGCCGGGCTGACTGACACTTCGCTTGCAGGGGCGATTAGCCTGGCGATCGGGATTGGCTTGCAGAATCTTCCCGAAGGGCTGGCGGTTTCAGCTCCACTGCGCAGGGAGGGGGTTTCGCGTGGAAAAAGCTTTTTACTTGGCCAGGCCTCAGGGATTGTCGAGCCGATCGCAGGTGTGCTCGGCGCCGCCGCTGTCATTTTTATTCGTCCACTGCTCCCGTATGCCCTGGCTTTTGCTGCTGGAGCGATGATCTACGTGGTCGTTGAAGAGCTGATCCCGGCTGCGCGCAGCGGCGAGCATTCCGATGTGGTTACCCTGGGCACAATGCTTGGCTTTGCGGTGATGATGACCCTTGACGTAGCTCTGGGATGATATGTCGAAGCTGACTCGAATATCGATTCTGGTGGCCTTCTTCTTCGGTCTGGACAAGGTCGTTGCTTTTCTGCGCAGCGTAATCATTGCTCGGCAGTTTGGCTTATCGAAAGAGCTAGATGCTTTTAATGTTGCCAACAATATCCCCGACCTTCTTTTTGCGCTGATTTCTGGCGGCGCGCTGGCAATGGCTTTTATTCCGGTTTTGTCTGAGACGTTGACTCGGGAAGGTCGTGAGTCTACCTGGGCGCTCTTTTCTCGGATTGCCAACCTGGCTTTTCTCACTACGGCAGGCCTTGCGCTGCTGGTAGGCGCGCTGGCCGGAACGCTGGTGCGCAGCCAGGTTGGGATTGCGCCTGGTTTTGGCCCCGAGCAGCAGCATCTTGTCATTCAATTGATGCGGCTCAATCTTGTGGCTACCCTGATCTTTTCCATCAGCGGCCTGGTTATGGCGGGTTTGCAGGCCAATCAGCATTTTCTCCTGCCAGCGATGGCGCCGCTGTTGTATAACATTGGTCAGATCTTTGGCGCGCTGATTCTGGCGCCTGAACAAGGCTACACCCTGGCCGGAATCACCCTGCCGGCTTTCGGTCTGGGCGTCCAGGGATTGGTTTATGGGGTAATTATTGGCGCAATCTTGCACCTGGGGATTCAGATGCCAGGTCTGATCATCCACCACTTTCGCTGGACTCCTCGAATCGATCTATCGAATCCTTCGGTTCGCAAGGTGCTCGTGTTGATGGGCCCCCGGTTGGTCACAATGTTGATGATCCAGCTCGTCTTTATTGTCCGTGATAATCTGGCCTCGCGGTTGGAGGCGGGAGCCGTGACTTCACTGACGTATGGCTGGATGATCATGCAGGTGCCTGAAACCTTAATTGGCACAGCGATTGGGATTGCCCTGCTGCCGACACTTTCAGAAATGGTAGCGCGTGAAGAACGCGAAGCTTTCCATGCTACCATCCAGCGGGCGATCCAGGTCATTCTTGCCCTGACGCTCCCGGTCTCTGTTTTGCTTGGGGTGGGTCTCCCGCCTTTGCTGGCTTTTGCTTTTAATTTTGGGCTAGGTGGTACAGATTTGCTGGTATGGGTTACCCGCGGATTCCTGGTCGGACTGGCTGGCCAATGCCTGCTTGAGGTGGCCGTCCGGTCGTTTTATGCTCGCCAGGATGCAATCACTCCATTGATCACAGCCGGGATCAATCTGGGAGTCTTCATCGTCTTAGGTATAATTCTGTATCGCATTTTTGGCGCGCCCGGGATCAGTCTGGCCGACTCACTTGCTTTCACCAGCCAGGCGGTTTTGCTCATGGCTTTATTAAACCGTCACCTGATCCGGCGGCTGAAGCCCTGGGCTTCGCTGTTTCGCGCTGTACTGGCCGCTGGTGTTGGCGGCCTGGTAGTCTCCCTGGTTGAGGTACTCTTCCAGGCTTCCATCCAGCCTCTTGTCATTGGCACTGCTGCGTTGGGTGCGGGTGGGTTGGCTGCGATACCGCCCATCTGGAAAGAAATCCGCCTGCTGCTGCGCCTGTGAGGTATAATTGCCGTCATGCAAGATCAAAACCTTGAGAACACGCAACCATCACGACCGGACCGCAATGTCGCCGATACGGTCCCAACGCCTGTGCACCTTGACGCAGCTCAACCGCTGCCTGAATTAGAACCAACACAGGCCCTGCCTGTACCTTTAGCCCGGCCGCGGCGCTGGCCGTGGGTATTGTTGGGAGTTCTGTTTGTAATCGTGCTCGGTGGTATCGGCGGCTGGTTGGGCTACCGCTCAGCGGTCCAACTTCGCACCGCTCAGGCTGCAGAAGCGCGAGTTTCGGTGGCTACCGAGCATTTTATGGCTGGCCTGGTGGCGCAGCAGAACAAACAATATGAGATTGCCCGCGAACAGTTTGAATTTGTCATCAAAACTGACCCGACTTTCCCTGGTGCGCAAGAGAAACTGCGCGAGGTGATGATCGCGATGGCAATCGATAAAACGCCGACGCCCATCCCAACGGTAGTGACGCCGACGCTAACTCCCACATTGGACACGCGCCCACAGGATGAGATTTTTAACCACCTTCGCCAGCTGTACGCTGCGAAGGACTGGGATGGTTTCTTCCAAACGGTGGATGCTTTGCGGCGAATCGACCCGACCTTCCACGCCGTTGAAGTGGATGGAATGCTTTACTTTGCTTTCCGCTTCCGTGGGATTGATAAGATCATCCACCAGGCGAACCTGGAAGGCGGTCTTTACGACCTGGCGCTTTCCGAGCGCTTCGGCCCGCTGGATGTGGATTCGCTTGGATATCGAAACTGGGCCCGCCTTTATCTGAATGGAGCCAGTTTCTGGCAGATTGACTGGCTGAAGGTGATCGCGGCCTTCGAAGAGATCTACCCTTACTTCCCGAATATGCGCGATTCTTCTGGGATGACGGCCATTGAGCGCTACCGGATTGCCGCACGCAGCTATGGCGACCAATTGTATGAAAGTGGCGATTTCTGCGGCGCGTACGACTATTATGCCAAATCTCTCCAGGCTGTCCCAGATGGCACCCTGGAAATCAAGTCGACCGAAGTGTGGCTGTTATGCCATCCGCCCACCGGCACGCCTACGGTGACACCCACCTTGATGCCAACGACGGAGACGACGGTCGTTCCGACAGATCTCCCGACTGTCGAGGTTCCGCCGACGGAAACAGTCGAACCTTCACCGACTGAAACCCCGGCTCCGCCTGCGCCATAATCTAATGGAGGACCTGGCTGCCCCTTCCCTGGCGCTGACGGTGGCCTACTGGCTCCACATGCTGGCTACCGTTGTCTGGATCGGCAGCCTGTCTGCCCTGGCGCTGATCGTTCTCCCGGCTGCCCGCCGGGCGCTCGACCCGGCGGTATTCAGCCTCCTGCTGGTGCGCCTGCAGGCCCGCTTGCAGCCGGTTGCCTGGTTCAGCCTGATTCTGTTGGGTGGGACGGGGATGTTTCAGATGAGTGCACACCCATCCTACGGGGGGTTTCTTTCCATCGATAACGATTGGGCGGTTGCGATCCTGGCCAAGCACCTGGTGATTGGGCTGATGATGGTTGCCAGTGCTTACCTGACCTGGGGGCTGCTGCCGGCCCTGCAGCGAACAGCCTTCCTGCGCGCTTCTGGAGCCGGGGTCGATGCCGGCCTGGTGGCCCGGTTAGAGCGCCGTGAAGCACGCATCCTGTATTTGAACCTCTTCTTATCGGTCATCGTTCTGGCCCTGACCGCCTGGGCCCGGACGGCCGGTTAGTGTTTTACATTATCGAACCGTATCGTCCAGGTCCATCCCCAGGCTCTCATACAGTTTCCGCCGGCCAACTTTGTCATTTTCCATTTCCCGGCGGGCGTAGCGTGCTACTTCGCGAGCATATTCCCGCGGAACTGCGATCACACCGTCGCCATCGGCAACGATGATGTCGCCCGGGTTAACGAGCACACCACCGATGTTGACCGGAATATTGTGAGCATCATATTGCAGGCGGGCCTGAACCATGCTCTGTGAAACAAACCGCGACCAGAAGGGTACCTGCTGCAGGATCAACTCATCGGTGTCACGCACGCCACCGTTGGTGGCCAGCCCGTGAGCGCCGTGTCGTTTGCAATCCAATCCATTATTCGATCCCATTAACCCGGCGTTCACCCCACTCTGGTCGATCACAATGAAATCGCCTGGTTCGATCTCGTTCATCCAGGGGTAAGGGCAAACCGTGTTGTAGTACCAGCCAACCCAGGCGCTGTATTCCTCCGGATTCCTGGAGGGGATCGTACCCTGATAGGGCAGGTAGCGGGCTGTCCGCGCGATGCCATAGGCGCGCGTCCGGTACAGCGGGCGGAAATCTGGTGTGAATGAGCCAACGTTATGCAATAAGTTCCAATCCATCCCATCCCGTACATCGGCTACGCGTAAATCTTTGTACAGTTTAAGCAGTTCCAGGCGTTCTTCTGAAGATCCTTTCATGATTTACCTCCCGGGTGTAATTATTTTCCGATTGCTCAATAAACGGTCGCGGGAGGAAATCCCGCGACCGTTTGAATGACCATTTGATCTGGTTTACTCGATCACGACGATATCGCTGCTGCTTCGGCCAAAAACCTCGGGTGAGTACATTTCTTCGGCTTTGGCTGGCGGCACAATGAAGGTACCCGGTGTCGTTGCCCGGGTGATATATGTATATTCGTAGACACCCTCCCACAACAGGGTAGTGAATGCTTCAGCCCGCTCATCACGCAGGTTCTGGTGGTCGTACCATGGCCCCCACCACCACCAATCGCGCTGCTCGAATTGGGTGGGATCCTGTGGAAGTGTGCCAGACACCGCCAGGGCTGGATTGATGCTCTCAAGCCCGGCTGGGAGCGGGTCGACCAGCGCCACATGATAGCGCCGGTTATCGGCTACGATGGTCAGGTGGACTTTCACGCGCGCCCCGGCCTTCACTCGCCATGTCCCGTCCGGGTCGCGGGTAACGTCACCCGGATCGTCCACGGCCTGGTATTCCCGCTGGACAACAAAACCCATGTCGAGCGGGTCAAGCTGCAAATCCGTGGGCGCGTAGCGCAGTCCCAGCCGGTAATACAGCCGACCGGCGCCTTCTTTGCTCAACACAAGGTCGCGCGTCACGCCTCCACCCAGGTCAGGGTTGACCAGGTAAGCCATGGGCACCTGGGTCTGGTTTCGCTCGGTCGTCCGCCCCTGGTACTCGTGGCTGCCGGCGTAAGTGTCGCCCAGCCAGATGCGGGCCACGAAACTGGGCGTTTGGGCTTCGAAGGTGTTGAAGTAACGGTCGAGCGCGAGCAGGACAAACACATTCTCCTGCGTGTTCCCCCAACGCCCGCGGGTACGGTGCGCCAGCAGGCCGTTGACCAGTTTTGGAATCAGGTCATGCTGCGGGTTATCCAGGATCAGCGCGTCGAGCAGGATGGCGTCGGTGCGGCGGTTTGAGCCAAGCAGCAGGTAGTTCTGGTCATCGTATTGGGTAGTGAAATTGGCTGCGCCGGCTGTTTCGACTGCCCGGTTGTTGACGTGCCGGCGGATGGCTTGCAACGTTTCGTCTGCGCCCGGTGCGTCCTGCAGAACTGGCCACAACCAGCCCAATGCATCCAGCGACAGCTTTTCGAGCCCGGCATCTTTGAACAGTTTCTGCGCTTTGGCCGGGTCACTGTCGCCCATCAGATCGCGGACGTACAGGGCGTAGGCGCTGAGGGTCTGCCGGGTTTCGGCGCTGTACCAGGCAGGGTAGTAGTTTTCAATCTGGCGGAGGTATTCGCGCGCCCGCTGCTGCATATCCTCAGGTACGTTGAAACCCTTGGCCCTGGCGCGCTGGAGCGCGTGAGCAGCATGAATGGTGTTAAAGGGGATCGATTCCTGCCCGCGCCGCCAGTAGGGGAAGCCCCCATCGTCGTTTTGCAGCTTTTGAAGCATGTCAATATCGCGCTGCACGGCTGTCGCCATCTCGCTGGGAGAAGGCAGACCATCGGCCTCGAAGGCAGCCAGCACGTCGCGGAGAGCCGCAATGCCGAGGATGCGCGAGGCCATCTGTTCGGTGCATTCAAATGGATACGCCACCAGGTAAAGAACGGCGTCGGTCAGAGCCTGGAGTGCGGTGGAAGAGGTGGTTATTTCCAGCCCGCCGTATTGGGGGAACACACCCTGCGGCGCGCCGATCGGTTGGGCCAGCACACCTTCATCGATCACGCCATACGTGGCAAACGCCTCACTGGTGGCAGGCGTGTAGACAGGCAGTTCGATGGTGGCTGCGTCAGCGAATTCACCGGCCACGGCCGCAATCTGCAGCCTGGCTGTGCCTGCCATCTGGGCGGCGGCAGGGAAGCGAACTTCGATCCGATCACGGGCCGGGACGGTCACCCGCACGCCGGCAGCCGGCAGGTTTCCGGTGACGCCGGTCAGTTCCAGGTTGCTGGCACGCACCACCACCTCAACTGCCATCGGCTCGTCGGTCTGGTTTTGCAGGACAACCGGCAGCTCGAAGCGGTCGCCAAAATTGAGGAAGCGGGGAGCGGAAGGGCGCACCATCAGCGGCAGGCGCGCAACCAGGCTGCCCTCGCCCTGGCCAAAGTATTTGCCCCCCCTGTCGACGGCGACCACCATCACCCGGTAGCGGGTGAGGTTATCCGGGACTTTGACCGTCACACTGGCCCGCCCATCCGTTCCGGTGCGCACAGCCGGGGCAAAAGTGGCCAGCGGGTTGAAATCGCTGCGCACCTGGATGGGTTGTTCAGCGGCTCCGCCGCCCTGCCCGGCCTCTGCGGGCGCTTCCATTTCCATTGCTTCTGGCGCCGCTGCAGGCATTGCCATGTCCATTGAATAGGATTCTTCTACATTCTTTTCGACGGACTGGGTCGAGAGGACCTGCCGCTGGCTTCGATCCTGGGCCAAAGCGAGTGGGTCGACCAGGACAATACTCGAACGGGTGTACCGGCTCAGCCAGTCCAGCGGCCGTTCTGAGTAAAAGTTCGCCAGGGGATCGGAAAGCTGGTAGTTTGTCAGGGCAAGGATAGCTTCATCCACCACCACCGCTGCCAGCTCGGCGCCCGCCACGGGCGCGCCGCTGGCATCTTTCACCAGCACATCCAGCGTAGTTTCCCCGCCAGGTTCCAGCTCAGCCTGCCCAAGGGATAGATCGAGCGCCAGTGTGCGACTGAGCGGAGGAATGCTCAAGTTGATTTGCCCGGTGGCAAAAGCCGGGCGCGGCGGCAACCCTGCAATGATTTCGCCCTTATCGCTGGTGCGGGGCGCCTCGCCGTTTACATCGACCTGGATTTGCAGGTTGGGGATATGTGCCTCTTCAACAGGCACTTCCAGGGTGGCGGCGCCGGCTTCAAGGCTGAAGCGCCGGGTATACAGCAACCCGCTTCGGTTGACGGTCAGCAAACCATCGCCGGTGCTGAAGGGGGCCTGGACCAGAATCTGAGCCACCTCGCCCGGCTGGTAGGTTTCTTTATCGGGGATCAGGGTTAGCTGTTCCTGCTCAACCTCGCGGGCGGGTGGGATCTGCCCACCGCTCACCCAGCGCGTGATCGAGCTCTGGTTCAGCCGGCCCTGAGGATCGGTCACTTCGGCAGTGATCTTGTAACTGCCCCCGATTGGCGTTTGGAATGTACAGGAGACAGGCTCTTGCTTTGAGCCAACGGTGCACGTTTGAACGTCAGCTTGTTCCTCGCTCCACTGCCCGTTCCTGTATTTCCACTCCAACCGTGCAGCCTGGACGGTGATCGGCCGGTCGGTCACCGGGTTGCCATCCAGGTCAGTAACGATAAGGTCGATCTTTAGCGGCGTGCCGCGCTCGACAAAGTAGCGGTCGCTGCGCATCCCCACGTACAGGCTGGCCGGGTGCACCAGCAGAGTCGTTCGCCCGGTCCATGCCTGTCGGTTCACATCCATGACGGTTGGCTCGGCGGTGACGCTTAAAGGCTGTGGCTTTTCCCCCTGCTCAAAATCCAGGCGCAGGTAATGCTGTCCGGTTGCGTCTGTCTGCCCGCTGAAAGTCTCGACCACTGCTGTGCCCCCGTAAGGGTCGTCGTAGGACCGGTACTCGGTTTGGCGGATGGACCACCAGGGAGTCCATTGGCCAAAGGTAAAATCTGGCCAGTTGGGTGGGGAATAATGGCCTGGTGAAGAAATGACCTGCCAGGTGACTTCGGCATTGGGCAGCGCGCCGCCGGCGTAATACTTTGCTTCAACCGCCACCACGGCGTGTTGGCCGGCAAAGTACGGGCCGGTCGTTTCGTTGCGCGCCGTTACCTCAAATTCGGGCCGGCGGAATTCCTGGATCTGGAAGGTGTGGTAATATTGCGTCCATTCCAACCCACCCAGACTTCCGTCTGCGCTCAACAGGAGTTGGGCTGTACCAAGGTTGGTTCGCTCGGGGATCTGCAGAGTGAAATCGAACCCGCCCAGGTCATTGACTTCTACTCGTCCAGTGGCCAGTTCGTTGCCTTGTGGGTCGATCAACTGGTAATAAACAGACTCAACGGCTGAGCCTACCAGGCCCACGTCACCTGTTTGCTTGCCGCCCACGAGCCGCAGCCAGCCCTTCAGGTGAACCTCTTCGCCCGGGCGGTACATCTGCCGATCGTCAAACACATACCAGCGCAGAGAATCGTTTACTGGCCGGCTCTGCCAGCGATCGTCACCCCAATAGTAAGGTGAGCTTGGCAGAAGGGCCTGGTCTGCCCCCTGGCTGGCGATCAGGTATGCGGCTCCGTCGGGGATGGCAAAGCGGGCTGTGCCATCGCTGCCGGTGGTGTACTGCTGCCCGCCAGGTCCGGCGGTAATTTTTACTTCAGCCAGCGGTTCACCGTTGTTCAGATCGGTCGTCCAGACGACCATCTCGCTGTGGTCGACAAATGCATCCAGCCCAATCTGGGTCACCTGAACCCAGGCCTGGACTGTGCGCCAGTAAGCTTCCTGTGGGTCCTGCAAGAGGTTTGTTGGCGGCCTCACGATCACAATAAAATGCCCAAAGCGCCCATCCATGACCGGGCTGAGATCGATGTCGACCTGGGTCAACCGGTCAGTTGCCGCTTCCACGGTCTGGGTGCGATTGATTACCCGCCGGCCGGGCACTTTCACCTGGATGTCTGTGCGCTGATAATCGCGCAGATACCGCTGATAAGCCGGCCAGTCGCCCGGCTGAACGGCATAGACTTCGACCTCCAGGCGGCTGTAGTTAAGTGCATAAACAGAGAAAATCGGTTTTGGCGCAGCCGGATCGAGGGTTATGAATATATCATTCGGCCCGGTAAGGATTGGATCTGCTTTTCCGACTCGAAAGGTCAGTCGCTCGGGTTCACCCAGGCGCTGGCCAAATGTATCCTGGATGTCGCCAGAGACGGTGACGGTGTAAGTGGTCTGGCCCTGGCTGGCGCCGCGGATCTCGAGCGTGTTGCCATACACGTTTACGACTGCTCCTGGCAGAGACGGCTCGATCGTAAGCATCTCGTCGGTGTAGCGATCTGGATCGATCGGGTTGTTGAAGCGGATAAAAAAGGGCGTCAGTGGCGGGCAGCGTTCATCTCCCCACGAACAACCGTGGTCTTCTACTCGCAAAGGCGCATAGGTGCGGAAGCTGTAGCTCTGCGCCTCTTTTGTAACCAGAGGGCCCTCGGCTGAAGGTGTTCCTGGGCCAATGGTGACGTTCACCAGGCTGTCGGCCGGCAGCGGTTTTTCTGCCCGGAAGCCAACCCAACGCCCTTCCAGGCTGTTCTTCAGCAGGCCGCTCCACTCTTTATTTGCCTCAATTTCAGACTGCCCGACCAGGGCAATTGCCTGATCCTGCCCCCCGGCCTGGACGCGAATTGTTTCTAGCACGGCAGCTGGATCCACGCGCTGGTCGAAGCGGATGAAGAACAATGGTTCCAGCGGCTGCGGCGCGTCGGGTGGGTAAGTGAATGTCACAACGGGCGGCGGCGTCCGGAAAGTCCAGGTGACAGCTTCGGCCAGCGTACTGCCGTTTGCTGAGGTTGTCCCGGCCGGGACGGTCGCGCGGTATTCGGTTGCCTTGGGCAGGCGATCAACCAGGGTCGAATCGGCCTGGAAGGTCAGCGTCCGGGTCCCCAACCAGCGCCAGGTGCCCGGAACAGAAGGCTCGAGCCTGACCGGCACCTGGCCCTCGCCCAGGGCCTCCAGGGTATTCAGCGCCACCATTGGCTGGTTGAAGGTCACCGAAAGGAAAGGCGCGATCGGTATCTCACCCTCGGGAGAGAAGCGCAGCACTTCCAGGGGGCCTTCAAAGCTATCGGGCGGTTGGCTTTCTTCGGGTGCGGGCGGGAAGGCCTGTTCCACGGTTTGTCCAGGACGCGGCGGCGGTAAGACCTCTTCGGGCAGGCGGAAGTCCTGGCTGTCTTCGGCTTCGACCGGCAGGCCTGGCAATCGCCCAAGAATATTTACCAGTGCATTTTCTGGCAAAGGCTCGCCCTGTGTTACAGGCAGGCGGTTGACCTGCTCAGGCTGCGCCTGGCCCGCGCTGAGGCTGACTGTGATCGGAACGCTTCCCTCAGTCACAGCGCCTGCCTCCCCAGACTGGGTGGTTGCGCTGCTCTCGACAGGGATCGTTTGTGCCTGCGAGGCAGCTTGCCGGGACCGGATGATCAAAAAAACGCCCAGTGCAGCCAGGGTGATTACGCCGGCCAGCACCAGGTAGCGATAACGACCCAACCAACCCAACAAGTTCTTGGCCATCTTCTCCACCTCTGAATATGTGCCGTGCCGCGCACAGTATCATCCGCGACCCGGCGACCGGGATTGAGCAGTTCATCGATCGGCATCCTCTTTTTGCCTGCTCCAAGGCTAAGACGCTGCAGGCCATGGTGAAGTTCCCGAGGGCTGATATGACTATAGCATAAGTTTTGTCCGGTTGGAGATCCATCCGGCCAATCTTTGTCTTAGGAAATTACCCGAATTATGAATAAACCGGTGCAGGCAGATTGCCAGACCTGGCTCTTGCAGATAAGTTAGAAGCATCACGGGTCGAAGTAGGGCGCCTGTACCTCTTGGCGCATCAACCGGAAGGCCATTTCCAGGCGCTTATCGTGACCTGGCGAAAGCATGGGCAGCGTTTCTTCGGCGAAAAAATCCACGGCTAACGCTTCGGCCAGCGGGGAAGGGCCATCTCCTGCCGGAATGTGTAAAAGTGGTTCGCCATCGCTTTCCACCAGGAATTGGGCGGTGCAAATCTGAAATTTGGATCTGCCCGGCCATTTATGCGAATCGTAAATTCCCAGCAGTTGGATTGCCCTTCCGCGCAGGCCGGCTTCCTCCCACAGCTCACGCTCGGCCGCCTGGGCTAACGATTCGCCGACCTCAGCCAGCCCACCCGGAACAGCCCACAGCTGGTCATCCCGTCGTTGGATCAACAAGACCTTTCCGGCGCGGAAAACGAGCGCCTCTACTGCCAGGAGCGGGCTGAAATGGGTCAGGTTGCCCGTGTACTGCGTGTAGATATCGTCAAGGGTCGCGCCGTCAAGTGTGGCTACGATCCGAGCGCTGGCTTTTAAGATCTTCTCGTAGCGCTCGCGGTCATAACCATGCTCGCTAAAATGAAGGCCTAATGAAGACAGGGCGCGAAGCTCGTCGGCAATTTGATAGAGAGTTTCTCGGTGATCCATGCTAAGGCAGGTAGAAGCGCGCCTGGCCTCCTCATCGATGTATTCAATGGTTGATCGTCCGCTGCCCAGGTCCACGGAGAGCGTGCAGCGCAGGCTGCCTGCTTCCCAGGCCAACGCCAACCGATCTTCATCCGAATCGAGCACGCTGAAGCGCCCATTAAAAGCCGGGTAGGTATTTCGGAAACGAATCAGCTGCATGAGGCGCTGCACAACCGGTTTTTGAAGGGCGGCCTCGACCTCTTCGATTGAGAAATTGTGCCGGTTAATAGCCCGTCCCTCCCCGGCCTGTGCGACGGCTGCAAGGTCATTCTCGCCGGCCAGAAGGCCGACATAATACACCTGTGGCACCCCGGGCGCAAAAAACTGGATCGCCCGCGCAGCCAGGTAGGCATCGTCATTCTTTCCCAAAGCATCGTAGTAAGTGCAGTTGATCTGGTGGGCGTCAAAATCCGCCCGGCGCATGTGCTCGGCCGAAAGAATGCGGTTGAGATTGGCGCCGCGTTCCAGGCAAGTCTGCACCACTCGTTGAGCTTCATCAATCTCCAGGATGTCATCCAGATCTGGTTGAATTGGGATGCCGTCGTGGCAGTCCAGCATGGTCACCTGTTTCCGCGGGCACACCTGGAGGTATTTCTTTATTTTTTGACCGGAGCGGCTAAACAGGGTATGCAGGATCAATCCTGGGAGGATGAAGTCGTAGATCCAGTAGCCGCGTTCGGCCAGGCGAAAATTAATCGAGTAATGGGCGTGAACTTCTGGCAGCAGTTCCATCCCAAGCGCGTGCGCCACAGCCAAAAACCAATCCATAAACTCGTAAATTTCAGGCTCAACAAAGAAACAGCTTGTCCCGCGTTTTTTAATCACATAGCCGATGGCATCCAGCCGCAACATGCTGACCTTTTGCCGGCTCATAAAAGTAAGAATGTCGGCGAAGAACCTGCGGGTAAGCCCAGATTGCACATCCAGGTCAACCTGCTCAGACCAGTCGCGGGTGCCAAAAGAGGTCCACACGCGCTCAACCAGACCGGTTTCTTCGATCACGATATCGCTGAAGGGATGATCCGGTTTTCGCAGGAAGATTTTGGCTACATCGGCAGGCGGCGGATCGCCATCCGGCCAGATTTTTTCGAGGGTGATAAATAGATCAGCGTAAGGCGAGGTCCGGCCTTTTTTAACAAAGTCCTGGAAATATGCGGACTGGCGCGATATGTGGTTGACCATCATATCCACAATCACATCAAAATGCTCGCCGATCCTGCTAATATCTTCCCAGCTACCAAAGGATGGGTCGATCTCAAAGTAGGTCATCGGCGCGAACCCGCGGTCGGCCGAAGAAGGGAAGGGGGGTAAAATGTGGACACCACCCCGAAATATGTCGGAGAAGTGTTTGTGCAGCATTTGGCCGAGCCGCGGGAGATCGCCGCCCATCGCGTCAGCATAAGTAATGAGCTGGACCTGGTTTTTTACAGTCATCATGAAACCCCTTGGTCTTTTTATCTGTCCTGGTTGAAGAACAGGACAATTAATACCACAATCAAGAGTACAAACACCACTCCTGCAATAATGAAAAATCCGAAACTTAGCGCCATGAAGTTATTCCCAATCATTTTCGGGTGTGTCGTTCTTAAGGAGCAATCCCCTGGGTGTACAGGAGGAAAAGACCGCCAGCATAGACGACCAGTAAAGCAAACGCGTCTATTTCCAGGAAGAGGAACCGGCGCTCAATCCGGGCCAAATTGCCCACCAGGGCCATCACTGTCATCAACAAACCGATTGTGCCCACCAGCAGGAAAGACGGATCAATTACCCCTAAGAAACGGCCGGGCAGGTAGAAGAAGTCGGATAAACCCAGGGCAAACATATTAAACATATTGCTGCCGAACAGGTTAGCGATTGCCATATCGTTGGCTCCCAGGCGAATGGCAGCCAGTGTGGTTACCAATTCTGGCAGAGATGTCACAATGGCTACCAGGGTCGTTCCTACGAAAGAAGTGCCCAAACCGGTGATTTCTGCGATGGTGGCGCTGGACTCAACCATCAGCGGAGTGATGAAAATCAGAACCAACGCAGTGACAACAAATCCGATTAAGCCGTGGCGAAGGCTTGGATATCCGGATGGGATATCATATTCGGCTTCCGCCTGGGGTGAGGATTCTTTTTGGATCTGATAGATTGCCAGGATATATACACTAATCAGGATCAGGCTGTCAAACCCAACCCAACCAATTGTGATGTTGATGTCAGCAAGGATGAACAGCACCGCCAGGACGATCATCATGGTAGCCAGGCTGCCTGACAGTGAATGTTTCAGCGCAGCTGCCCGCAGGATGCGCTGTTGTTGGGCGGCGAGATCGAGGATGGCTAACATAACCATGTTGAACATGTTGCTGCCAAGCAGATTACCGGCAGCCAGGTTTGGAACGCCCTGGTTCATCGATGAAATGGTCGTCAACACTTCTGGCAGTGAAGTCGCTCCGGCCAGGAGCAGCAGGCCGATGAACATTCCGCCCAGGCGTGTTCTCACGGCGATGATATCGCCATACTTGGCAAGCCTCGTCAGATCGGAAGAGCACACGTCTGAACTCCAGTCACCGCTCATTATC
>CAZBDC010000091.1:0-20833 GCA_964490575.1 uncultured Anaerolineaceae bacterium | reverse complement strand
CGCTCTTCCGATCTGTGATATTGGAGGGGGTCGGGGGGAGGTGTCCCGCGGATCAGGCTTGCATAGATTTCGAGCGGATATACGCCATCATGGCGGCGAAGACCCCCAGGCAGAGGAAGATGTTGGTCAGGATGGCCAGCATGGCCACCGGCGGGCCGAGCGGCTCGAAGAGCTGGCCGATGATCCACGGCAGGGTCATCCCGCCCAGGCTGGAGCCGACGAAGAACCAGCTGGTGACATTTCCGGTGATGGTCATGTGGCTGCCGGCCAGGTTCAGCAGGGTGGGGAAGATGGAGGCCATCCCCAGGCCGGCGCAGAGGGTCCCGGCCCACAGGGCGGCGAACGAGCCGGGCAGGGCCAGGATCAGCGCCAGGCCGGCCAGGACGATCAGCAGGTCGGCCAGCAGGACAGCGCGCGGGGAGAAGCGGGCCGCCAGCGGAATAGAGGCCAGCCGCCCGGCGGTCAGCGCGCCCCAGAAGCCCGAGGTCAGGTAGGCGGCCGAGGCGGCCGTGCCCAGCTTGAGGGCGGTGGCGTAGGTGAAGACCCAGCCGCCGAAGGCCACTTCCGCGCCGACGTAGAGGAAGTCGAACAGGGCGATCAGGGCGATCAGCACCGGCAGGGCCGGGCGGGCCGGGGCGGCGTCCGCGCTGGCGATGGGCGCCGGGCTGGGCAGGCGCGCCAGCCAGGCGGCCGAGGGCAGCATCAGCAGGGCCAGCGACCAGTAGGCCCAGTAGATGTCGCCGGTGCGCTCGACGGTCAGGGCGACAATGACCGGGGAGAGAAAGGCGCCCAGCCCAAAGAAGAAATGCAGGCCGTTCATGTACGGGCCGATCCGCTCGCGGTGGACCCACACCAGCAGGGTGTTGCCGCCCACGTCCAGCACGCCCTCGAAGGCGCCCAGGCCAAACAGGAGGGCTGCCAGCAGCCACAGGGCCGGGACGACCGGGATGGCAGCCATGGTCAGGACCAGCGCCAGGATCATGCCCGCCATGACCGGGTGCCCGCGCACGCGGTCGTACAGCCGCCCGGCGATGAGCGAGCCGGCCAGGTAGCCCAGCGAGCGCAGGACGAACAGGTAGCTGATCTGGCCGATGGTCGAGCGGACGTGCCCGGCCAGCCCGGGCAGGGTAGGGCCAAAGGAGGCGGTGGTCAGCCCCAGGACGACGAAGGCCAGGTAATAGGCGGCGGTGACCGCCAGCCCGGCGCGGCGGCTGCCGGCGGCCGGGCGGGGTGAGGCGGTTTCTTGAGCGGGCATGGCCGGCTACGCGCCGGGAAGGTCCGCCGGCAGGGTGAAGATCCCATCCGGGCCGGGCGGAAACGCGACCACCCCCACCACGGCGTCCAGGTTGAGCGGGCCGTAGATGTGGGGGAAGCGCTGCTCCTCGCCGTGGGTGGTGACCGGGTCGAACTGGAGGGTGGACCGCAGGGCCTCGGCGGCGATGGCCAGCAGGAGCAGCCCGGTCTGCCCGGGGTAGAAGCGGTTGGCGGTATCGACGACCTGGGCCAGGGTCGAGGTGTGGATGAAGCCCTCCTGGTCGAGTGAGGGGGGGCTGTACTGCCCGGCTGCCTGGGCGGCCTGCCAGGCTTCGCGTTCGATGATGTGGTAGAGGTACACGGGGGAGTCTCCTGGTAAACAGTCGGCGGGGGTTGACCCGGTTAGGTTGATTGTACCCGGAAAAGAATTTTTAGAGTTTCAAACCCCCACCTGTGGGGGTTTGAAACTCTAAATGAATACTTTTTGGACAACCCGATAACGCTGTGTGCCGGGGCTTTGAGGCTAGATCTCTTCCACCGTGTACGGGACCAGCGTCACCGGCCCGGCGAGGCCGTACTCCTGCACGCTGGAATGGGTCAGCATCTTCATCATGTTGCCCAGCATCGCGCCGGCCTCGGGGTCGCCTTCCCCGCTCAGATCCTGGTGCAGGCTGAAGATGGCCGCCATGGCCTGCGGGATGCCCTCGAAGTACTTGCGGGCCCGCAGGCGGTTGTTGAGCGTGCTCGACACCTCGACGGTCACCTTGTTCTCACCCGGCGCCAGCAGCTCGCTGACGTCGACGACCGGGTTTTCGATGTCGACCCCGCCCGCTTTTGTGCCGTTGACGTAGACCGCCGCCGTGCTGCCGTGGGTCGAGCCAAGCTTGAGCAGCGCGCCGTTGCGCGGGCCCCAGCCTTCCGGCAGGGTGAAGGTGGTGGTGTAATAGCCCACCCCGGAGACTTCCTCGCCCACCGCCGGGAGATCTTTCCAGGCTTTCAGTTCCGTCATCCCGACCGGGATGCGCGTCTTGCGCGTCTCAAAGTGCACCTCGCGGGTCACGTAGCCCAGCCCACGGTCTTCGGCGATGACGACTTTGTCGCCTTCGTCCCAGTCTTCCACTTCCAGGTCCCACAGCTTGAGCTCGATTGGGGCAGGCACGGCGATGTCTTTGGTCACCACGGCCCCGCTGCTGAGGCGCGTGCGGCACGGCCCGCTCTGGCTCGCCACGGCGACCAGTTTGCCATCCTTAAACAGCACCTGGCCGGCCTGGCTTTCCACGGCGTGGACGGCGTCTTTTTCGGCCAGGTTGATCGCCAGCATGGTCGCCTCGCCGGGCTGCAGGGTCAGCTCGACCACTGTGCGCCCGTCGACGTGCTCGTACAGCCCGATTTCGGCCACAGTCCCCTTCCAGCAGTCGATGGCGTAAGGTTTGCCCTCGCCTTCCACCGCCACCTTGAAGGTGAAGGGCTCGGTTTCGGGGTACATGTAATGGTAGGCATACAGGTAGCGCAGGTCGCCGTCGGCGCGCAGCAGGGTGAGGATCTTCTTGTTCGGCTCGGTGAACTTCGCCCGCGGCGCGACCCCCAGCGCCTGGAGGGCCGGCAGCGCATCAGCCGGGTTATCGATCTCGGCCACGTTGGGCAGCGCCTTCAGCTCGGCCATCACTTTGGCCAGCTCGCCGTCCAGCCCGTCGTTGTAGGGGGTCATGGCGGCTGCTTTGGGATGGGTCTTGTCGACCCCGGTGCGGATCATTTCGGTCACCCCGTTGGCGATGACCACCGGCAGGCCCTCTCTGGCCCAGGCCAGGATCTGCTTCGCGCTGGAGAGCGGCAGGGCCTCCTGGTAGAGGATCAGGGCCTGGTAGCCCGGGCCGTCAGGCGCGATCTCGCCGCCCGCGAAGGTGATGGACTCATCCTCGAGGATCTGCGGGGCGAAGTAGTCGTAGGTGTAGCCGGCGTTCTGCAGGGCAGGGTCTTTCCAGTACATGCCCTGGTTGGCGCGCATGTACTGCCGCTCGTACAGGTCGTCCTCGCTCCCGCCGCCGAAGACCAGGTTGTTGAAATTGTAGTCGAGGCGCAGGATGCCCAGGTCCATGCGCGGCTTGCCCTGGCGCAGGAGCATCTGGAAGCGGGCCAGCATGTCGGTCCAGTCGGTGTAGTGCTGGTAGCCGGGCTGGCGCGAGCCAAAGCGCTCCGAGAACATCGGCCACATGCCCTCATGCCCCGGCCATTTCGTGGCCTGCTCTGTTCCGGCGATGCCGGCGTAGCCGTGCAGGACCGTGCGGCTGACGCCCGCGGCGAACTGGGTGAAGATGATCTGGTTGTAGAAATCGAGGCTGTGCTTGTAGTTGGCCAGGGTTGCCCCGGTCTCGCTCGAATACAGCCGGTTGTAGAGGTGGGCCGCGCCGGCCAGGCCGCGGTAGCTGTCGATCTGCGACGAGAACTCGAGCGATTCGGTCTCGATCCCGTCCACGTATTTGCCGGGTTGCGAGATCTCAAAGGGCATCCCGTACGAAATTTCGGCTCGCACTTCCATGTTGACGCTGTGCAGCCATTCCTGGATGGGCTTGAGCATGTTTTCCATGTACAGGTCGGTGAAGGTGGCGTGCAGGTCATTGCGTACTTTTTCGATCAGGGCCGGGTTGTCGTTATCATAGCGATAATTGGGCAGCACCTGCATCATCCCGCCGCTCTTCTTGAGGATGAAGGGCAGGTAGGGCGTCAGGTCGTAGCCGCGCCGCCGCCGGAACTCCTCCAGCAGGTGATAGCCCCAGAACTGCCCGCCCTGCCCGAAGGTGGACAGCTCGAGCGAGTCCATGTACATCTGCGCCCGCCCGTTTTTCTTAATCGTTTCGCGCACGTGGGGAGTCAGCACCTCGCGGTTCCAGTAGTCGATCAGCGCGTCGACCCCGTAGCGGTCGATGTAGTTGACCGTGTAGGAAATCCCTGCCGAGGGCGAGGCGGTCTGCCCGGTGCCGTGCATCCAGAAGACGATCAGCTCGTAGTCGCTGTCCGCCGGCGCGGTCCAGGTCAGCGCGCCGTTCTCGACCTGGCCGGTCAGGACGAGCAGCCCTTCCACGCTCAGCCGGGATTTGCCTTCGGTTTTGGCCGCGCGCCTGGCCGCCACCACGGCGATCAGCTCCTGGACGTGAATGTTGGGCATGCGCAGGGCCGGTTTGGCCAGCGCCCCGCTGCGCGTCGCACCGGCGGCGACCGTCTCGCTGGTGTAATCCAGTTCCTTGGCCGCGGCCCGGTCGTCCGGCTGGATGGTGATCAGGTTGGCATTCGACCAGTTCGTCCCGCTGGTCATGCTGACCGCCATGCCCCTGGCGGTGGTCTCCTCCAGGATGACGTGCGAATCGTGGACCCACTCCTCCGAGCCCCAGCCGTAGCGCTGCGACCCGGCCCCGAGCTCGTCCATGGCCAGGAATTCCGCCCCGCCAAAGCCGGACTCGAACAACATCTGGATGTCTTTCTTCAGAGTCTGGTCGGTGTTAAACCCTTCCGCCAGCCACCAGCGGACTTCGGGCCAGTACTGGATGCCTGGCCTGGCCAGTTTTGCTTTCAAAGACTTCATTGGGTAATCTCCTTGTTGTGAACGTCATGTAACCAAATGTTACATGAGCCCCTGGATGATGTCAAGCCAAACCAGGCCATCAACGCAACGAAAACGAACTGGCGAAGGCGCCGGTCGCGAGCGGGCGCCTGCTTTGCCGGGTGGGCGAGGCCAGGGTTTACTGATGCACTAGCGGCAGGTAGGCCGCGCCCAGGCTGGCGGGGAAGAGGATCTCGTAGCCGCCGCGCAGGAAGGGACTCCGCATGGAGGCCTGCCAGGGGGCGTAGGCCTGTCCGCCGCGCTGCGCCAGGTAACGGCCCAGCCCGAGCGCCTGCAGGACCAGGTTCCAGGAGCCTTTCAGGTGGTTCCAGTTCAGGTCGCCGTACGCGCAGCCCGCGCCAGCGGGAAAGGCCAGGCTCTCGACATTGTTGAGCGGCGAGAACGGCCCGGCGATCAGCCAGGCCCACAGGTCCTCGGCCGGCTGCGGGTGGAGCGCGGCGACCATGCCGGCGTAATGGGGCACGACGACCGGGTAGCCCAGCAGCAGGCTGCCGTCGTTGGGCGGCGAGAAGCGCCCCCCGACGCCGAAGGCTTGGTAGATGTCATCCTTGGCGACGGCGGACGGGTTGGGGACCTCGCCGGCTGACAGGCCAAACAACCCGAGCTGGTCGAAGCATTCGCCCGGGTATTCGGCCGGGGAATAGGCCAGTTGCGCGGCGGCGGCCTGGGCACGGTAGGCATCCCAATCGACGCCCCAGGCGTCCGGTTTTGAGGGCGGGAGGACGAACAGCCAGGACAGCTCGTCGATGAAGCCCGAGCCGTCGGCGGTGGGCGGGGTCGGGTACTGGAGCGGCGGCAGGGTACCTTCGGCAGCCGCATAGAGCAGGTCGATCAGCACGCTCTCGCCGCCGAAGGTGTCCCAGCTGGAAACGAGCAGCTCTCCGCCGTAGGTATACCCGTGCGAGAGGCCGCCGGGCAGCAGCAGCGCGTCCCAGTCGATGTCCTGGATGAACTGGACCGTCGCGCTGGCGTCCAGCCCAAGTGCGACCTGGGCATCCAGCAGCCCGAGCGCGGCGATGGCCGTGTCGACCGACGACCATTCGGTCTTGTCGGGATCGTTTGGATCCGGCACGATGACCCATTTCCCGGACGAGTCAAGTTTGACCCAATGGGGCCACAGGCCATTGTAACGCGGCAGGTCATTGAGCAGGGCACCGGCGATCTTGTCGACCACCAGGACGGCGTCGGCCTGGCTGACCACCCCAAGCTGCGCGGCCAGGGCGGTCGCCGTCGCAAGGGACCCGGCGCACTGGGTCGCATTGAATTCCTCGCCGGTATCGGTGGCCTTGTCGCGCACCAGGCCGGTGGCGGGGTTCCAGTTGTTGAGGAGCATGGCGTAGCTCCACACAAAAGCCGCCTCGAGCGGGTCGCTGATGGCGGTGACGGCGGTCAGTGCGATCTTATCCAGGATGACCTGGTCGCCGCCGGTGGCCTGGTCCAGGACGACGACCAGGTTGGTGATGTTGCCCAGGGCGGGGAGCGGGTAGCTGAGGGTTTGCGCGCCGCCCGATAGATAGGCCGAAACCGTCCAGCGGATGGTTCCCCCATCTTTCAGCTCCAGCTTGACCCGCCGCCCGGGCGTCCCGTCCGCGATTTGGACGGTGATGGCGTTGACCTGGCTCTGGTACTGGGCCTGGATCTGCGCGGGCAGGACGGCCGAGAAATCGAATCCCAGGACCTCGCGGTCAGGGTGGTTGAGGCTGAAATAGATCCCGCCCCAGGCCTGCCCGGCGGCGAGCGTGACGGTCATCAGGCCGGTCCCCAGCGCCAGGGTGGAATTATTCAGCGCGCCCCGGTCGCCACCCAGGCGGTTGTAATAGTAGACCAATTCTTCTTCCTCAAGCGGCTGGACGGATTCCTTCTGGAGCGGCTGGGGGGTGAAATCGTCCACCAGGATCTCCTGGAGGGGGGCGACGTCCTCGGCGGGCGCAGGCGTACCTGCGGGCGCAGGCGTACCTGCGGGCGCAGGCGTACCTGCGGAGGGCCGTACACCCGGGGCAGCGCCGAGAAGAAGCGCCGCCGTGAGCAGGGCAGCCAGGACGGTACGAAATGGTCGGCACAGACGAGGTTTGTTCATTTGGATTACCTCCTGTGAAAAGCTGACAAGAGTGAGGGACGCCCCCCATTGAAATTTTCTTCTTGTAGGCACCAATTGGGGTTAGTGGCGAACCAACCACGCCAAACATCTTTGCTCCACAAATCGCGTTCCTTTCCATGAACAGTCGAATAAATAAATCCAGATATCCTTTGCGGGAAAATAGCCAGACTGCATAACATTTCTCCGGCTATCGTGATTCCTAAGAAAGGATGTGAAAATCATCTTTCAGCTTCTCGTACAGCCCGGCGTAGACGGGGTAGAGGCGGTCATAGGCGGCGCGGGCGTCCGGGCCGGGTGGGGTGGGCGGCAGGACCTCGGTCCAGGCCTCGATTTCGGCGAAGGAGGACGCGCCGCCGGCGCCCAACGCGGCCAGGAAGGCGCTGCCCAGCGCGGTGCCGCTGCGCGGGCCGCCCTGGCTGACCGGCAGCCCGAGCGCGGCGGCCAAAATGGCGCGCCAGAGCGGGCTGCGCGCGCCGCCGTCGATGGCGACCACGGGCGTACCGCTCTGCCCGGCCCCGGCGATCTCCGAAATCTGGCGGAAGGCGAAGGCCACCCCCTCCAGCACGGCCCGGTAGAGGTGGGCGCGGGTGTGGCGGGCGCTCAGGCCGATGAAGGCCCCGCGCGCGTCGGGGTCCCAGATGGGGGTGCGCTCGCCCATCAGGTAGGGCAGGTAGAGCAGGCCCTCGCTGCCGGGCGGGACGGCGGCGGCCTCCTCGTCCAGGCGCTCGAACAGGGCTGGCTCGGGCGCGCCGAACAGCCCGGCGAACCAGGCCAGGTTGCCGCCCGCCAGTACCCCGCCGAAGGGCAGCGGCTCGCCGGTCAGGTGGATGGTGCGCAGCAGGCGCGGGTCGCGGGCGGGCAGGCCGGGGAAGAGCAGGTTGCCGGCCGTGCCGAGCATCAGCGCGGCGCGCTCGGGGCCGGTCACCCCGGCGCCCAGGCAGGCGCAGGCGAAATCGCCCCCGCCGCACACCACCGGCGCGCCTTCCGGCAGCCCGCTGGCGCGCGCCGCCGCGGCGCTGACCTGCCCGACGACCGCCCAGGCAGGGTGGATCTCGGGCAGCATGTCGAGCGGCAGCCCCATGGCGGCGCAGATCTCGGCGTCCCAGTCGCCGCTGCTAACATTGAAGCAGGGCGAGCACAGCCCGGCCTGGGAGGGGTCGATCACCGCCGCGCCGGTCAGCTTGAGGATGACATAGCTGTTGGCCTGCAGGATCTTCCAGGTGCGCTCGAAGAGCGCCGGTTCTTCCTGGCGGAACCACAACCACTTGAGCCCGCCGAAGTAGCTGTCGAGGCGGTTGGCGCTGACCGAGCGGCAGCGCTCCTCGCCCAGGCGCGCGCGCAGCCAGTCGACCTGCGGGGCGGCGCGGCGGTCGAGCCACAGGATGGCCTTGCGCAGCGGCAGCCCGTCCGAGTCGACCGGCGCACACAGCGGGGTCTGCCCGCTGACCGAGATCCCGGCCAGCCTGACCGGCCCGGCGGCCTGCAGCACCCGCGGGCCGAGCTGGCAGACGGCCTGCCACCACAACTCGGGGTCTTGCTCAGCCCAATCGGGGCGCGGGTAGGCCACCGGGTAAGCCGCCGCGCGCGCCGCCAGCAGGCGCCCGTCGCGGGCGTAGAGCGACAGCTTGGCGGAGGAGGTGCCGACATCGATCGACAGGTACGCGCTTTCCATCACAGCGCCCTGAAGAAGCGGGACCAGGGGATCGCCACCGGCCGGTCGTGGTTGAGGATCTCATCCAGGTGGAGCAGGAGCGGGAAGTCGGCCAGGTCAACCAGTCCGCGGGCGGCCAGTTTGGGCAGGGCGCGGGCGACGCGGGTGGTGATCTCGACCGATTCCAGGGTCACCCCGGCCAGGACGCGGCGGGCCTCGCGGAAGGGCATGCCCTGGCCAAGCAGCCTGCCCAGCCGGACGGTGCGCCCGCCGAAGACGGTCACGTACAGGTCGCCGGGCCCGGGCAGCCAGGTGACGTTGCCCTCGTCGCCGCCCAGCAGGCGCACCAGCCGGCGCATCTCATAGCAGGACTGCCCAAACAGGGCCGCCTGGGGGTTGTAGCCGTGGGCCAGCCCGTCCGGCCCGGCCGCTTCCATCATGCCCACCGCCAGCCCGACCGCCAGGGCGTAGGCGTTCTTGAGTGCGGCGCAGGTTTCCACCCCGGCCAGGTCGGTCGAGGGCCAGATGTGGTAATAATCGGTGGCCAGCAGCGCGCGCAGGCGGGCGAGGGTGTCCGCGTCCGGCCCGGTGAAAACGACTGCCGTCTGGCGGCGGGCGGCCAGCTCGTGGGCGATGCACGGCCCGCCGATGGCGTTGAAAGAGATCTCCGGTACCCTGCGGCTGAGGACCTCCGGCAGGGTCAGCAGGTCGCCGTCCGGCTGGTCTTCCAGGCCCTTGGTGACCGAGAGGACCGGCACATCCGGCCGCAGGTGGGGGCCGGCCGCCCGGGCGAACCAGTCGACCCCGAAGCTGCTGACTCCGCCGATGACCAGCTCCGCGCCCCGGACGGCTTCAGCGAGCGCCTGGTGGTCGAAGGCCTCGACGCCGGGCGGGATCTCCCGCTCGAGGCGGGGGTGGACGCGGGTGGCGCGGATCGAGCGGATGATGTCGTCATCCAGGGGCGTGCCGGCCAGGCGCACGGCGTGCCCGCGGTCGGCCAGCGGCCAGCACATGGCGGTGCCCATCATGCCGGCGCCGATAATTGTGACGATTGCCATAGGGTGTGTCTCCTTTTCTCCCTTCCCGAATCGGGAAGGGGGCCAGGGGGTTAGGTATCGCTCAGGTCATCGAGCAGGCCGCGGCAGAAGGCGACGTTCTGCAGCGCGTCGCTCGACTCGACCATGAACTGGCTGACCGAGCCGGCCGCGGGCAGGAAGGCGCGCACGGCAGGGTCGTGGATCTGGGTGGTGATGGCGTCGGCGAAGCGCCCGGCGAAGATGACCTGGTGGGGGCGGGTGTTGCGCGGGTCATCCAGGGGCAGGTCATCCACCCCGGCGCGCAGGTTGTGCCAGCCCGAGTAGGTGCGCGTGCGTGTCTCGAGCGGGGGGGTGATGCCCAGGTCGTTGTGCAGCTCAGCCAGGCGGGTGTAGACGCGGGCCAGGGGCGCCTCGCGGGCCGGGTAGTCGGGCGCGGCCAGGATTTCTTCCAGGAGCGGGGCCAGCTCGGCCGCACAGGCCAGGCGGCGGAAGGCCGTCCCGAACCACTTGGAATAGGGGGCGTAGCGCTTTTCCATCAGGAAGCACAGGCGCATGAAGCGCTCGACCAGCCGGGCGGCGACGATGCGCGAGCCGAGCGCGTCGCCGGCCTGGGCGGTGCGCCCGACGAAGGCTTCTTCCTGCGAGATCAGGCTCCATTGGGCGGCCAGCAGGTACAGCCACACGTCGCGCGGGTAGCAGGCGAAGCGCCGGCGGACCTGCTCGACCCCCAGGTCATCGTGGAAGACTTTTCCGGACGTCAGCGCCAGCAGGCGCTGGTCGGAGAAGGTCAGCCAGTCGGCCGGGCCGGGCTCCTGGAAGGGGTCGGCGCCCAGGTTAGACTGCCAGTAGCCTGCCAGGGTGACCAGGTCGATCAGGTGGTCGACCGGCCCGGCGGTGTGAGGGGCCGCCACGCGCGTGCCGCCGTCGAGCGGGTCGGGCGCGCTGAAGTGGGTGGTATAGCCCATGAAGACCGGCGGCAGGTCCTGGCGCAGGGCCTGGTCGAGCGCGGCGGAGGCGGCGGGGAAACCCTCGGGCGGGAGGAAGAGGACCAGGCGTGGCCCCCACTGGTGGTCGCGCGAGACGGGCGTGTCCAGGCCGAGCACGTCCGAGCCGTAACCCAGCAGCCCGGCGGAATAAGCCAGCCCGGGGAAGCGGGCGGCGAGGATGGGGCGGACGGCCTGCTCGTAGTAGGCTTCGCACAGTTGAAGGCCGGGGATGAAATCGGGCATCGGGCTCCTTGGGGGGCTGTGAACGGTGGACGGTGGGTGGTGACCGGCTACACGCGGACGACGAACGGGTAGGGCGGGGCGGTCAGGCGGTAGCGGCGGCCGGGCTCGATCTCGAGCAGCGCGTCCAGCGGCAGCAGGTCGGCCGGCACGCCGGAGTCGGGATACCAGATCCGGCCGTACTGGACGACGATCAACAGCCCATCCAGGTCGCCGACAGCGGCAAAGGTGTCGCTGGCCGGGCTGCTTCCGGCACTCCCGCCGTTGTAGACGGACAGGCCGGGCATGCGCGCCTGGAGGGTGGCCACGCTGCCGGTCACGTCCGGGGTAGCCAGGCCCAGCTCGCTGATGGCGATGATTTCGCCGGCGTTGAACGGCCGGCCGGGGTCGTGGGCGGCGGCTTCAGCCGGGACCGGTTTCTCCAGGCGGGCGATCAGCTCGAGGATGTTGCCCTGCGGGTCGGTGAAGTAGACCGAGTCGGCGTTCCAGCTTTGCGAGTGGAAGCGGGTCTCGCCTTTGCGGTCCGCCAGCGCGGCGCGGCGCGAGGCCAGCCAGTCCAGGGCAGCCGCGAAACGCCCGGCCGGGATATCGAAGGCGAAGTGGTAGCGGCCGTGCCAGCCAGGCATGGCGGCGCGGAAGAAGAGATGGGTGGCGCCGCACTGGAGGGCCAGCCGCCCGGTCCAGGCCGGTTCGATCTCGCGCAGGCCAAGGACGGCGCAGTAGAACTGGCGCAGGGCATCCAGGTCCACGGCTGGGAGAGTGATTTCAAGCAATCGCATGGGACACCTCGAGTTCGTGAACTGTGGACGCTGAACGGTGGCTGTCAACGGATTTTGGCACGGATTGAGCGGATCAGGATGGAGCCACCGCGCTGCGTCCCCGGTGGACGGGATGCAATAATTATAGCCTGGATGGCGGTACGGGCCGGCGGAAATCGGCGCGGGCAGGCAGCGGGGAATATCGGATACAATTAAGGTATGGTCGCGCTCCGGCGAACACCACAACCGGCTCGAAGATTACTTCGCAAGAACGGCTCGCAGTAACAGCCCCTGTTGAAAGGAGGAACGCCGCCCCTGGACGATCTTTTTGCCCGCGATTACACCGGCGGGGCGTTTGAGCTGTTCGGCGCGGCCCACCTGGCCGGGCTGGGGCTGATCGCGCTGGCCTGCCTGGCGGTGGTGCTGCTGCGCCGGCGTTTCAGCCCGCGCGGGCAGCGCGCCTTCCGCTGGGGCCTGCTGGCGTTGATCTACCTGTGCGAGGGCTCCTGGCAGGTGTGGATGCTGGCGACCGGGCAGTGGACGGTGCAGGGGATGCTGCCGCTGTGGCTGTGCAGCGTGACTTCGTGGACCATGCCGCTCCTGCTGGTCTTGCGCAGCTACCGCTATTACGAATGGGTCTACTTCATGGGGCCGCTGGGCGCGAGCATGGCCCTGCTAACGCCCGACCTGACCATCTACGGCTTTCCGCATTACCGCTTCATCGAGTTCCTCACCCTGCACGGGGCGATCATCGTGGCGGTGGTCTACATGACCGCGGTGGAGGGCTTCCGGCCCACCTGGCGCTCGCTGCCGCGCGTGTTCGTGATCACTAACCTGTACTGGCTGTTCTGCGCGTGGGTCAACCGCCAGATCGGCAGCAACTACCTGTACACGCAGGGCAAGCTACCCACGCCCAGCCTGCTGGACGTGCTCGGCCCGTATCCCTGGTACCTGCTTTCGATGGAGGCGCTGGGGATCGCGCTGGTCCTGCTGATGTACCTGCCATTTGCGCTGCGGGACCGCCGGAATGCGCGGGGGCCCGGGTAAGAAACCCGGGCTACTGACCGTAACCGCTGCCGGTGATGTATTTTTCGAGGTTGTTAATGGTCATCGACTGCTCGTCGATGATACACTTGAACACGTCGCCGATCGAGATCAACCCGTGCAGCTTGCCGCCGTCATAAACCGGCAGGTGGCGGATGCGCTTGTCGGTCATGATCTTCATGCACTCGTCGATGCTGGTATCCAGGGTGACGGTGATGACTTTGGAGGTCATGTAATCCTGGATGGTGGCGCTCACGTCGCACTTGCGGTTGCGGGCGATGCGGCGGACGAAATCGCGCTCGGAGACGATGCCGACCAGGATGCCATCTTCCAGCACGATCAGCGCGCCGACGTTCTTATCGGCCATAAAACGCAGGGCATCGATCGTGGAAGTCTCCGGGCTGACCGCCCACACGCCGGCGTCGCCTTTGATCTGCAGCAGGTTCCTTACGGTGAACATAGGGCCTCCTCTGGGTTATGGCTGAAGAACGGGTCGTCAATCCTGAATACCTTAATTATATAAATTTCTGAACGAAATTCAGTCCATAATTTCAGGTTGTTTTTACCTATATATTGTGGTTGACTGGTTAGCTTCTTTATCGAATTTACCACCCTGGCCCAGTCAACCGTCAGCCAGCATCTGAAGGTGCTGCGCGAGGCCGGTCTGATCCAGGGCGAGGTGGAGGGGCCGGCCACCTGCTACTGCATCGACGCGCGCGGCGTCCAGTTCTTGAAAGACCAGATCGGCGGCTGGCTGCCAGACTGCTGCGCGGTGGAAGACTCAACCCAGGGATCATCTGAATACTTCAACCAGGTTGCAGGGGATTGGGACCGCCTCCGGGCCGGGTATTTTAGCGAGGCGGTGCGCGAAAACTATGCGGCAGTCGCCCAATCGGGATCGTGTGGGTGCAGCGGCTCGACTGCCGGAGCAGCGGGCAGCTGCTGCGGGTAGCCTCTCAATTCTTTAGGAGAAAGAACATCTGTCACCCAACCTGGATGACAGATGTTCTTTTCGATCGATTGGTTGCGTAGTATTATCTTATTCATCGTTATGAATATGATGGATGGTCCTTCCGTTATTATCCAGGCCTATGAGGCCCAGGCCCAGCTGCTCAAGGTGCTGACGCACCCGGCCCGGCTGGCGATATTAAATATCTTGCGTGACGACGAGCACTGCGTCTGCCACATGGAGGCCCACCTGGGCTACCGCCAGGCCTACATCTCGCAGCAGCTGATGGTGCTGCGAGAGATTGGGCTGGTCGCGGACCGACGGGATGGCTGGAATGTGTATTACCGGATCGCCGAGCCGCGCATTTTTGCGGTCCTCGACGCCGTGGGGCAGATTATCCCCACCGGGGACCCGGCAGAGCCTGCCCGTGCGGTTGCCTGCCCTTGCCCGAAGTGCAGCGGAGGTAGATAAACATGTTGACGGTTAAAGTTCTTGGTTCTGGCTGCGCAAACTGCAAGAAGCTGGAAGCCCTGGCCCGCAAAGTAATCGCCGCTCTGGGCGTCGAGGCCGAGGTGATCAAGGTCACGGATTACAGCGATATTATGAAATACCCCATCGTTTCGACTCCGGGGTTGGTGATCAACGAAAAGCTGGTCTCGGCGGGGCGTATCCCGGGCGAGGCAGAGATCACCGGCTGGCTCAAAGAAGCGCAGCAGTAATGGACGGCCTGGATCTTGTGAGCTGGCTGGTCCGCCTGCTGCAGGGCGGGCTGGGCAACCTGGCGGCTTACCTGGCGGCGCACGTGCTGCTGTGCCTGCTGCCGGCCTTCTTTATCGCCGGCGGCATGACCGCGCTGATCCCGAAAGAGTCGATCACGCGCTTCCTGGGCCGTAAAGCGCCGAAATATGTCTCTTACCCCGCCGCCGCCGCGGCCGGCTCGCTGCTGGCGGTATGTTCCTGCACCATCGTCCCGCTCTTCGCCGGGATCCATAAGAAGGGGGCCGGGTTAGGCCCGGCCATCACCTTCCTGTTCTTTGCCCCGGCGGCCAACATCCTGGCCCTGGCCTACACCGGCGTGGCGATTGGCCTCGACCTGGCCCTGGCCCGCCTGGTCCTCTCGCTGGCCTTTGGCATCGGCATCGGCATGATCATGGCGCTGATTTTCAGCCGCTCGGACGCGCGGCACGACCAGGAGACCGACGAGACCTTCGCCGGGAAAGCCGGGATGCGGCGCGGAATGATGGTCTTCCTGCTGCTGCTGGTGGCTCTGCTGATTGCCGGCACGCTCAAGGTAGACCTGTTCACCAACACATACGCGAAGCTGACCCTGCCCGTGGCCGGGATGGACCGCTTCCAGGGCGCGCTCGATCAACTCGTGCCGTTTGACGCCGCCAGAGGCGAAGAAGGTGTCTCGGCCCAGGGCGCCATCCTGATCGGGCTGCTGGCGCTGATCGGGGTGGCGGCCTGGAAGGGCTTTGAACCGATTTTCGACGGTTTCAACCGCTGGACCTGGGCAGCGTTGGGGCTGATCGCGCTGACCCTGCTGGCCGCCGCCGTGCGGATGGTCCCCCACGCGGGCGGGCTGGATATCGAAATCACCGGGCGGATGATCGGCGTTTCCCTGCTGCTGGCGGTCGTGGCCTGGGTGGTCCGCCGCCAGTTCACGGAAGACGACCTGCGCGACTGGCTGTGGGAGACCTGGCGCTTCGTCAAGCAGATCTTCCCGCTGCTGATCGCGGGCGTCTTCACCGTCGGCATCATCCGCCAGTTGATCCGCCCGGAGTGGATCGAAGCGCTGGCCGGGGAGAACACGCTGGCGGGCAACTTCGTGGGGGTAGTATTCGGCGTGTTCATGTATTTCCCGACCCTGGTGGAAGTGCCGATTGCGCAGATGTTCCTCGGCCTGGGGATGCACCGCGGCCCGCTGCTGGCTTACCTGATGGCCGACCCCGAGCTGAGCCTGCAGAGCATCCTGATCGTGGCGGCGATCATCGGCAAGCGCAAAGCCTGGACCTACGTGGCCTGGGTGGCGCTGTTCTCCACCCTGGCCGGGCTGATCTACGGCGCGTACGTGGACGGCGCCAGCGCCGGGCTGCTGGTCCTGTATGTCCTGGCGGTGCTGGGCCTGCTGGCCCTGGCGCTGTGGCTGGTTGGGCGCAGGAACGCGCAAAAGCTGCCGGCCGCCGAGGAAGCTGCCTGATCCTGGGGAGGAGAGTGGGGATGGATTGCTGTTCTTCAACTTGACGAATATCCGCACAGCCCGGAAGCCCGCATGTGGTCGGGGCTGGAAAGGACGGGGACCGGGTGGCCCTGTTCGATCAGCGCAGCATGTGGCCGTTCCAGTACCGCAACGGCGCCGCGATGACTGAGGCCATGCGCCAGGCCGTGGCGGATAACCCGGAAAAACTACTGCACCACGACCATTCTTAGCAGATATCCGGATCGGTTATACCCGGGGCCAGCTTGCCCTGGTACAGCCGCTTCTGCAGCCAGAAGGCCACGTTGACCAGCCCGATCATCGCCGGCACTTCCACCAGCGGACCAATCACGGCGGCGAAGGCCTGCCCGGAGTTGAGCCCGAAGACCGCCACCGCCACGGCGATGGCCAGCTCGAAGTTATTCGAGGCAGCGGTGAAGGAAAGCGTGGTGGTCTGCTGGTAGTTGGCCCCAACGGCCTTGCCCATCGCGAAGCTGACCAGGAACATCAGCACGAAGTAGATCAGCAGCGGGATGGCGATGCGCACCACGTCCAGCGGGATTGAGACAATCAGGTTGCCCTTGAGCGAGAACATGACCAGGATGGTAAAGAGCAGGGCGATCAGAGTGACCGGGCTGATTTTGGGGATGAAGGTATGGTAGTACCAGTCCTTGCCCTTCGCGCGGGTCAGGATGATGTTGGTGAGAAAACCGGCGATGAAGGGGATGCCCAGGTAGATAAAGACCGACTGGGCGATCTCACCGATGGTGACGTGGACCGCCACACCCTGCAGCCCGAACCAGGTCGGCAGGACGGTGATGAAGACGTAGGCGTAGACGCTGTAAAACAGGACCTGGAAGATGCTGTTGAAGGCCACCAGCCCGGCGGCGTAGTCGGTGTCGCCTTTGGCCAGCTCGTTCCACACGATGACCATGGCGATGCAGCGCGCCAGGCCGATCATGATCAGGCCGGCCATGTATTCGGGGTAGCCGCGCAGGAAGATGATCGCCAGAACGAACATCAGCACCGGGCCGATGACCCAGTTCTGCACCAGGGAGAGCCCCAGCACCTTCACGTTGCGGAAGACCTTGCCCAGCTCGTCATAGTGGACCTTGGCCAGGGGCGGGTACATCATCAGGATCAGGCCGATGGCGATGGGGATGTTGGTGGCGCCGACCGAGACTGCCGTGTTGAAAGCCGCCACCGCCTGGGGCAGCAGGTAACCCAGCCCAACCCCGACCGCCATGGCCAGGAAGATCCACAGGGTCAGGTAGCGATCGAGGAACGACAGCCGCCGGGCGACCGGCTGGGCAGTGGCTTGCGCCGTTGGGGTTGCTGACATAGGACGGTTCTCCTGGGGATGAATTTTCGCGCTCAGCGGGGAAGATCCGTGCCGGCAATGGCGAGATGACAGCTTCCGGCGCTATCCGGCCGCGCCGCGCTGTTGGGCCACCCAGTCGATGATCTTGCGCTCGATCTGGTCGCGGACCTGGCGGAACTTTGCCAGGGTTTCAGCCTCGTTGCCGTTGAAGGCGGCCGGGTCTTCAAAGGACCAGTGCAGCCGCTCGTTCAACCCCGGCCAGGCGGTCGGGCAGTTCTGTTCGGCGTGGTCGCAGACGGTGACCAGGTGGTGGAAAAGGACTTTGCCCAGGTATTCGCCCACGCCCTTCGAGCGCTGGCCCGAAAGGTCGTAGCCGATCTCGGCCATCACCCGCACGGTGTAGGGATTGATGCTTTTTGGCTCCAGTCCGGCGCTGTAGGGCTCAAAATTTTCGCCGCCGTGGCGGCGCAGGAAGGCTTCGGCCATCTGGCTGCGGGCCGAGTTGCCGGTGCATAAGAAGAGGACGCGCTTTTTTGCCATGCTCGTTTCCCCCTGAGCGGCGGCGGAAGAACTGCCGGCGGCGGAAGAACTGCCGGCGGCGGAAAAACTGCCGGCGGCGGAAGAACTGCCGGCGGCGGTTTTGACCTGGTACTCTTCCAGGTAAGCCAGCACCCGTTCGCGGATGTCATCGCGGACGGTGCGGAAGGCCGCCAGGATTTCTTCCGGCGCGCCCTCGGCTTTGGCCGGGTCGGGGAAGCCAATGTGGACCTTCGCGCCTGGGCCGAGCCAGACCGGGCAGTTCTCGGCCGCGTCGTCACACACGGTGACGACCACGTCAAAGCGCCGGCCGCGGAAGGCCTCGACCGATTTCGACTCGCCCCGGTGGCGGATGCCAAGCTCGGCCAGCGCCTGCAGCGCCAGCGGGTGGACGTAGCCGGCCGGCTCAGTCCCGGCGCTGGCGGCCTGCCAGGATGCCCCCAGGAAGTGGTTGACCAGGGCTTCGGCCATCTGCGAGCGGCAAGAATTGCCGGTGCACAGGATCAGGACTTTCAAAGGGGTCATAAATGCATCCTTTATCGTATTGATACGATATAGTGTACCAGGATGCGAGCCATCAAAACAGGCAGCTGATGTTATCGTTTTGTTAAATAACAGGGTTTGCTGCAGCTGTCACGCAGTCGCAGCAAACCCTGTTATTCGTCTTCTTCGTCTGTCAGCGGGGTAGGGTCGTAGTCGCCCCATTTGCTGCTGTAGGAGGAGGCGAACAGGATCGTGCTGGTGCGGTCGCTGTCGCGCAGCGCCTTGCGCAGGGCCTCTTCGCGGCGCTCGCTCAGGTCGGTGGGCTGGGCGCTCAATTGGGCCTCGACCGCCAGGATGCGGACTTCCAGCGCGTCGCCGGCCTGGTAAGGCACCACCTCGCCGGCGGTGCGGCCCAGGATGGCCTTCGCCAGCGGCGTGCTCTGCCCGAGGAAGCCGCGCTCGAAATCGGCGGCCGAGTCGGCGACGAGGTCGAGGCTGAGCTGCTCGACCTCGCCGCCGGCGTAGCGGATTTCCAGCTCTACGTGCCGGCCCGGGTAAATTTTGAGCGGACCGCCGGGGGCCATCTTAGCCGTGCCAGCGGCCATCTTACCCATGGCCGACGTAGATGGTCTTGACGCGGGTGTAGAAGTCGATCGCGGCCGGGCCCTGTTCTTTGAAGGTGTTGGCGCTGGAGCGCTTGAAGCCGCCGAAGGGCGCCTGCAGGGCCAGCCCGGTGGTCGGTTCGTTGATCTTGACCACCCCGGCCTCGACCGTGTTGGCAAAGGTGAAAGCGCTCTTGAGGTTGGTCGTGATGATCGAGGCCGCCAGCCCAAAGCCGACCGAGTTGGCCTTGGCGATGGCCTCGTCCAGCGTGTCGACCCGCAGGATGCCGACGACCGGGCCGAAGATCTCTTCCTGGGCGATGCGCATGCCGGTCTCCACGCCGTCGAAGACGGTCGGCTGGATGAAGAAGCCACTTTCGTGGACCACGCCGCCGCCCGCCAGCAGCCGGGCGCCTTCGGACTGGCCGAGGTTGACGTAATAGAGGTCGGTCTGGAGCTGGTCTTCGGTGACGGCCGGGCCCATCTGGGTGGCCTGGTCCAGCCCGTTGCCGACCACCCACTTGCGGGCGGTCTCGCTGATGGCCTGGGCGAAGCGGTCGGCGATGCCGTTCTGGACGATGACGCGGCTGGTGGCGGTGCAGGCCTGGCCGGTCAGCCCAAAGCTGCTGCGCGCCACGATGTCGACCGCCAGGTCGAGGTCGGCGTCATCCAGGACGACGGTCGGGTTCTTGCCGCCCATTTCGAGCTGCACGCGGGTCAGGTTCTTCATGGCCAGCTCGTAGATGTGGGTGCCAACCGAGACAGAGCCGGTGAAGCTGACCCCGTTGATGAGTGGGCTGCCGGTCAGCGCGTCGCCGATGGCCGCGCCGGGGCCGGTGATGTAGTTGAGCACGCCGGGCGGCAGGCCGGCATCCACCAGCGCTTCCACCAGCGCCAGGGCGGTCAGCTCACCGTGCTTGGCGGGCTTGAACACAACCGTGTTGCCGTAAATCAGGGCGGGGGAGATCTTCCAGGCCGGGATGGCGATCGGGAAGTTCCAGGGCGTGACGACGGCCACCACGCCCAGCGGCTCGCGGCGGCTGTAGAGCAGCTCACCGGGGGCAATGCTCGGGTAGGTCTCGCCGCCCATGCGCCAGCCTTCGCCGGCGAAGTAGCGCAGGATATCGCGGGCGCGCATCACCTCGCCTTTGGCCTCAGCTAGGGTCTTGCCTTCTTCGCGGGTGAGCGTGGCAGCGGTTTCGTTCAGCCGCGCGTCGAGGATGTGGCTGGCCTTGTCGAGGATGGCCCCGCGCTGGGGCGGCGGCAGGGCTGCCCAGCCAGGCGCTGCCGCCTGGGCGGCGGCGACGGCGCTGCGCACATCCTCAGCGGTGCCTTTGGCAAAAGAGCCGACGGTTTCGTTCAGGTTAGCCGGGTTGGTGTGCTCGTAGCGGTCGCCGCCGGTCGCTTCAACCCATTCTCCATTGATCAAAAGTTTCGCGTATTTCATGTTGCCCTCTCCTATGCCCCCATTTTACCCGCAAATAGCGGGATGAAGGTCGCCCGGCGCCTACCTGGCGCTGCCTTTGCGTTCCAGCCCGTAGGCCTCCACCACCGGCAGGACCAGCAGGACCCCGGTATGGGGCAGGCTCAGGTCGCCGACCACCCGGTAGGTGGCCTTGACGATCCGGTCGACCACGGCGCGCTCTTTGACGGCGGTGATCAGGGTGCGGTGCTGGGTCTCGTCGTGCATGAAGAATTCTTCCAGGCTGGGCATCAGGGGGATATCTTCCAGCAGGCCCACGCTGCGAATGCGCCCCAGGCCGGTGCTGGGCAGGATCGTCACGCCCGACGTCCCGGCGCCTTCCCAGGCGTCCAGCACGTCATAGCATTTTTCGGGATCGTTGAGGATAAACAGGATCAAGAACATCGTTTAGGCCTCCTTGGATTCTTGTTGTTGTTGCAACACCGGCCAGCCCTCAGCGTCCTTTGGCCGGGCGAACAGCGCGGGAGCGCCCTCGGACCGAGGCGATTTGGACCAAGACCGGAAACAGTCATGGCGCATCGCATATCTCGAGTGGAACACCAATGACGACCGTTTGTTTGTTTCTGCAATACCCAGT
>CAZBDC010000090.1:0-20948 GCA_964490575.1 uncultured Anaerolineaceae bacterium | reverse complement strand
TTCCCTCTGGCCGCCCCCCCCATAAACACCCCCCACCAGGGGGGTACTTTACGCGTTCGAGCAGTGCCTCATAACCGGCGTCGCCCAGCAGGTAGCGCAGCTCCGGCTCGAATGTCGCGATCAGCGGGATGGGCTGCCCGGCCGGGCGCAGGCAGGAACCAGGTTCGTCCAGCAGGATCTCGGTCTCGTCCAGCGTGATTCGCCCCTCTTCATCCAGGTCGAGCGGGTGCAGGATGCAGTAAAACGGCTTCCATTGCCACGGGTGCAGGCCGCTGGCCTGGGCGGCGGCCTGGAGCGCGCACTTGTGATCGCGGCGGAGGAAGATACAGGCCGTCCCGCCGTAATGATCTGGGGCCGGCAGCACCCGGCTGTGCTCCGTCCAGCCAGAGGGAGTGTGTTCATCTGGCTCTTCGCGACCGTCGAACCAATTCTCTGGGGCGCGGTTTTCCGGTTCCATGTATGCTGCGATCCGGGCTGCGTTGGCCCGGATGGTCTGGGCCTCGGCCCGGTCGATCCATACGCCGTACAGACAACAGGCTGCCCGGCATTCGCCCAGCTTGCAGCGCCGCATGGGTTCGGATTTGAGCAGGCGGGGATGGACGGTTTTCTGCATCGCCAGGATTGTACCATAGGGCTTTCCAGGGAAGAAATGGATCGGATGCGGTGGTGACAGCTTATTCTCATTGAGGTAAAATCATTCCTGGGTAATAATTTCCATTTTTGTAAATAAGCCCGAGCAACTTACGGTCTGATTGAAATTGGTGAAAAGGAGACACCAGATGGCTTCTTGGAAAATTTTGCTCACGGATGGCCTGGAAGAAAACGGCAAGGAAATCTTAGGGAAATCTGCTGAAGTGGCGGACCGGTCTGGGATTGCCGCGGATGAGCTGCTGAAAATTGTTGGCGAATACGATGCCCTCATCGTTCGCGGGCGCACCAAGGTGACCCCGGCCGTGTTTGAGGCCGCGCCGAACCTGAAAGTGGTCGGCCGGGCAGGGGTTGGCGTGGATAATATCGACCTGAACGCTGCCAAACAGCACGGGGTAAAAGTGGTCAACTCGCCTTTCGCGACCACCGTAGCTGTGGCTGAATTGGCGATGGCGCTCATGCTTTCGCTGGCCCGCGAGATCCCACGCGGCGATGCCGGGATGAAGAATGGCAAGTGGCTGAAGAAAGAGATGGAAGGGACCGAGCTTTGCAGCAAGAAGCTGGGGATCATCGGTTTTGGCCGGATTGGTCAGGCGGTGGCAAAACGCGCCCTGGCATTTGATATGAGCGTCGTTGTAGTGTGCGACCCGTATGTAGACTGCAAAATCGTTGAAAAAGCGGGCTGCCAGCCGGTTTCGATCGAGGAACTGCTGGCGAGTTCGGATATTATCAGCCTTCACGTCCCGTTGAACGGCGATACCCGTGGGTTGATTGGCAAGGAGCAGTTTGAAATGATTAAAGATGGGGCCCTGCTGATCAATACCTCCCGGGGCGGCGTGATCGATGAAGCTGCTCTGCTGGATGCGCTTGAGACGGGCAAGATTGCCGGGGCGGCCCTGGATGTGTTTTCCACCGAACCGCCCGGCCAGTCGGCCCTGGTGAGCCACCCTCGCGTGATCGGTTCGCCGCATATTGGCGCCCAGACGGTGGAAGCGCAGCAGCGTGCGGCGCACGATATCGCGACGGAAGTCCTGGCAGCCCTGCGTGGCGATGAACTGCGCTGGCAGGTGGCGTGACCAATGGAAGAAAAACTGCAGAAACTCAAGGATTTGCTGGGGGAGATTGTCGATTTGGCCTCTGCGGCTGCCGTCCTGGGTTGGGACCAGCAAACGTATATGCCGCCAGGCGGGGCCGAAGGGCGCGGGTACCAGCTTTCCACCCTGGCCCGGCTGATCCACGAACGGGCTACCTCTGAAGAAGCTGGCCGGCTTCTGGAGGACTTGATGGCTCAGGTAGATCAGCTTGATCCTGCCTCAGACGACGCCTGCCTGATCCGATACTCGTATCATGAATATCAGAAACAGACCCGCGTGCCGTCCAGCCTGGTCAGCGAATTTACTCAACTGACGGCTGTGGCGCATGAGGCGTGGGCAAAGGCGCGCGGGGCGGCGGATTTCAAGATCTTCCAGCCTTACCTGGAGCGCATCGTCGACCTGCGCCGCCAGTACGCCGCCTGTTTCGCCCCTTATGATCATGTCTATGACCCGCTGCTGGACGATTTCGAAAGGGGGATGAAGACCGCCGATGTGCGGGCAATTTTCAACGAACTGCGCCCGCAGCAGGTGGCGTTAATCCAGGCGATCAGCGAGCGCCCGCAGGTCGATGATGGCTTTATGTCGGTGGAATATCCGGAGCAGGCTCAGTGGGACTTTGGCGTTGACGTGATTACTCGTTTTGGGTATGACTGGAACCGCGGTCGCCAGGATAAGTCAGTCCACCCATTTACGACCAGCTTCGGCAGGGATGATGTGCGCATCACTACCCGCTTCGATCCTCAGCGCAGTTCTTCTGCGCTCTTCAGCACCATGCATGAGGCCGGGCATGCCATGTACGAGCAGGGAGTTGGCCGCTCGCTCTTCCGCACCCCGCTCGCCAATGGCGCATCGCTGGCGGTGCACGAGTCGCAGTCGCGGATGTGGGAAAACCTGGTTGGGCGTTCGCTGCCGTTCTGGCGCTTCTTTTTCCCGCGCCTGCAGGAAATGTTCCCGGCTCAACTGGCCGGCGTTGACCTGATGACTTTCTACAAAGGTATCAACAAGGTCTCGCCTTCGCTGATCCGGGTTGAGGCAGACGAGGCTACCTATAATCTGCACATCATGCTCCGCCTGGAACTGGAAATTGCCTTGATGGAAGGCAGCCTGCCCGTCAAAGATTTGCCCGAGGCCTGGAACGCCCGCGCCCAGGAATACTTGGGCCTGACCCCACCAAACGATGCCCTGGGCGTGCTCCAGGACATTCACTGGTCAGGTGGAATGATCGGTTATTTCCCAACCTACGCCCTGGGCAACCTGGTGTCGGTCCAACTGTGGGATCGCATCCAGATGGATATCCCTGACCTGGAGGCTCAGATGGAGCGAGGTGAATTCTCAGCTTTGCTTGGCTGGCTGCGTGAGAAGATCCACCAGCACGGGGCCAAGTTCGAGCCGCAGGTCCTGGTCGAGCAGGTAACCGGGTCGAAGATCGACCCTCAGCCCTATATGCGCTATTTGCAGACGAAGTACGCTGAAATTTACGGGCTGTAGGGCAGCGTTGTTTCTTGCTTCATGAGAAAGTGGGCTGGTAAAAAAGGCGCAGTCCTGATGATCCTGGCAGCGGCCATCGCGCTGCTGCCAGGAGGCTGTGCGCTCCAACGCGCGCCAGTCGGGCCGCTGCCCACGCTGGCCGCGACGCTCGACCTCTCCGGCCCGGCAACCGAAACGCCGGCGCCGACCGATACCGCCACGCTCGAGCCGCCTCCGCCGCTCCCGACGGAGACCCCGGATCCCGGTTATACCGCCACCCGCACGATCACAGCCTGGCCCAGGGATACTGCCACGGTCGGCCCCAGCCCGACCCCCACGCGCACGGCCACCCGAACGCGCGTCCCCACCCGCACACGCGCCCCAACCTTTACTCCCACGATTACTTACACCCCTACGCCGCCGCCTCCTGCCCTTCACATCGTCCGGCCCGGGCTGCTTTCGAAGGTCGTTTCGCCGATCCGGACCGAGCTTTACGTGCTGACCGGGGCAGGGGGAATGTTCACCATCGAACTGGTAGGCGAGGATGGCCGGGTGATCTCCCGACAGGTGCTCAATCGCGGGGATGAAGCCGGGCTGCGCGTCTGGCTGGCGCCCGAGCTGCCCTTCGAGATCGAGGCAGTGGCCGAGACCGCCCGCCTGCAGGTCAGCACCGTGGACGACTTTGGGCGGATGACGGCGCTGTCTTCGGTTGACCTGATCCTGCTCTCGGTTGGCCGGAATGAGCTGAACCCGGCGATCATCGACCAGGAGCCTTACCTGATCCGCAGCCCGCGCCGGGACGACGTGGTCAGCGGCGGCACGCTGGTCATCCAGGGTCTGGCCCGCCCGGTGAATGCCTCACCACTGGTGATTGAACTGGTCGCGGAGAGCGGTCAGGTGATTTCGGTCAAGCAGCTGGTGGTCGAACCGCCGAGCGGCCCACTCAGTCACACGCCCTTCACGGTTGAGATCCCATACCGGGTCAGCACGACCACCCCGGTCCGCCTGGTGATTCGCCAGGAAGGCAGCCGCATTCCCGGCACCGTGGCTCTTGCCAGCCAGGTGATTGTCCTGGAACCCTGAAATTTCAGGCCCGGTTTATGCCCCGCCTTCTCCATACAGGCTGGGGTCGGTGGGCGTCTCGCCGGATGGGTCCCACACGTATACCCAGTCGCCCTCATCAGCCCACTGGTAAAGCCAGGCTGCATCCCCGATCGACAGGTTGACACAGCCGTGCGTCCCGGGGAACCCATACCAGGCCCGCCAGTAAGCCCCATGCAGCGCGCGCGCCTGGTCGAAGTACATGGTCCACGGCACATCTTCGAGATAATAAAAATCACGCCGGTCAGGCTCGAATGCCCCTTGCATGGTTTCCAGGGGCTTTTTCTGGTACACGGTGAACAACCCGGGGCGGGTGTAGAAAGGCTCGCCGCCGCTGGCGACCAGGGTGGCAAACACAAGCTGGCGGTTCTCATAGACCGCCAGGGTCTGGTTGTATAGATTGACCTCGATCCAGCGGTTGCCGGTCACGCCCACGGGTGGGGTCGTGATGATCTGCACCCGGCGCGCGTCGACCCGCGGCACCCATTGATCCGGACCGATGCGGTACCATTCCATGCCTTCAGCCTGGACCACTTCGAATATTTCGATCACGGTTTCCCGGTACAGCGTCTCGCCGACTTCTGGCGCGTTCCAATCCGGCTGCAAGCGCGCTTTGGCATGGTCGATCATCCAGCCAAACTCGTGGGTTGGGGTTCTGTAGAAAACCAACCCCTGGAAGTATGAGTAGCCGGCTGGTGAAGCGCGCATCCATTCACCGGTTTTGAGCTGTACGAAGTGGTTGCCGTCCACGTCCACTTGCTGGACGTAAGAAACATAGCGCAGTCCTTCACCGGCTGCGATGGCGCGGACCGGGTTGTTACCGCTGGCTGCATCCTCAAGCGTCCCATACACGTATCCGGGTTCGTTATCCTGCAAATTGAGCTTGGCGATATAGACCGGGCTCTGGGTCAGCTCTCGGGGAGGGCGGCTGGCCGGCAGCGGGCGAGGCGGGTAGCTGATGCCCTGCTGGGCGAGCTGGGTCAGCGTCACCGAGGGGCCCAGCGGCAGGCATTCTTCTGGGGGATTCAAATAAGCATCCGGCAGGCACAGGGCCGCGCCGGTGTATGGTTCTGTGGTTTCACCGCTTTGGGCATGCACTGCCCGGGTTATTCCCAGCAGCGCTCCGGCCAGCAGGACCAGAACCAGGAAGCGATACTTCATATCTTCACCTTTTCAACGTTCAACAGTCAGGCCGGTCGGGCCTGTTTTCCGCGCATTGCGGATGGTTTTTGTCGATATTTCCCTGGCCCTGATTCTAATACAGAAGTGGAAAGTTTTGGGGCTTTGCATTGGCCGCTGGCGATTTGCCTTGGATTGACCACCCGGCTTACAAGTACAGCGCCGCCAGGACACCCACAAACAGGGTGATGCTGATGTAGCTATTGATGTTAAAGAAGGCCAGGTTAATGCGGCTCAAATCGTGAGGGCTGACCAGGCGGTGTTCCCAGGCCAGCAGGCCGCCCACGATGAGGTAAGCGATCCAAAATGGCCAGCCCAGCCCGGCGGCGATGCCCAGCCAGGCCAGCAGGGCCATCATCACCAGGTGGCTGAGCGTTGAAAGCGCCAGGGCCGGCCCGACCCCATGGCGGGCCGGGAAGGCATACAGCCGGTACTGCCGGTCGAAATCCACATCCTGGCAGGCATAGATCAGGTCGAAGCCGCCAATCCACAGCGTGACGATCCCGACCAGCAGCCAGGCCGGCAGGTCTTCAGCAGTGAACAGCGACCCGCGCACTGCCACCCACGCCCCGGCCGGCGCCAGGCCATCGGTGAAGCCCAGGATAAAGTGCGACAGGACGGTAAAGCGCTTGGTGAACGAATAGCCCACCAGGAAAAAGATGGCTCCAGGCGCCAGCGCGAGTGTCAGCGGCCCCAGCTGCCAGGCCGACACCAGCAGGGCGATCCCGGCCAGGATTGTTCCAGTCCAGGCCGTACGCAGCGAAACTGCCCCGGTTACCAGCGGGCGCTGGGCCGTGCGCGGGTTGCGCGCATCCCAGAAGCGGTCGGCGATGCGGTTGAAACCCATCGCCAGGGTGCGGGCGGCTGCCATGGCGGCCGTGATCCAGAAAAACTGAGCCAGCGTAGGCCAGCCTCGGGCAGCCAGTAGCATCCCCAGGTAGGCGAATGGCAGCGCAAACACGGTGTGTTCGAACTTGATCAGGTCAAAAAACGCTCGCACTGACTTCATCTATCCGTTCCCCTTCCACGGGCAGAGATATTTCTCGGCCTGGTCGGTCGCAAAATACAGCAGCGCGCCCATCAGGCTCATCGCTACGATCCCGGCATACATGGCGGGATAGTCCAGCAGGGTGCTGCCGGTCAGGTAGATGTAGTAGCCCAGGCCGCGCTGGGTGGCGAACAGTTCGGCCACGTACAGCACGGCCACGGCTGTGCCAATCGATTGGCGCACGCCGGTCAGGATGGCCGGCAGGCTGGCCGGGAGATAGACGAACCAGAACAGCGCGCGCCTCCCCGCGCCCAGGCTGCGCACACTCTGGAGCAGCTCGGGGCGTAGCCCGGCGGCCTGGTCGCGGACCAGCACCAGAATCTGGAAGAACAGGATCAAGAAGATGATGACGATTTTTGCCAGGTCACCCACGCCCAGGAACAAGAGCACGACCGGCACCAGGACGACCTTGGGGATGGGGTAGGTCAGGTAGATGAACGGCGAGAACAGGCGATTCAGCCGCACGGACTGTCCCAGCGCGAGCCCGGCTGGCGCGGCCAGGGCGATCGAAACGACCAGGCTGGCGACAACCCGCCACAGGCTGGCCAGAAAATGGCCCAGCAGCGCCCCCCGCCCGATTTCGCGCCCGAAAGCCTGTGCCACCTGCACCGGCGATGGCAGAATGGGCCGGTTCAGGGCCATGGCCAGAAGCTGCCAGGCCAGGATCAGCACGAACAGTGCGATGAGGATCTCTTTTCTTTTCATCGCTGCTCCGCTTCAACCTGCGGCGCCAGCGCGCTCATCCGCTCGCGGAGCTGGCGCGTCAGCGTCCGGTATTCCTCCCGCTCGGCAAAATCGGGCTGCCCGAAGCAAGGGTTGGCAATGACTTCGGCCCGGGTATGCGGCGGGTGGCCCAAAACCAGGATCGACTGCCCCAGGTGGGCCGCTTCTTCGATGGCGTGCGTGACCACCACAAAGGTGAAGCGCTGCTCGCGCCAGAGCGCCAGGGTCAGCTCGCGCAGGCTCAGCCGGGTAGGCGCGTCGAGCGACGAAAATGGCTCGTCCATCAGTAGCAGGTCTGGCTGCAGGACCAGCGTGCGGGCGATGGCGACGCGCTGGCGCTGGCCACCTGACAGTTGCCCGGGATACTGCTTTTCGAGCCCTCCCAGGCCCAGCCGTTCAGCCCACCGCCGGGCATCTTCGAGTGCGCCGAGCGGGATCCGGGGGGCATGTTTTCCGTCTGGACCGTAGAACTGGCGAATGCGCAGCCCCAGGCGAATGTTTTCGAGGACCGTGTTCCAGGGCAGCAGTCCATAATCTTGCAGGATCAGGCCGGTTTCCGGGCGCGGGCGCTGGAGCGGCTGCCCGTTCACCCGCACCTGGCCGCCGGTAGGGAACAACAGCCCGGCCAGCAGGTAGAGCAGGGTGGTCTTGCCGCAGCCAGAAGGCCCCAGCACGGCCCAGGCCTGGCCCTGCTCCGCCCGCCAGTCGAATTCCTGGAACAGGTTAGTTTTTTGCGCATAGCTAAACGAAGCCGAATCGAATTCGATCATGGCAGTTGCTCAGCCAGGTCGCCGGGCGTTATTCGGGCAGATAGGCATCCGTCACCGATTCGTTATACGGGAGGTCCTGGGGGATCAGCTCGCGGCTTATCGCCCAGGCGGTCACGTCTTGCCATTGGGCCTGGGTCGGAACGCTGGCCGGTGGGAAGGCCGGGATTGGATAGCTTTCTTGCAGCGCGGCAGGCACCAGTTTGTATTCACTCAGCAGCCCGCGCCAGGCGTTCGGGTCTTTGTTAATGTCGGTGATGGCCTGTTCCACGGCCAGTAAAAAGCCTTTTACTTCCTGTGGATGGGCGTCGATGAATTCTTTGCGGAATGAAATGACGCTGTTGCCGTATTCGGGGTATTTCGAATCGTCCACGATCAGCGTGGCGCCGTCCTGCATCGCGATGGTGCCAAACGGCTCGGGCAGTGTGGCAGCCTGCAGCTCGCCGCTGCCCAGCAGCGCCAGGCGGTCTGGCAGCTTGGGTACCGCGATCGACTGGATCTGGTCGGGCGCCAGCCCTTCTTTTTCGAGCAGGCGCGCGGTGACATAATCGATCACCGTGCCTTGAGACATGCCGACCGGTACACCGGCCAGGTCCGCGGCGGTGACTAACCCGCTGTCCCTGGCAGCCAGGATGCGGAACATGGGCGAGCTGGCGCTGGCAGTGGCGGCGAAGCGCACTGTCTGTACCTGGACGCCCGCCTTGTTATACAACGCAACCGAAACCAGGTCGTTGATCATCCCATCGGCCTGCCCGGCGGCGATGAGCTGATCGCGCTCGGCGGCTGAGCCGGTTGGGATGTACGTGACGCGGATGTTTTGGGCTGCGAAGTACTCCTGCTGCGTTGCCACGTAAAAGGGCAGCGCGTCGATGATCGGCAGCATGACCAGCCGGATTTCGGTTGGCGCGCTGTCCTCAGCGGGCGCCTGGGTCGCCGGCTGGCAGGCGCTGACCAGCCCAGCCAGCAGCATGAAGAGCATCAACCAGTGGGCCTTGCGTCGGGTCGCGCCGGTTCGCGGCGCACTTGAGTGGTTCATCTTCGTTATACTCCCAGTTGTTTCCAAATTTCATCGATCCTGTTCTTGACTTCTGGCGTCATCTGGACTGCTTCGGGCCAGCCCCGGGTATAGCCCTCTTCCGGCCACTTGGCCGTCGCATCGATCCCGATCTTGCCGCCGAATAAGGACTGGTACGATGCGTGGTCGAGCTGGTCGACCGGCCCCTGGGTCAGCAGCAGGTCACGGCCCCAGTCCACGTTGCCCAGCACCTGCCAGGCCACCTGCGAAAGGTTCTGTGCGTCGACCCACTCATCAACGACCACGATCGCCTTGGCCAGGGTCAGCAAACCCAGGCCCCACAGCCCGTGCATGACCTTGCGGGCCTGTCCGGGGAAGCGTTTCTGGATCGAGACGATGACCAGGTTGTGGAATACGCCTTCGGCCGGCATGTGGATGTCCAGCACTTCCGGCATCACTATGCGGATCAGCGGCAGGAACAGGCGCTCCGTGGCCTTGCCCATCCATACGTCTTCCATGGGGGGGATTCCGACCACGGTGGCCGGGTAGATGGGGCTGCGCCGGTGGGTAATCGCCGTGACGTGGAAAGCCGGGAAGCGCTCGACCGGGGTGTAATAACCGGTATGATCGCCGAATGGCCCTTCGTCGCGGTAGTCGCTCAGGTCGACAAAGCCCTCGATCACGATTTCAGCCTCGGCAGGCACCTCCAGCGGCTGAGATACGCAGTTGATAAAGGGCACTGGCTCCCCGCGCAGGTAGCCAGCCAGCATGTATTCGTCGATTTCGGGCGGCAGGGGAGCCGAAGCGCACCATATGCTGGCCGGGTCGCCGCCCAGCACGATCGCGGCCGGGATGCGCGTTTGCTGGAGCGCCCGCGCGCGCTGTTCGTGCTCCGCGCCGCCTTTGTGCCGCTGCCAGTGAACAATCAGCGTGCGCTCGTCAACCAGCTGCAGCCGGTACATGCCAACGTTGCGAACTCCGCTGTGCGGATTGCGGGTAATCACCTGGGGTAGGGTGATGAAGCGCCCGCCGTCTTTGGGCCAGCATTTCAAGATGGGCAGGAAATCCAGAGAGGGTGCGGAAGTCTCGATGACTTCCTGCGCCGGCGCATTGCGAACTTTGCGCGGTTTCAGCCCGGCGCCGCGCAGCGCGCCCACCAGGTCGCGCCCGCGCCCCAGGGCCTGGCCCAGCCCGCGCGGCAGGCGCGGATCAATCAGCCTGCCCAGGCGTTCGTTCAGCGCTTCCAGGTTTTCCACGCCCAAAGCCCAGGCCATCCGCTCGGCTGAGCCAAAGGCATTGATCAGGACGGGCACATCATAATCCGCGGACGCCCCGCCTGGCCGGCCCTTGACGCGCTCGAACAGCAAGGCCTGGTTGTGCTGGCCCTGCATTTTGCTGACCCGGTCGGTGATTTCGGTAATTTCGAGCTCGGCTGACACCGGTGTGGTGATCCGGGTTAATTGCCGCCGCTTTTCTAATAAATCGATAAATGCGCGCAGGTTTTGAAACGCCATGATCGCTCTCCGTTGTTCGACCCTAGATTATAACAGGAGACCTATCAATTCTTTTAACTCCGCTAAAGCCTTTCCCTCTTCGCTTGACATCGCCAATTGCCTGTGTTAAAGTAGTGTCTAAGTTTGTTTCCACGGATCGCTAAATTTGTTGCGGTATATCCTCCAGTAAAGAAGTGCAGCCATGACAAAATCTCGCACCCAAATGATGGTTGATCGCTTGCGTGAACTGCAGGCTTCATCGCCCGATATTGAGGCCTCGGCGATTGTCAGTGTCGATGGCCTGACAATTGCTTCCGCACTCCCCCAGGGGGTTGAGGAAGACCGCGTCTCTGCAATGTCTGCCGCGATGCTTTCCCTTGGCGAACGCATCGCCAATGAGCTTGGCCGCGGATCGCTTGAACAGGTGTATATCAAGGGGCAGTCCGGGTATGTTGTGCTCATGTCCGTGGGTGAAGAAGCGGTGCTGACCGCCCTGGCCCGCGAGCAGGCCAAGCTGGGCTTGATTTTCCTGGACATGCGCCGGGCGACGGAAGACCTCACCAAGTTGATTTAGACAGGGGTCATTGATGGAACCCATCCCAAAGAGTGGTTTATATTACCCAAATAAAATTGCTCGGATCGCAATCACTGCGGTTGAAGATGTAATGGGCAAGAATGGTCTGAATGCGATCTTGAATCTGGCTGGTCTTACGCATCTGATTGATAACTATCCCCCCAATAATCTCGAACGTCAATTTGATTTCGCCGATTTCTCCGCGATTAGCGGCGCGTTGGAGGAAATGTATGGTCCGCGGGGTGGGCGCGGGCTGGCGCTGCGCGCCGGTCGGGCAACTTTTTCTGAAGGCCTGCGTACCTTTGGCGCTCTGGCAGGCGCCGGGGACCTGGCCTTTAAGGTTCTTCCGCTGTCCGCGAAACTGCACATTGGCCTGCCTGCCATGGCAAAGATCTTCACCACGACCAGCGATCAGCTTTCGACGGTTGAGGAGCATGCTGACCACTTCACCTATATCATTCATCGCTGCCCGGTTTGCTGGGGTCGCACTGTTGACCGCCCGGCCTGTTTTATGGCGACCGGCTTGCTCCAGGAAGGGTTAAAGTGGCTTTCGGGCGGGCGTGAATTTAAGGTCGTCCAAACAACCTGCCACGGCGCAGGTGATATCACCTGCAATTTCCAGGTGTATAAAGAACCGATTGCCTGATTTTTTATGGGTCGTGCTGGAAATCAGAAACAGGCCGGTTGGCTCTGTTTTCTGGTGGGTGCTGTCTGGGGTGACACTGTGAACGAAGCTAAGTCGACCGTTTTAATCGTAGAAGATGACCTGGATATCGCGGATATGCTCAACGCCTATTTCCGAGTCCAGGGCTACGAGGTGCTGACTGTCAACTGGGGCGAGGATGGAGTCCGTTCCTGCCTGACTCACGTGCCAGACCTGGTGATCCTCGATATTCGCCTGCCCGATATCGATGGCTTTGATGTGGCCAGGCGCCTGCGTAGCAATCGCAAAACAAAAGACATCCCAATCATCTTTCTGACCGAGAAGCGCGAACGCAGTGACCGGCTCAAGGGGTTGGAACTGCGGGCCGATGATTATATTACCAAGCCCTTTGATATCCAGGAACTGCGCCTGCGCGTCCGGAACGCAATTCAGCGCTCGCGCCAGGGTTCGCTGACCAACCCGGTCACCGGCCTGCCAGAAGGCTCACTGGTGGATGAAGCCCTGGGCGCCGGGCTCGAACGGCCTGAGAAGGCTGCAATGGTCGTGGGCATCCAGAACTTTGGCCGCTTCCACGAGATCTATGGCTTCGTTGCGTCAGACGATTTGCTACGGGCGGTCTCGCTCATGGTTCGCGATGCGGTTCGCGATATTGGCACGAGCGACGATTTTATCGGGCACCTCACGGCTTCCGATTTTATTATCATTACCCCGCAAGCGCACGTTGGTCCGTTGCGCGAGCGCATCCGCAAACGCCTGGAGCAGTCTTTTGATTATTTCTACAGCGACCAGGACCGCGAATTGGGGACTTTTCGTGACAGGCAGTTAGGCGTGAAGTTCAATGATGTCAGTTTTTCAACGCTTCAACCGCCGGATCTTTCCCATCTCAAATCGATATTGAAGCAATTCTGCCGGTAGGTAAGTCTTTTGTGAAAACAACCATCATCGTTCCAACTTATAATGAAGCAGAAAATCTGCCTCGCCTGGTCTCCACTTTCTTCGCTCTCCCCGTTCCAGATCTGAATCTCCTTATCGTCGATGATAACAGCCCGGACGGCACCGGCCAGATAGCAGACGAGCTGTGCGAGAAGATGAACGGGCGCATGGAAGTCATGCACCGCCCAGGGAAAATGGGGTTGGGCCGCGCCTATATTGCCGGTTTCAAATACTGCCTGGAGCAAGGCGCTGATGTGATCGGCCAGATGGACGCCGATTTTTCGCACCCGCTGGAAAGAATTCCCCAGATGGTTCAAGCGACAGCGCAGTGCGATATCGTGATTGGTTCACGTTATATTGCCGGCGGACGCGTAGATGAGAACTGGCCGATATGGCGCAAGGGCCTGTCAGCCTGGGGCAACTTCTACGCTCGCACGCTGCTGGGTATGCCCATCCGCGACTGCACCGGCGGCTTCCGGCTCTACCGGCGGGATGTGCTGGCCAATATGCCGCTCGACCGGATTCGTTCGAATGGCTACGTTTTCCAGGTCGAGATGGCATACGTGGCTTACTGCCTGGGCTACCGCTTCTATGAAATCCCGATTTATTTTGCGGACCGGCGGTGGGGAAAGTCGAAGATGAATTTCCGCATCCAGGCTGAGGCGGCTGTGCGCGTCTGGCAACTGCCGCCTGCTTATCGCGACCTGCGCGCGCGCGACTTCGCGAAAAAATAAGCCTGTTCGTGCGGGCTTGTAGAGCCTGTGCAAACGGACCCGGCGAAATCAGGCTGCCGGCTTGCCAGTTTGGGTGAGAAACAGCCTGGTCAACCGGTCCCATTCGTCCATTCCCAGCGTCTCAGCACGTCGCATTGGATCGATTCCGGCAGCCTCCAGGAGATCGGCTGCCTGCTGCCCGGTCCAGTTCAGCCCGGCTGCAAGCGCGTTGCGCAGCGTTTTGCGCTTCTGGCCAAACCCGGCTTTTGCCAGGCGGAAGAACGCATCCAGCGCGCCTGAAGGAATCAACGGCTCTGGATAAAGATCCACCCGAACCACGCTTGAATCGACTTTTGGGGGAGGGTAGAATGCCCCGGCAGGGATGCGCGCGGTGATAACCGGCTTTCCGTAAACCTGCACGCTCAAAGCCAGCAGGCTCATATCGCCAGGGCGGGCGGTGATACGGGTCGCCACTTCACGCTGCACGGTCAGTACCAGCCGGCGCGGCTTTTGGCGGGCTTCTAACAGGTGGCGAATGAGGTTGGAAGTAATGTAGTAAGGGATATTTGCCACCACCAGGTATCCGGGCTCGGTGATCAATTCAGCCGGGTCCAGCTCGAGAATGTCACCCTGGATGATACCCACATTCGGCGCACCCGCCAGTACCTGCTCAAGCGGCGCCAGCAGCGAGCCATCCAGTTCCACGGCCACCACCTGCCGCGCCGCTGCTGCAAGGTAGCGGGTCAGGCTGCCCAGCCCGGGGCCGACTTCCAGGACAGAGTCGCCCGGTAAGATTTCAGCGGCCTGGGTGATGCGTTCCAGCGCAGCCGGATCGGCCAAAAAATTTTGGCCCAGGCTCTTTTTCGGCGAAAGGCCGTGCGCGCGGAGGATGGCTGCCACGTTGAGCGATGGAAGGTTCAGGGGAGTGTCCATAAGATATTCTCGGGCACCGGGGTCAGGAAATAGAGGTCAACCCACCCAACAATGGCTCCTTCTTCAAAGTTCTCCTCATCGAAGCCCAGGTCGATCCACATCCCCTGCACGGCGCCGTAATCACCGATCACGCCAAAGCCATAGCCTGGCACATACACCCGCTGCCCGACCATTACGCGGAACCAGCGCAGCGAAACGCCGATGATCCCTTTGGTCAGCCGCATCCCGCTGGCTGTCGTCCAGCTGCAGCGTCCGTCGCCCGTCCCCAGCCGGCAGGGCGAGTAGGATGTGGCGTATACGCGGACTTTTCGGTAGTACTCGATAGGGCCATCAGGCGTGTCGGCCGTCTGGGTGACAATTTTTGTCCCGTACCCGACGGTCTGGGCAACCGGCTGGCTGGCCGTCCAGTCAGAATCGACCTTGCGCTCGACCTCCTGGCCATTTTCGTAACGGATCCGCTCGCGCGATACCTGCACGCCGTACTGCCCGGCCTGGATGATCCGCTGCTGATCCAATCCGGTCTCGGGGTCGGGGGCAAACTGGCTGTCAAACGAAACCAGCGTCTCATTCAGCACAATTTCTTCGCGCACCCGCACCACCTGCACCTTTCCGTCTTCCGGCAGCGGCTGGTCCTCCGCTGGCAGGCTATAGTCCAGCCCGGCCAGGGCGATGCCTGCGCTGGCCAGCGCCGCGCCGGTGGTCCTGGCTGCCGACCAGGTTATGAACTGTTGGTCGCCAACTTGAATGTTTAGCCGGCGGGCCGACTCGTGGCCGAGCGTCATCCTGGCCTGCAGCGGAGCGCTCGGGTCGACCAGCAGCCAATCGCCTGGACCGATTCTCACACCGGCGTCCCAAAGCGCGCGCGCCGCGCCTGGCCCGTGCGAATACACCAACCGTTCCTGGCCATTCGAGATCACCTGGACCGGCCGGGCTCGTTCGACTTGCAGAATCAAAGCCCGCCCGGTTGGCAGGGTCTCATTTAGCGCTACCGGCTGCCCATTCCACAGCAGGCGGTCGTGTTCGCCAAGCTCGATCCCGGCCTGGGCAAGCAGGGCGGCCGGTGTGCGGTCCAGGCCGGCGATCGTCTGCATCTGCCCGTCGTCCCACACATAGGCCTGGACTGCCCGCCGGATGTGGATCTGGCCGTTCAGCGGCAGGAGGCTTTCCAGGCCGGGTTCCACCTGGTCGTGTTCACCCAGGCGCACGCCGGCCGCCGCCAGCGCCTGGCCGGTCGTCAGCGCCACCGGCCGCACCTGGTAGGCTTCCCCCTGGTCGGTGATCGTCACCGGCCGCAGCAGATATCCGCCTGCTGCCAGCGCGGCGAAAATGACTGCCCCCAGGACCAGAAAAGCTGGCCGTGGTTTTCGCTTTTTTTGGCCTGGGCTGCCAAACAGGGATTTCCAATTCGAGAATCTTTTTTGGATCATCAAGGCCCATTGTAACAGAAAACAAAACCTCCTGACTTTAGGGGAGTCAGGAGGTATCGTTGGGTAGGTATTCTGTGTGCCGAGAGCCAGAATCGAACTGGCGACACCGCAATTTTCAGTCGCGTGCTCTACCAACTGAGCTATCTCGGCCTGCAAACTGTACTTGCGTAGTGTGATGCCATTTTAACCGCATGTCTTAGGCTTGTCAAGAAGCTGGTAAAAAATCAATTTGTCCTGGTGAGTAACCAGGCTGGCCTTTTGGCGGCTTGAAGCCGTGCACACTTTTAACAATTTGACAATCTATGCTGCCCGGGCTAAAATGAAGGACATTGCACCTGATTGTTTATAAAAGTGCGCCCGAGCGCACGCAGGCGAGGAACAGACGTGAGCAAGTGGGCCGGAAAATATGTGATTGGTTTGACGGGGAACATTGGCACCGGAAAGAGTGTCGTCCGCCGCATGCTCGAGCATCTGGGGGCCCTGGGTATCGATGCCGATGCATTCAGTCACCGCGCCATCGCCAAAGGCGCGCCGGGATACAACCAGGTCATCCAGACGTTTGGCCGCTGGATCCTTGACTCTCAGGGCGAGATCGATCGCGCCAGGTTGGGCCGGCTGGTCTTTTCTGATCCACAAGCGCTGGCGCAGCTAGAAGCCATCATCCATCCCCTGGTGATCCAGGCCGTTGACTGGTTGATCGGGCGATCCAACAAGCCAGTTGTGGTTGTTGAGGCGATCAAGCTGCTGGAAGCCGAGATGCATAAGTCGTGCGATAGCGTTTGGGTGGTCGTTGCGCCTCCTGAAGTCCAGCTGGCGCGCCTGGTTCAGCGGCGGAAGATGAGCGAGTCCGAAGCGCGCCAGCGCATCCAGGCGCAATCGCCCCAGCAGGCCAAGGTTGCGGCTGCCAGGGTGATCATTAACAATGCCGGATCGTTTGAAGATACCTGGCGCCAGGTGTCTGCGGCCTGGCAAAAAACCGTGCCGGCAATTCAAGCCCTTCCAGCAGAGCCGGTAAAACCTGTCGTCACCCCGCAAGGGAATCTGACCGTAACCCGCGCCCGGCCGCGTGACTCGGCGATAATTGCGGCTTTCCTCAACCGCTTCCCGGCCGACGGCCCGGTGACGACCGATGACGTGATGGCCGGATTTGGGGATAAGGCTTTCCTTCTCCTTCGCCTGGGCGATCGGCTGGTTGGCCTGGCCGGCTGGCAGGTCGAAAACCTGGTTTCGCGCACGGATGGCATTGTGATTGACCCGGTGATCCCGGCTGCGCAGGCGCTCCCGCCGCTGGTCACAGAGATGGAACAGGCCTCCAGAGATTTGCAGTGTGAAGCTTCCTTGATCTTTACAACAGCCAGGCTGTCGGCCGATCCGGTCTGGCGGGGTCTTGGGTACGAGCGCCGCACTCCGCAGTCGCTGGGGGTGTCCGTCTGGCAAGAAGCTGCCCGCGAGATGGCGGGGGCAGGCCAGACTCTTTACTTTAAACAGCTTCGCCAGGACCGGGTGCTGCGGCCGATTTAGCCCGCATCGCGCTTTTTCAAAATAAGGATTGCTGTGCCAGACCTGTTAAATGACCTTCTCTTCCTGTTTGAACGCCTGAATCTGAGTGATATCCTGGATTTGGTCCTGGTCACGCTGGTTTTCTACACAATCCTGATGCTGGTTCGGGATACGCAGGCTGTGGTCTTGCTGCGCGGCGTCATCTTGCTGATCATCTTGTTGAGCCTGTTGACCAGCCTGGTGAATCTGCCGGCGTTTTCATGGCTGATTCAAACGGCGCTGCCTTCGCTGTTCCTGGCAATCCCGGTGATTTTTGCCCCGGAAATCCGCCGTGGGCTTGAACGGATCGGGCGGGCCGGTTCCGGCACTTTGTTTATGCATAAGAACGACGCTTCGATCCTGGCCATACAGGCGACAATCCGGGCAGTGGTCAGTGCTGCTGCGCGCCTTTCGGCCCGCCAGCATGGGGCGCTGATCATCTTGCAGCGGGGTGATTCGCTGCAGGACTATGTCCGCACCGGTGTGCAGTTGAACGCAGGGGTGACGCCCGAACTGCTGCTGCAAATTTTTTACCCAAACACCCCGCTCCACGATGGCGCGGTGATCATCAGCGATAACCTGATCACGGCTGCAGCCTGTGTGATGCCCCTGTCGGCCAGTGGTATCTTAAACCGCTCACCTGAGCGCCAGATGGGACTGCGTCACCGGGCTGCGCTGGGCACTTCGGAGGCCACAGACGCAATTGCTGTGGTCGTTTCTGAAGAAACCGGTTCGATTTCCATCTCTCAGGGCGGCCGGATGATCCGCCGGCTGGATTCCGAACGGCTGGAGAATATCCTGCTGGCGTTCTACCGCCCGGCGGACATTTCGTCCTGGCCCTTTGGCCGGCTGGGCCGGCTGTTCAACCGGCCGTCTCGCGATCAGCGCCAGGAAAGCTAGCCGCCTTATTGGAGCGTAATTTCGGCAGAGGTTTGCATGATTTCAGTTTTGCGCGGGTTTGTAAAAAGCATTCCAACCCTGATCCTGTCCATTACCCTTGCAATTGCAGTATGGATATCAGCGGTTACGGCAAAAGATCCCATCCAGGAGCGGCTTTATCCCCGGCCGGTGACGATCGAGCGCACCGGTCAGGATCCATCGCTGATCATCTCAAGCGGCGTGCCCGGCCAGGTGTCGGTTACGCTCAGCGCGCCAGGTACGATCTGGGACCAGATGCTTAGCGCAAGCTCTCCCCTGCGGGCCTGGATCGATCTTTCAGGGCTCGGCCCTGGCACGCATACCCTCGAGGTGAAGGTCGAACCGCAAATCAAGCCCGCCAGGGTTACCAACCAATCGCCGAACACCGTGACGATTACCCTCGAAAAATTAGTGAGCAGGGAATTCGCGATTATGCTCGCCCGGCGCGGCGATCCTGCGATTGGTTTTCAAGCCGATGCGCCTTCGTTGAGCCAGGAAACGGTTACCATCAGCGGCCCTGCCTCCCTGGTTGAGCGGGTTCAGACGGTGCGCATTGAAATTGATTTATCCCAGGTGTCGGAGAATATTACCCGCCAGATGGAAGTACAGGTGCTGGATGCCAGCGACAACCCGGTTGAAGGCATCACTGTGACGCCCAGTACGGTCTTTGTGAACCAGCCGATTTCTCAGCGGGGTGGCTATCGCAACGTGGTTGTCAAGGTGACTTCAACCGGGCAGGTGGCCAGTGGCTATCGCGTGACCAACATCTCGGTTTTCCCACCCACTGTGACCGTCTTTTCGGCCAACCCATCCCTGGTCGACCGTCTTCCTGGATTTGTCGAGAACATCCCGGTTGACCTGAGCGGTGCAAAGGATGATCTTGAGGTACGGCTGCCGCTAAATTTACCCGATGGGGTCGAAGTGGTCGGCGAGCAGACGGTACTGGTCCAGGTGGGCGTGGCGGCGATTGAGGGCAGCGTAACACTGAATAACTTGCCGGTCGAAGTGGTCGGCCTGCCAGAAACCCTGCTCGCCCGGATTTCTCCCCGCGAAGTCGACGTGATTGTCTCGGGTCCGATACCGCTCCTGGACAATTTGAAAGAATCCGATGTGCGGGTCTGGCTGGATTTGAGTGAAACGGGAGAAGGTACCTACCAGCTGGCCCCCCGGGTGGAAATCAGAATTGACGAGTTGGAGATTGAATCGATCCTGCCCGGGTCAATCGAGGTCATTGTCGAGATCCGTCCTCCCAGCACGCCTACAGCGACCCGATCGCCAAATATAACCATCACCGTTACCCCGACGGTTACCCCGAGGCCGTGAGGAAGTTATGCCGAAACCTGTTGTTGCCCTGGTCGGAAGGCCAAATGTTGGAAAAAGCACCCTGTTTAACCGCCTGGTCGGTGAGCCGCTGGCGATTGTCGACGATACACCTGGGACTACCCGCGACCGGTTGTTCGGCGAGGCCGAGTGGAATGGAATCGCTTTTGATGTAATTGATACAGGAGGGATCGATCCTGCCACGGGTCGGGGAAAGGAACCGCTTTCGATTGGGTCGGCTGACTTCGTGGCGGAGATTCGCCTGCAAGCCGAGATTGCCATTCAAGAGGCGGATGCTATCCTCTTTATTACCGATGCGATCAGCGGTATCACGCCAGCTGACCGGGAAGTGGCCCAGATCCTCCGCCGCAACCAGAAGATGGTCGGGGATAAGCTTTCCCCGCCGATCTTGCTGGTGGTCAACAAGGCTGACAGCGCTCAACTGCGCGATAACGCGTCCGAATTTTATGAGTTGGGAATGGATGAGCCGTACCCGATCTCATCAGTGCACGGCACTGGAACCGGCGATATGCTGGATGCCCTGGTGGCGGCTTTCCCTCCTCAGCCGGAAGAGGTGGAGGATGATTCGATCAAGATTGCGCTGGTTGGCAAGCCGAACGTGGGAAAATCCAGCCTGCTCAATCGCCTGATCGGCGAAGACCGGGCAATTGTCAGCCCGATCCCCGGCACGACTCGCGACGCGATCGATACGCGGATGGATTACGAGGGCCTCGCGCTGACCTTAATTGATACGGCTGGGATCCGGCGGCGCGGTAAGATCGAGCCAGGGGTGGAGAAGTACAGCGTGATTCGCACCATGCGCGCTCTGGAGCGCTGTGAAGTGGCTTTGCTGATGATCGATGCCACGAGCGGGATCACCGCTCAGGATACCCACATTGCCGGGTACATCCTGGAGAATTATAAGAGCACCGTGGTCCTGGTCAATAAGTGGGATGCCGTTGAGAAAGACACATATACGATGCAGCAGTACACCGACCGCATTCGCCAGGAGCTCAACTTCATGCCCTATGTACCGATCCTGTTTATCTCGGCCAAGACCGGTCAGCGGGTCGAGCAGGTGCTGCCGATGGCGCTGCGCGTCCAGGAGGAGCGCCTGGCCCGCCTGACCACCGGGCAGATCAATCGTATCCTGCAAGATGCCCAGGATAAGCACTCCGCCACGTCACGGACAGGCCGGGCGCTGCATATTTATTACGGGACCCAGGTGCGCAGTGATCCGCCCACCTTCCTGATCTTTGTCAACGATCCGAAGCTGGGACATTTTACCTATCTGCGCTACCTGGAAAACCGCATCCGCGAGGAATACCCCTTCACGGGCACACCCATCCGCCTGGTGCTAAAGGCGCGCCGGTAAGCTTACATTGACCTTAG
>CAZBDC010000089.1:0-20969 GCA_964490575.1 uncultured Anaerolineaceae bacterium | reverse complement strand
TATTCACCCGGCAAAACAGCCGGTTTCATCGCCGTAATTGGCGAAGGTATTGTTATATTATTATTCCTATTTGTCAAATATTAGCTCAAAGCGGTTGTGATAAGCCCACGCATCTGCGGCCCATCCTACTCGCCATGCAAGGCACCCCTCCCCTGATTTGGCTTTGCAAATCAGGGGAGGGGCCGGGGGAGAGGTTTCTTACGTCAGCTGGTACTGCCCGGTGTAGAGCTGGTAGTAGCGGCCCTTCTGCTCGAGCAGGTCGTCGTGGTCGCCGCGCTCGATGATCTCGCCGTCCTCCAGCACCAGGATGGCCCGCGCGTTGCGCACGGTCGACAGCCGGTGGGCGATGACAAAGACCGTGCGGTCTTCCATCAGCGTATCCATGCCCTTCTCGATCAACCGCTCGGTGCGGGTGTCGATCGAGCTGGTGGCCTCGTCCAGGATCATCACCGGCGGGTCGGCGATGGCCGCCCGCGTGATCGCCAGCAGCTGGCGCTGCCCCTGCGACAGGTTGGTCCCGTCGGCCGAGATCTCGGTCTGGTAGCCCTGCGGCAGGCGGCGGATGAACGAGTGCGCGTTGACCTGCCGGGCCGCCGCGATGCACTCCTCGTCGGTCGCGTCCAGCCGCCCGTAGCGGATGTTATCCAGGATCGTGCCCGAGAACAGGTGCGTGTCCTGCAGGACCATGCCCAGCGACTGGCGCAGGTCGTCTTTGCGGATGCGCTTGATGTCGATCCCGTCGTAGGTGATCGAGCCCTCCTGGATGTCATAGAAGCGGTTGAGCAGGTTGGTGATGGTGGTCTTGCCGGCCCCGGTCGAGCCGACCAGGGCGATCTTCTGCCCCGGCTTGGCGTACAGCGACAGGCCGTGCAGGACGACCTTGTCGGGTTCGTAGCCAAAGACCACGTCGTGCAGGCGCACGTCGCCCTTCAGCTCGACGTACTGGAAGCTCCCGTCCGGCTGGGGCACTTTCCAGGCCCAGTGGCTGGGGCGCGCCCCGTTGGCGCTCACCGTCAACGCGCCGTCCGCGTCTTTCGTCACCCCCACCAGGGTCACATCCCCGCCATCCACCTCGGGCTGCTCGTCCATCACCGCGAAGACCCGCTCCGCGCCGGCCATGGCCGCCAGGATGTTGTTGAGCTGGTTAGTCACCTGCTGCACCGGCCAGCCGACCGCGCGCGAATACTGCAGGAAGGCCGCCAGCGAGCCGATGTCGAAGCTGGTCAGCACCGCCAGGATGCCGCCGAACATGGCCGTGGCCGCGTAGGAGATGTTGTTGAGGTTGCCCATGATCGGCATCACCACGCCGGCGTAGAAGTTGGCCGAGGCAGCCGCCTTGCGGTATTCCTCGTTGCGCTGCTTGAACTCGGCGATGGCCACTTTCTCGTGGTTGAAGACCTTGACCACCTTCAGCCCGTCGACCATTTCCTCAATGTAACCGTTGACGTTGCCCAGGTTTTCCTGCTGCTGCTTGAAGAAGCCGCGGCTCTTGCCGGCCAGCTTGCCCGACAGGAACACCATCAGCCCCAGGATCAGGAAGGTGACCACCGAAAGCAGCGGGCTGAGCACCACCATCATCACCACCGAGCCGACAAAGCTCAGCGCGCTCGAGATGAGCTGCACCATGCTTTGCTCCAGGGCCATCTGCACGTTGTCGAGGTCGTTGGTGTAGCGGCTCATCAGGTCGCCATGGGTGCGCGTATCGAAGTACTTGAGCGGCAGGCGCTGCATCTTGACGAACAGCTCCTGGCGCATCCGGTTGGAGGTCTTCTGGGCCACCTGCACCATCAGGCGGCTCTGCAGGTACGAGGCCGCCACGCCCACCAGGAAGATCCCCGCCAGCCCCAGCAGGGCCGTCGCCAGCCCGTTGAAGTTGCCCGGCAGGATGTAGTCGTTGATCAGCGGCTTGAGGAAGTAGCTGCCGATCAGGTTGCTGGCCAAGCTGAGCAGCATGAAGATGAGCACCAGCCCCAGCAGCAGTTTGCGGTTGTTCAGGTATGACACCAGCCGCAGCAGCGTCTTGCGCGCGTCCTTGGGGCGTTCGAACCCGCCCCGGTGCCCGCCCGGCCCGCCCGGCGGGGGTCCCTGGCGAGCAGGCGGCCTTCTGCGATTATTATCCATGGCTCAAAACTCCTTCCTGCTGCGACGCGTTGATTTCTTGATAAATTGGGTTGCCCGCCAGCAGCTCCGCGTGCGTGCCGGTCCCGACGATCTTGCCGTCGTCCAGGACGAGGATCTGGTCGGCCTCGCGCACCGAGCTGATCCGCTGGGCGATGATAAACACGGTCGTGTTGGCCAGGTCGCCGTAGAACGACTCGCGGATTTTGGCCTCTGTGCCCGAATCGACCGCGCTGGTGCTGTCGTCCAGGATGAGGATGCTGGGCTTCTTCAGCATGGCCCGGGCGATGCTCAGGCGCTGCTTCTGCCCGCCCGAGACGTTCACCCCGCCCTGCCCGAGCTGCGTATCGTAGCCGTTCGGGAAGGACATGATGAAGTCGTGCGCCTGGGCCGCTTTGCAGGCCGCCTCGATCTCGGCCTGGCTGGCCTGCTGGTTGCCCCACAGCAGGTTCTCGCGGATGGTGCCCGAAAAGAGCGTGTTCTGCTGCAGCACCACCCCGATCTTCTCGCGCAGCGCCTCCAGCTCGTACGCGCGCACGTCCACCCCGTCCACCAGCACCGCCCCCTCGCTCACATCGTACAGGCGCGGGATCAGGTGCACCAGCGAGGTCTTGCCGGTGCCGGTCCCGCCGACGATCCCGACCACCTGCCCCGGCCGGGCGGTGAAAGAAATGTCCGAGAGGATGTAATCGCCGCTGCCGGCGCTCTGGTATTTGAAAGAAACGTTGCGGAACTCGACCTTGCCGGCCCGCTGCCCGGCCGCCAGGGCCGCCTTCACGGGCCGCTCTGGCTCAGTGATGTTCAGGCTTGTATCCAGCACTTCCACGATGCGCTGCCCGCTGGCCTGCGCCCGCGCGCTCATGATGACCACCATCGAGAGCATCATCACGCTCATCAAGATCTGCATCACGTAGCTGATGAACCCGATCAGCTCGCCCGCCCCCAACGTGCCGAAGAACACCATCCGCCCGCCCAGCCAGATGATCACCAGGGTGGCCCCGTTCAGCACCAGCATCATCAGCGGCATATTCATGATGACGATGCTCACCGCCCGGATGGCCGAGTTGGTCAGGTCGTCGTTGGCCTTGCGGAACTTCTCGATCTCAAAGCCCTCGCGCACGTAGGCCTTCACCACGCGGATTCCGATCAGGTTTTCCTGCAGGGTGGTGTTGACCGCGTCGACCTTCTGCTGGACGATGGAGAAGCGCTTGAAGGCCGTGCGCATGATCGCCAGCACCCCCACCGCCAGGATCGGGATGGCCACCGCCAGCACCAGCGAGAGCTCCGCGTTGATGTTGTAGGCGAAGAAAAAGGCGATCACCAGCATCATCGGCGCGCGCAGCAGGATGCGCATGGCCATCATAAACGTCATCTGGATGACGTTGACATCGTTGGTCAGGCGAGTGATCAGCGAGCCGGTGCTGTAATGGTCGATGTTCTCGAATGAAAAGCTCTGCACCTTCTCGAACATCGCGTCGCGCAGGTTCGCCCCGAAGCCCATGGCGGCGTCGGTGGTGAAGCGCATGTTGAGCACCCCGAACACAATCGCCGCCAGCGCCAGCAGGATCATATAGAGCCCAATGCGGACGATGTAGGCGATGTCCGCGTTGATGATGCCGATGTCGACCACCCGCGCCATCAGCAGCGGCATGCTCAGCTCGGCCAGCACGTCCAGGAATACCAGGATGGGGATCACATACAGGTACTTCTTGTACGCGCCAAGATAACGGGCAAGTTTCTTGATCAAAGGAACCTCCAGGATTACGCCGCTTCGACAGGCTGAGCCTGCAAGTTGGCGTGGACTCGTAATAAAAGCCCGGTCAGGGCCTGTTTTTCTTCATCGGTCAGGCCGCCCAGCAGCGCCTGCTCGTTTTCGGCGAAGATGCGCCGGATCTGCTGGATGACCGCCCAGCCCTCGTCGCTCAGGAAGACCCGCGAGATGCGCTCGTCGGCCGGGTCGGGCATGCGCTGCAGGAAGTTGAGCTCTTCCACCCGCTTGATCACCTTGGTGGCCGCGGCCGGCGAAATCTGCAGCTTCTCGGCGATCTCCGTGTGGGTCAGCCCGTCCTCGTCCGACAGGATCATCAGCAGGATGGCCTGCCCGCGGAACAGCCCGACCTGCTCCATCGAGCGGTCGGCCCGGCTCGCCAGCAAGCGCGAGATGCTCCCGATCAGGTGGCCGGTATGCATTTCGCGTGGATCTTTTTTATTGCCCATTACTTCACCTGTTGATAATTAACCAGTTAACAAATTTTACCACAAAATTCGTTAGCCGGCAAACGAATTTTAACCGGATCTTCAGTAATCCAGCCGGTAAACCGTCACCGAGGCCTGGTAGTTGCCGGTCGGCAGATAGCCCAGCAGCCAGCGCTCGCGCTCGATTTCAAACACAGCCACCTGCTGAATGGTGAACAGGTCCGAATCGGTCAGCCCCATCTCGGTGGCAAAGTCGAACCAGCCGTCAGCGGCGGTGTTGGCCCGCCCCGGCAGGATCACGTAATCCACCCCCCGCTCGGCCAGGTAGCGGTCCAGGCTGCCCGCGTGGCGGTAAACGTCGCCAAGCTGCGGGTCGATCAGCCCGCCCAGGTCAAGGATCGGCCGTTCCGCGTAGTAGCGGATCGCGCCGACGTCGAAGGCGGCGATCACAGACCCGGCCGGCAGCGCGGCGATGGCGTGGCGCGCCGCCGCGATGCGGACGTCCTGCATGTGCTCGAGGTTGGCGTCGTAGACCCGGTTCCAGTACAGCGTGTTGGCCAGCGCCATCAGCAGCAGGCCGGCTGAAAGAATCCGCCGGAGCAGCGGCCCGCCCGCTCGCGCCCACCGGCTGCCCACCGCCAGCACTCCAACCACCAGCGCCAGCCACACGAGCAGGTGGTTGACCGTCCCGTAGCGGCTGGCCGTCCCGGGGATCGGCAGGAACAGCGCGTAGGCCAGGTTGTGCAGCGCGGCCCAGGCCAGCAGCGCCGCCAGGAAGCGGTTGGATGGCTTTCCCAGGTTGCCGGCCCGCGCCCACCCGCGCACCCCGCGGATGGCGAAGACCAGCAGCGGCAGCAGCACCCCCAGCCAGGCCGCGATTGCCAGGTAGGCCACCGGGTAGCCGGCCCCTTCCACCCCTGAGCCGAGCGTGAGCTTTGGGCCGGGCAGCGCCGCCCCGCCCAGGACGAACTCCAGCAGGTAGCCGGCCCACGCGCCCGCGTACGCCACCGCCGGGATGCGCTCCAGAAAGGCCAGCGCGGGGCTGCGGGTGACGATTTCTTCGATCGCCAGCAGGCTGCTGGTGTGCTTGCCAATCGCGCTGGTCGGCAGCAGGTGGCCCGTCCGCGCCAGCAGGTAAGCGAACCACGGCCCGCATACCGCCACGCACAGCCCAGCCGCCTGGAACAGCCCGCGCGGCAGCCGGCGCAGGTCGCGGCGGTGGTCCCACAGCTCCACCAGCCCGACCGCCGCCGCCAGCGCCAGCCCGTCCGGGCGGGTGAGCGCCAGCCCGCCCAGGGCCAGCCCCAGCCAGGCCCAGCGCCGGTCGCGGTACAGGACCAGCGCCCATACCCCGCCGGCGAAGAACAGAGTCGTCTCCATCCCGCTCAGCGCGAACCACAGCATGTGCCCCGAGGCGGTCACCAGCAGGGCCAGGGCCAGGGCGGGCCACGGGCGCAGCACCGGCCTGAACAGGCGGTAGATCCCCCACCCGGCCGCCAGCAACGCCAGCCAGCCGAGCGCCTTGGCCGCCAGGTGCAGCGGGATCCCAACCCGCGCCGCCCCCGCCAGCAGCAGCAGCCAGGCCAGGCTGCTGGCCCCCACCCCCGCCTCGCCGGGCGCATTGAACATAATCCGGCCCGTCTCCGCCAGGTTGCGGGCGTAGACAAAATGGATGTAGGCGTCGTCCATCGGGAATTCCCAGGCCGCCGGGTACAGGTACAGCCCCGCCAGCCCCGCCAGCAGCAGCCCAGGGCCCCATCCCAACCAAAACGCGCGAAACCGGTTCATTGCGGCAATTTTATCACTTACACCCTGGTTCCACCGGTCCCGAGACTGTGAAAGAATTCGGACTGTCATCACAAAGAAGCCGGGTTTCGCCAGGAAAGAAGGTGTGGGTCGGCAACGAGCTGTCAGCCCGCCCCAAACGTTATCCGCACCGTCGAGCCCTGCCCCTTCCCGCCCGACTCGGCCGCGATCGTCCCGCCCTGGGCGGTGACCAGCGCCTTGCAGATCGCCAGCCCCAGCCCCATCTTGCCGGCATTCCCCCCGCGAGCCTTATCGGCCCGGTAGAAGCGGTCGAAGACGTAGGGCAGGTCCTCGGGGTCGATGCCCGCGCCGGTGTCCTTCACCCACAGCTCTACCCGCGCGCCCGCCGCCCCGGCACCCGCCAGGCCTGCCCCCAGCTCGATCCTCCCGCCCTGCGGCGTGTAGCGCAGCGCGTTCTCCAGCAGGTTCTTCAACACCTGCTCCATGCGCCCCTCGTCCACGCGGATCTCCGCCGCGCTCTCGGGCAGGTTCAGCCGCAGTTCCAGCCCCTGGCGGGCGGCGATCGGCTGGTAGGCCTGGTAGACCCGCTCCAGCAGCGCGCCGGGGCGGACCGGCTCGAGCGCCATCTCCAGCCCGCCCGCCTCCACCTGCGAGAGGGTGGTCAGGTCGCCCACCAGCCGGCGCAGGTGCTCCAGCTCGGTCTTGATGATCTCGACCCGCTGCGGGGTGAGCGCCACCTGGCCGCCCTCCAGCATCTCGATGTAGCCGGAGATGATCTGCAGCGGGGTGCTCAAATCGTGGGTGATGTCAGCCGTCAGGCGCTTGCGCTGCTGGTCGGCCCGCCGCAGGTCGGCGCTCATCTGGTTAAACGTCTCGGTCAGCTGGCCCAGCTCGTCGCGCGAGGTGACCGGCACCTGCTGGTCCAGCCGGCCCTGCGCCAGCGCCTGCGACGCGGAGGTGAGCAGGCGGATGGGCTTGAGCAGCCGCCCGGCCAGCAAAAAGCCGATCGTCAGCGCCACCGCCACCCCCGCCAGCGCCGCCAGCCCAATCGCCAGCGTGGTGCGCTGCAGGAACAGCTCCTCCTCGGCGCTCAGGCGGAACTGGAAGCTGGTGTCGGGCAGGATCCAGGCCACCGTCTGCCCGTCGACTTCCACCGCGATCTTCTCGCGGATGCGCTCGGCCGGGACGGTCTCCCCGACCTCGTAGCCCAGGGTGGGCATCAGCGCGCGGAACTGCGCGTCGACCAGCCCGGTCAGCACGCGGTCTTCGCGCTCGCCCGGCGGGGGTTTCGGGTCGCTCGCGTCCGGCGCTAACTGCGGCGCTTCGTAGCGCCGGGACGCCAGGTAGGCCTCGAAAAAGCCGTCCAGGCTGCTGTTGGCGGTGTAATACTCCTCGACCATCTCCTTCAGCGTCGCGGTTTGCTGCTCGACCACCAGGCTCATCAGCGAGCGCCCCGAGGTCAGCCGGATGAGGGCCGAGACCACCAGCACGGTCAGCAGCGCCACCGCCAGGTACGAGAGGATCATCTTGCCCTTCAGCGAGCGAGTCATTCAGCCTCCAGAAAGCGGTAGCCGACCCCAAAAACGGTCTCGATGTACTTCGGCTGGTCCAGGTCGTCGCCCAGCTTGAGGCGCAGGTTGCGGATGTGGATCTTGAGCGTGCCTTCGGAGCCGGTATAGCCGTTTTCCATCAGGCGGATGCTCAGGTCGGCCCGCCGCACCACCCGCCCGGCCTGGCGCATCAGGATCTCGAGGATCTGGAACTCGAGCGGGGTCAGATCGACCGGCTGCCCGCCCCGGCGGACTTCGTGGCGGGCCGGGTCGAGGGTCACCTCGCCGGCTGAGAGCGCCGGTTCGGCTGCTTCGCGGGGCGCGGCGCGGCGCAGCACCGCCCGCATCCGCACCAGCAGCTCGCGCAGGCGGAACGGCTTGGTGATGTAGTCGTCGGCGCCCAGGTCGAACCCGCGGATGATGTCCGCTTCCTGCTGTTTGGCGGTGATCATGATGACCGGCACGCTCGATGCGCGCCGGAGCTGGCTGATGAACTGGTAGCCGTCCATGTTCGGCATCATAATGTCGAGCAGGATCAGGTCCGGGTCCTCGGCCTGGAACACCGCCAGGGCCTCCCTGCCGTCCGAGGCGGTCAGCACGGTGAAGTCCTGGTTGGCGAGAAAATCGCCCAACATCACCTGCACGTTTCTTGTATCATCCACGACCAGAATTTTGCGGGGCATACTCAAATTATATCCATTTACAGTTCCGCCGCCGACTCTTTGCTCACCAGCACCGCCTCAGGTTCATGAGCCTCCATCCACTCGCCGCGCGTGTCGTCGTCGTAATAAATCTTCACGTTGGCCGTGTCGCGCAGGAAGTCGACCTTGCCGACCAGCACCCGCTTGATCCGCAGCCCGGTGCGCTCCTGCAGGTCGGCCAGCAGCTCGCCGCGCCGGTCCGGGCGGATCAGCTCGATCTTCTCATAGACGATCTGCTTGCTGGCCTCGTAGTGGAAACCCCATTCCTTCTCCAGCCCCAGCAGGATCCCCATCACCGCCAGGTTGGCTGCCACGAGCTGCGCCCACAGCGCGCCGCCCGCCCCGATCGAGTTCATCACCGGCAGCCCCGCGATCAGGAACAGGTAGGTCATCTCGCGGATCGGGATCGGGTCGGTGCGGTAACGCAGGATCGAGAAGATGGCGAACAGCCCAAAGCCCACCCCAATCCCCAGTTCGACCGAAGTGAGGAAGCTCAGCAGCAGGTAAATGACCGTGTTGAAGGCCAGGAAGGTGAACACGTAGGCCTTGTTGTGCGTCGACGGATAATAAATGAAGCGCACCACCAGCAGCGCCGCCAGCAAATTGAACCCAAACCCCAGCAGGAAATTGCCCAGGTCAATCATCCCACACCATTCCTTTCATCATCTTATCTAACATTAAAAACTTCGCCTTCAGCGCATTTTTCTTGACCTGCTCGTACAGCAGCCCCACCCCCATGGCGTACTTGCTGAAGCCGCGCGGGTGGATGCGCTGCGCCCGCATCTGCGCCAGGAAAGGCGACTCGCCACCCGCCGCGCCCATCTTCACCTCGGCGATGGCGATGCCGTCCAGTTGGGCGAAGCGCTCGCCCGTCCAGAAGCACAGGTCGACGTCCAGCGTCACCCGCTCGTCCAGGCGCCTGCCAACCAGAGTCAGGCGGGTGAAGGCGTTCCACAGCCTGGGCGCCAGCGCGCTGCCGTCCAGCGGCGAGACGCCCTCCAGCCAGCGCTGCATGTCCTCCGTCACCCGCAGGACCGGGCGCGGGGTCCGCAGGCGCTCTTTGACCGTGCGGTCCTTGCGCGTGTGGCGCTTCACCTCTAAGAAGGACAGGTGCGTGTCGACATACTCGCGGCAGCGCACCTTGTAGCGCTCGGGCCGGTCGTTGACGTGGGCGTGGAACAGCTCGAAGCCGTGCGTGTCGAAATACAGCGTGCGGTAGCGGTTGAGGCGCTGCCCGCCCACCTCCAGCATCCAGTAACCGGCCCGCTGGGCCTCCAGCGCCCGCAGGGGCGCCAGCGCGCGCAGGAGCTGCTCGCCGGTCAGCACAAACTTGGTGTCGACCCGGTTGAGCAGCGCCACAGCCTCCATCTGCGCCAGGCTGATCGGCTCAAAGCCGCGCGCCAGGGCGCTCAGGCGGGCAAGACCCCCGCCGCCCATCCCGGCTGCCGGTGAAAGCTGCCAGGGCTGGGCTTGCGTCGGCGTGAACATCCAGGTTGTCGGGGTCATAACCATTACTCCTCTCCGTCATTGAAGCTGCCCTGATCATACCGGCGGAGGGGAGTCGAGTGGTTTAATTCTGGTATAGGGGAAGAACCTCACCCCGGCCCTCTCTAAATTTGGAGAGGGCGAAACGCGGAATACCCCCTCTCCAAAATCCCCGATTTTGGAGAGGGGGCAGGGGGTGAGGTTGTTCTACCGCCCACCGTTCACCGTTTTACCTTGCGCCGCCCGAGCCAGCGCCAGGCCGCCTGGAGCGCCACCACCCCCAGCGTGATCAGCGCCACCTTGCCGGCCTGAACCAGCACGCCGCCCAGCCCGCTCAGCGGGAAGCTCAGCCCGGTTTCACCCTCGTGCTCGCCGCGCAGCAGGTCACCCTGGCCATCTTCGGTTCTTTCGCGGGTGGCGTCCTGCTCCCCGGCGGATTGACGCCCGCGCCCCAACCCACGCCCCAGCCCGCGCCCGTGGCCGCCTTCCAGCGTCCCTTCCGCCAGGCGGCCCGTGCCCGGCAGCCCAAACCCGAACTGCTCGACCAGCAGGTACACCCCGCCCGCCAGCAGCCCGGCTGCCAGCAGGATGATCACGATCCGCAAGACAATTTTCAGCATCGCCGGCCCTCCTCAGCGCTCTTCGTCAAACGGAACAGATGCCGGGGCCGGCTGCGCGCCCGCCCTGCGCCGCCGCAGCCCCGCCAGCGGGTCGAGCAGGTAGCGCCGCGTCACCCGCACGACCCAATCCCAGTTGAGCGCGAAGTGCAGCCCGACCAGCAGGATCGAGAGGTCGGCCGAGAGCGCGTGCAGCGCCCGCCACGTCCCGCCGCCGTGTTCCAGCGGGATGCCCAGCGCCGGCAGCGCGCTGCGCGAGATCAGCAGCCCGCTCAGCATGACCACCACGCTGGCCGCGAACAGCAGCGCGTCGACCGCGAACTTCAGCCGCGAAACATGCCACAGCCGCCGGAAGAAGCGCCCGCCCACCCCCACGATCCACTGCCAGTGCAGCAGCAGGTGGATGACGATGGCCGCCGCCAGGGCGATGCTCAGCCACTCGTGCACCGCGATGCCGCCAAAGCGCGGTTCCATCGCCACCAGGAAGGCCAGCAAAATACCGATATCGATCCAAAAGTTCTTCTTATCCATCAGTTACCTGTAATTCTACCAAAATCCGGCCCATCCGACCTGCCCTAATGATTTACTAACTTTTGGCGCCCCATCTGTAACCCAGGCAACAAAATAACCAAAATAAAACCAATCTCTTACAGAATTGTTATTGCACACCAGCCTTTACAAGATACAATTATTGTTACGGGATCAATACTCCAGGGGGACAGGCAGAAGTAAGCAACCCATCCATTATTGCATTCACAGAGCGTAACTAAACCATCATAGGAGATTCATTATGTTTGCCTACCGGGCTTCCCATCGCTCGAGCAGGATACTGCTGCTTTCTTACGCAAGAACATTTTTCACGATACTGTTCGGTTTTTCGATCTTATTTTTCAATACATTGATGGTGTTGGCAAAACCCGACCCATCACCCGCAGCCCAGGTGAGCGAAATTGTTGTCGTGCCACGCAATTACGTGTACACCTGGGGCAGCAGCGGGCAGAATATCGATGCAAACAATACCGTCTATTGCTCAGCGAATCCAGACTTCTGGCAAGTTTTATATTGGCGGACATCAGATACCAATTCCAGCGCAGGGGTCAATGACTGGAATCCAAACGTTGTGACGGCGGGGAATTATGACATTTATGTCTACCTGCCCGATTATACCCACGCTGCGCCAATTACCCAGCAGGCCAGGTATTACTTCAACGGAAACTTGCTGGCTACCCTGGACCAAAACCTGAATAAGTGCCAATGGGTATGGATCGGCAGGCAGTGGTTCGACGCTGGCACCGGCAGTACGATCTCTATGCCGGCGCAGACACCGGAGAGCCCATACCGCCTGATCGCTGGCGATGGGTTGAAATTGGTTTACGTTCCCCCCAATTACACCGCTTCAGGTTTTGTCACCGATACAGGCGGTAATCCCATCCCCGGGGTAACCCTGACACTGAATACGGGGGCTACCACCACCAGCGCCGCGAATGGCAGTTACCAGTTCAATAACCTGGCCGGGGGTAATTATACGATCACCCCGAGCATGTCCGGATTGACGTTTTCACCCGCTTCCAGCTCGTTTACCCTCAGCGGCAACCTGCCGAACATCAACTTTACGGTGACCAATCGCTACTATATCACCGGACGGACACAGGACACGAATGGCAATGCGGTGCCAAACGTCACCTTGACGCTGTATGGTCTGAGCACCCAGATGACCACGACCAGCGCGGCGGATGGGCGCTACGCTTTCAGTAACCTGGTTCCCGGGCTTTACCAGGTCCAACCTGACCGCGGCACGTTCCCATTCTCACCCGCGGCCCGGGGATGGATGTTTATCCCACCGAATGCGACCGGGCAGGACTTTACCACCACGCCGGTTTATGGCGGCGTCGCAGGCAAGGTGACGGTTTCAGGGACGGGCAGCGCGGTAAGCGGGGCAAGGGTCAGTATCGCGGGTAAGGCGGTCCAGACCGACAGCAGTGGAAATTACGCGCTGGGCGGGCTCTTGCCTGGAACGCATGCCGTGTATGTCACCGCAGCCAGTTACAAGGACTACCAGGGGAGCGTGAGCGTCCAGGCGAACGCCACCAGCACGCACAATGCCTCGATCCAGTATATTCTGCCGGTCGGTTACCGCCTGCCCTTCCCGGCCGGGGTGAGTCGCAAGCTGATCAACATCGGGCACAGCACGGGGTATGCCCAGGACTGGCAAATGCCGGTCGGTTCGGATATTGTTGCGGCGCGCGGTGGGAAAGTGTTGTATGTTGTAGAGACCAACAACATCGGTGGGCCAAAGGTGAGCTGTGATTATGGCAACTACATTGCCGTGAAGCATGACGATACGACCATTACCTGGTACGTGCACCTGAAAAAAGATGGGGCGTTGTTAAACCCGGGTGATGAGGTTAAAAGCGGACAGGTGATCGCAAAGTCCGGGTATACCGGCTGCACGAGCACGCCACATCTGCATTTTGCCTGGACAAAGTCGGACGGAAAGACGCGGATGACGCCGAATTTCCTGGACGTGCCCGGCGGCGTCCCAACGGTGGAACAGTGGTACGTTTCGGGCAATGTTTTAGCGAGCAGCCCGGATAATCAGGCGGTGGCCGACACGGCTGCCCCGGTTGGCTCCATCCGTTTCCAGGTGGCCGGCGCAGAGACCGATTGGGTTGTTCTGAGTGCATTCGATTACGACAGCACCATGCTGGAAGTGCGCCTGGCAACCAGCGAGGCGGGGCTGCAAACCGCCGGCTGGCAGCCACTGGAAGATTCCGTGAGCTGGAACTCGCCGGTGGTCTACGGGCAGTTCAAGGATGAGAGCGGGAATCTATCGCCAGTTTACAGCGATGTGATCGAGGCGACTGCCTACGAGACGCTGCTGCCAGGCTTTTCGGTCCCAGGGCAGGTTTGCGCCGGAGAGGAAGTGATGATTTCAAATGAGAGCGCGCCGCTGTGCGAGCAGTGCGGGTGGTCGTGGACGATGGGTGATGTCACGAGCTTTTCCAGCATGAATCCGGTCTGGACGGACCCGGGCGATGGATTCTTTTTCCCCGAACAAGGCCAGTACGCGGTAACGCTTCAGGCCTCCAATGCCCTGACCACCACCAGTGTGGCGCATGATATCACCGTCCTGCAATCGCCAACGGGAGCATTCACCATCAGCCGGCTGGGCGATACGATCTGGGTGGCAGCCAAGGATCTTGGGGTCGCCGGTTATGCCTGGGAATTCGGCGACGGCACAACGGCGATTGGCCGGGCCGCCACGCACACCTATGCCAACACAGAAACGTTAGAAGCATCCCTGGTAAAGCTAACCGTGACAGGCGCAAATGGCTGCGCGACGACAACCTATCAGCAGGCGCCCGCAGCGTTCCACGTGTACGTACCGATGATCTGGCGCTAATCGAGCGATTGATTATATAGAGAATGGGGCTGTCCAAACGTTCTGATTGGACAGCCCCATTCTTGAGTAATATACGGTCCACCGGCAGCTTTAACCGGGATTTGGCCGGTTTAGGGCCGCCGCCCGCCGCCCATCATGCCGCCCGAGCCGATCGTGGTGGTCACGCCGGAGAGGGCCGCGCTGCCGGCCTGGCTGCCGCCGGTGTAGCGCCCGCCCGCGTACAGCCCGTCCGCGGCCTCCCCGCTGCTGCTGCCGCCGGTGTAGACCGTGTAGGTCTCGCCTTCCACCAGCTCCGGCGAGGAGAAGGCGATCGACTGGAAGGCTTTGGCCGGGGCAAAGGTCAGCACGTCTTCCCCGGCGCTGTTCTGGATGTGCACCAGCGTCCCGGCCGGCTGCGCGGCGCTCAGGAAGACCAGCAGGGAGGGCTGGCTGGAGCCCGCGCCGGGCGCCTGGGCCATGCCCGCGCTGCCCGCCGCCACCAGCGACCCGCCGCTGATCTTGAAGCCGCCGTCATAATCCAGCGCGCCGTTCATCTGCTCGGTCGGGCCGTTCACCACCACCAGCCCGGCGGTCATCACGATCGCCCCGTTGACGTCGATCCCGTCCCCGCGCGCGTCCACGTACAGGTAGCCGCCGTTGATGTACAGGTAGAAGTCGCCGGTGTAGGTGAAGGCCTCCCCACCACCGCCCGGGCGCCCGCCCGGCATCGCCCCCGAGCCGTCCATCCCGCCCGCCACGTTGACGCCGTCGTCGCTGGCGGTCACGCGGATGGTGCCGGCGTTGAGCGTGATCACCGCGCTCTCCAGGCCCTCGTACGACTTCGCGACCGTGATATTCCCGCCGTTGACCGTCAGGGTCTGGTCGGCGTGCGCGCCGTCGTCGCCCGAGGCCAGGGTAAGCGCGCCGCCGTTGATCGTCACGCTGCCGTTGGAGTGGAGCGCGTCATCGGCCGCGTCGATGGTGATATCGCCGCCGTCGATCGTCACGCTGACCGCGCCCTTGATGCCCTTGGCCGAGACGCTCTCGTCCACCCGCCCGCCGCTCCCGCCGCCGGAGAGCAGCGCAAAGGTCCCGCCGCTGATGCTCACGTCGGTCTGCGCGTTAATCGCGTCGCCGCCCGCCGTCACCTGCACCACCCCGCCCGAAATGGCGATGTAGCCCAGCGCGGCATCTTCGGCATTATCCGCCTTCAGCCCATCCCCCCCGGCGCTGACCGCCAGCGAGCCATTCTCTACCACCAGGTAATCCTTTCCGCGGATGCCGTCGTCGACCGCCGTGACGGTGATGCTGCCGCCGGCGATAATCAGGCCATCTTTACTGGAGATGCCGTCCAGGTAATTCCCGCTCACCGCCAGCGCGCCGCCGCCGTAAATGGTCAGGTCGGCCTTGCTGAAGATGGCCGCGTTGGGCTCGTCTACCTCGGCCGACTCGTACACATAGCCGGACGCGTCGCTGAGCGTGTTTTCGGTCCCATCCGCCAGTACGATGACAGCTTTCTCGGCGTTGGCGATATAGAGCGGGGATGAGGTCGAGCTGTTCAGGCTCACCCCGTCCAGGATCAGCCAGACCGTCTCGTCATCTTTTGTGTCGACGATCACCTGCCCGTCGTCCAGCGTCCCGCTCAGGCGGTAGGTCCCCGCCGCCGTGATCGTCACCGTGCTGCCCACCACCGTGACCCCGCTCCCCTCAGCGCTGATCGCGCCGCCGGCGAAGGTGATCGACGCCGCCGAGGCCAGGTCGACCGTGTAATCCTCAGCCGCCGCGTGGGTGGGGCCGTTCCCGGCCTGGACCTGTTCGGTGGTCTCGGCGCCGGCGGCGCTGGTGGCCGCGGCGGGGCTGGTGGCCACCGATTCAACCAGGGCGCTTTCCGCCCCGGTTGCCCCGACCGTCCCGGTCGCTTCGACCGTCCCGGTCACCGCGCCCGCCTGGCAGCCCGCCAGCGCCAGCAGCAAGAGGATCGCTAATAAAATCACACCAATTTTCTTCATTTCCAGTCTCCTATAATAATATCTTTTCAGGCTTCTTTCGGTTTTTAATGTAACAAACCCGCGCCGCGCGGCGGTTTAGATCTGGTATAGAAGGAATCGGACGCGGAGAACGGGGAAAAAACGATCATCGTCTGCCATTTACCGCCTTGCTCCCCGAAAGCGGCTATAATACCCCCATGATCGCTGTCTTTGCCGTCACCAGCCGGGGATTGGAAGAGATCGGCGCGGAAGAGCTGCGCCGCGCGCCCGGCGTGCAGGTCACCCAGGCCGGCTACCGGCGGGTCTGCGCGACCTGCGCCGGCGAGCTGGGCGGGCTGCTGCGCCTGCGCACGGTCGACGACGTCTTCCTCAGCCTGGCCGAGTGGGACGGCCTCGTCCCGCAGCGCGGCGCGCTGGCCGAAATCACCCGCCGGGCCGCCCGCCTCAAGCTGGCCCCGGCCATCGCGGCGGCGGCGAGCGTGCGCCCGCTCTCGCCCGCCCCGGCCTTCTCGGTGACGGCTAACTTCGTCGGCAAGCGCAACTACACCGCCGACGAGATCAAGCAGGCCGTGGCCGCGGGGGTCAGCGCCCGCCATGGCTGGGCCTACGCCGCCGAAGACCAGAGCGAGCTCAACCTGCGCGTGTTTATCGAGCACGAGCGCGCCTGGGTGGGGCTGCGCCTGGCGGGCGCGGCGTTGCACCGCCGCCCCTACAAGCAGGATAACCTGCCCGGCTCGCTCAAGCCGACCGTGGCCGCCGCCATGCTCTTCACCGCCGGCCTGCTGCCCGGCGCGGAGGTGCTCGACCCGTTCTGCGGCGCGGGCACCATCCTGGTCGAGGCCGCCCTGCTGGGCGCGGAGGCCCGCGGCGGCGACGCCGACCCGCGCGCGCTGGCCGCCGCCCAGGCCAACGCCGCCCGCGCTGCCCGCCCGGTGGCCCTGGCCGCCTGGGACGCCCGCCGCCTCCCGCTCGACAGTCGCTCGGCATCCCTGGTGGTCACCAACCTGCCCTGGGGCCGCCAGGTGCAGGTCGGTGAGGACCTGGCCGGCTTTTACGCCCAGGCCTGCGCCGAGATCCGCCGCGTGCTGACCAGCCACGGGCAGGTGGTGGCGCTGACCAACCTGCCGCACCTGCTCGACTTCGGCCCGCGCCAGAAGACGGCCCAGGTCGAGATCAGCCTGTTTGGCCAGGCCCCGTCCATCGTCCGCTACGCGGTGGATTAGCGCCTGGCCCGCCAACCTGACCCAGGAGGTGGTTCAATGAACGTCATCATCCTCGAAACCAGCCCCAACCGCGACGGCCTGACCGCCGCCTGCGCCGAGGCAGCCGCCGAGGGCGTCCGCCAGGCGGGCGGCAGCCCCAACCGCGTGCGCGTCAACGACCTGCGGATCGGAAACTGCCAGGCCTGCGACAACGGCTGGGGCACCTGCCTGGCCGGCCACGCCTGCCAGGTGGAAGACGATTTCCAGGCTCTCCACAGCCAGGTCACCCAGGCCGGCGCGCTGGTGCTGGTCACCCCGGTCTACTGGGGCGAAATGAGCGAATCGGCCAAGGCCTTCACCGACCGGCTGCGCCGCTGCGAAGCAACCCGCCGCGAGGGCAGCCTGCTGGCCAACAAGCCCTTCGTCGCCGTGGCGGCCGCCGGCGGAAGCGGCGGCGGGAGCATCACCTGCCTGGCCAGCATGGAGCGCTGGGCCCAGCACGTGCGCGCCCAGGTCTTCGACCTGATCCCGGTCAACCGCTGGAGCCGGGCCTACAAGCTGGCCGCCATCCAGGCCGCGGCCCTGGCCATGGTTACGACCCGCGGCGCCCATTGAGGCCGTAAAAATTTCCTGAAAAGAGCGCCCCGGACCTTTATTTTTAGGAATTTTGTTGTAGAATAATTGTACACGAGCCGGAGAGGCGGTGGGCCGGCCGGCATTTCACCATGAGGGAGGCAGCACCATCGAACAGGAGTTTAAGCGCGATATTGACAGATTCATGGGATATGCACTAAAATTCTTGTACAAGGAATAAACTATAATCAGACTCCGCCTCGTTTCACCCCATCTGGGTATGGCGACCGGAGGAAGCAAACCCCCGAAGGGACAGGTAGCTACATGTCAAAGAGACAACGCGAACAACGCCAGCGGTCCGAAACCCTGGCCACCTTATTGATGCCGGTTTACGAGGAGCGGCTGGAAGAGACGCTCGGAAACCGCCTGCGTGAGCTGCGCCGCCAGCAAGGCCTGTCGCTGCGCGCCCTGGCCGAAAAGAGCGGCCTGTCGGCTAACACTCTCAGCCTGATTGAGAATGGAAAGACTTCGCCCAGCGTCGCCACCCTGCAGCAGATAGGGCTGGCGCTGAACATCCCCATCACGGCCTTTTTCGAAAGCAAAACCAACCGCGAGCCGGTGATCTACACCCAGAAGAGCCAGCGCGCGAGCATCGCCTTCCCGCAGGGCCGCATCGAAGAGACCGGGCACGGCATCGGCAACGAGGGCTTGCAGCCGTTTATCGTCACACTCGACCCGCAGGCCTACAGCGGCCCGCAGCCGCTCACCCACGAGGGCAGCGAGTTCGTCTACTGCCTGTCGGGCAAGGTCATCTACAGCGTGATCGGCGAGGAATACACGCTGGAACCCGGCGACACGCTGCTGTTCTCTTCCAAGCTACCGCACGCCTGGAAAAACGTCCTCGACGAGCCTACCGTCCTGATCATCACCCTGGCTGCCGCCGAGGAAAGCCGGCGCCCGGCCCACATCGAGTTCCCGGTCTAAGCGCTTCGCGCCCGGTCGTTAGAGTGGAATGATGCCGAGGCGAGTCCCCTTGCGGCTCGCCTCGGTTCGATTCGATACCCCAGCTTGGCGTAGATCTCCCATTCGGGTGGGATGCGGACCCGGCAAACACCCGGGGCCGCTAGCGGATCACCGCCAGCGGCGCGTGGTTCATCTGGCAGAGCGCCTCCAGCTCGTTGATGACGCTGCCGTAAGCCATGACCCAGTGGCGGGCGGCGCCCACCACCGCGACCTGGTTGAGGAAGTGGTCGAGCCGCGCGTCCAGCCGCACCACGGCGTGGGGGTAGCCCTGCACCCAGGCCGGGCCTTCCAGGCACACACCGGTGACGGCGATGGCCTGCCAGCCACCCGCCGCGGCCCGCAGCTGGAAGAGCGTCACCCGCCCGGCGCGCGCCATCATCTCGAACTGGACACCCCCGCCCGCGCCCGGGCGGAGCAGGTTGCGGTAGGCGCTGACCGAGACCTTGCCGGGCGCGCCCAGGTCCGGGTTCTGCAGGCCCAGGTGGCCGCCGGCCACCAGGTTGCGCGGCTCGTCCCAGAACCACAGCTCCAGCAGCATGGCCGGCGAGCCGGTCAGCAGCTGGAGGATGCGGTTGGCCGCGGCGGCGCCCGGCTCGGCCACCGGCTGGTAGAGCGCGCCGTGCGGCTCAAGCCGGGTGGGGTACAGCGACGGGCAGGCCCCAGCCAGGCCTTCCAGCCCGGGCGCGCTGTCGCTGACCGCCAGCACGTCCAGGCGGCGCTCTTCCGCCAGCCGGGCCAGCCCCAGGGCAGCCCGCGCCGCGCTCTCCAGCGCCGCGTCGGAGACCTCGTCCACGTTGAAGCTGCGCCGGAGCAGCGCGGCGTACTGCGCCACCTGCGCGCGAGACGGCGCGGCTGCCGCGCGCTGGTATTCCTCCGCCGGGACCTCCTCGACGCGCGGTCCGAAATCGGCCTCCAGGCGGGAGGGGTTGGTGTAAGAGGACTGCACCAGGTCGTCCTGGGCGGGCAGCAGCCCGATGCGGGTCGCGCGCAGAGCCCGGCGCACCCGCGCCGCCCGCCCGGCGCAGCGCAGCTCCTCCGCCAGGCGCGGGTCATCCGGCGAGCCGTAGGTGAAGAGGAAGGAAGCGCCCAGGTCGCGCAGCACGCTCAGCGCGCCGAAGGTGGCGGCCGGCCCCGACCCGCGCAGCACTTCCGGGTAAGCGGCCGCCTCGGGAAACCGCCGCCAGGGCAGGTAGCACCACACCACCAGCGGGCAGCCGCCGATGGCCTGCAGCAGCCCGGGCAGGCAGCTCTCGCCGGCCTGGGTCTGGTAGGCCAGCACGACCATGTCCAGTTCGCCCTCGCGCAGGGCCTCCCGGCAGGCCTCCGGCGCCTGGGGGCCGTCGACGACCCACGGCCCGCGCAGGTCGAACAGCTCGCCCAACATGCCGGCGGCGGCCGAAGCGTCCGCCTCGACCAATGCCTGCATTCCGCCGGCCCCGCCCGGCGCCCCGGGCAGACCGGCCAGGTCAACCCGGATCCAGATCAGACCTACTCTCGGTTTTCCTTCCATTCACCCTCCTCTTCATTAAACCGCCGCACGGCCCGCACCACCTGGCGCTGGGCCTCCCGCAGGGCCGCGGCGGGGGCCTGCTCGCCCGCCAGGGCCGCGTGCGCGGCGGCATGCACGGCCCGCCAGACCAGGTCGGCGGCGGCGGTGGGCGGAAAAGCCGGCCGGAAGGCCTCCACCCGGCCCAGGGCGCTTTCCGGGCGATCGAGCCCGGCCAGCACGGCCCGGTGAGCCGGGGTTCCGCCCGCGGCGGCCCAGGCCTGCGCGCCTTCCGCGCCGCACAGCCAGGCGGCGAAACCGGCCGCCGCCGTGGGGTTGGCCGCCCCGCGCGGGACGGCCCAGGCGCTCAGGCTGCCGGTCGCTGCGTCGCCGGGCAGCCAGGTCCAGGCCAGCAGCGGCGCGCCGCCCGCGCACACCGCCGGGGACGCGGCGCAGTCTTGCAGCACGGCGGCGGCGGAGAGCGAAGCGATGCCCAACCCGGCCCGGCCCTGCCCCAGCAGGCGCACCACATCGGCTCGCGCGTGGCGCTCCGCCTGGGGGGCAACCAGCCCGGCGGCGCGCAGCCCGGCGTACCAGCGCAGCGCGGCGGCGGCGGGCAGCGAGTCGACCTGGGGCGCGCCCCCCGGCCCAAACAGCGCCCCGCCGAAACCGGGCAGCAGGGCGGCGAAATCGCTCCCCGCGTCCAGCGGGCCGCCGGCCACCGCCGCCCCGTAGCGGGCGGGCGGGTCATGCAGCGCGCGGGCGGCCTGCGCGAAGCCCTCCCAGGTGCGCGGCGGTTCCAGCCCGGCCGCCGCCAGCAGGTCGGCCCGGTACCAGATCACGTCGGCCTCGGGCTGGGTGGGCAGGCCGTACAGATCACC
>CAZBDC010000088.1:0-21181 GCA_964490575.1 uncultured Anaerolineaceae bacterium | reverse complement strand
CCCCTGTTTGCACTAAAAAATAGAAATGCCGTGTATTTGCGCAAAAATAAGGTTTAAGATTAATTCGGTTTGAATTTTCGACTTTCTCCCATTTAAAAAACCAGGGCAGCCGGCCAAAACCGGGCTGCCCTGTGATTCGCTGTTTTGAACCTTGTATCGTTTTTTACACCTGGAAAAATTCAATCGTTCCAGCGATTCTCAAAATCGCCCTGCTCCAACCACTCCTGCCAGGGCGCCAGCCAGGGATCTTCCGATTGAGGCTGGTAAACAACCATCGCCCCTTGACCGGTGTTATGAATCGCGGTTTCATCACCCACATCCAGGATCACGCGCTGATATTCGGGCGACCACTGGATGACAAAACGCCGGCCGCAGTCAGGGCAGTACCATTCCTCGGCCCCTGACGCATATCTTTTTACCAGAGTGAGTTTGTGTGATTGTTCGATCGGCATCTTCGATTACCTCTGAGCCTGCTTGGCAGCCGGGATTCTCTCCCAAAAACCGCCGCCCACTACACAGCCTTCGTTTGAAAGTGCTCCTGACCAACGCCAAAGGCAGGATCGCCGCCCGAGGTTGGATAGGTCCAGGTAGAATTCACTTTCTCCAAAGCGTGAATTGTGACCACACTTTAACACTCGAAAAGATGATTGTCAATGCATTTTGGTTTACAAAATAATTACATCCAGCCATGTAAGCCCGATCCTTTGCATGTGGTAAGAATTCCAGTTGTGTTGCAGGAGCGGGGCGCCGTTTGCTTGGTATACTTATTATTGAGGGTGATCCCTGACCTAATGACAAAGAAGGATGTTGTTTTATGAGTAAAGCCCCCAAATTTCCCTATGAATTTCTCGGCGAAGTTCTCATTCCACAGGCAGACATCGAGAAACGGGTTTCTCAACTGGGCGAGCAGATCACCCATGACTACCGCGATTCCAGCAAACTGCTCCTGTTGGGCCTCCTGCGCGGCAGTGTCATGTTCGTCACCGACTTAATGCGAAAGATTCACCGCCCCCTGACAATGGATTTCATGTCCGTCTCCTCCTATGCGGGCGCGGAGACTTCCGGTTTCATCCGGATCGATTCGGACCACAAAACCAACATCAGCGGCTGGGATGTGATCCTGATCGACGATATTGTCGACTCGGGCTACACGATCTACACCATCCGCAAGCTGCTGCTAGACCGGCACCCGCACTCTCTGAAAGTCTGCGCGCTGCTCGACAAAATCAGCCGCCATAAAGTCCAAATAGCCATCGATTATTGCGGGTTTGAAATTCCAGATTACTTCGTGATGGGATATGGCCTGGATATCGACGAAAAAGGCCGCAACCTGCCTTATATTGCTTCGGTTGACCTCGAAAAATACCAGCAAATGCGCGCAGAAGGCAGGTTGTAACCGTCTCATCACTATCGTACAATATTCACAACGCATCCCATAATTCTCAGGGAAAGGATGAACAATGGGCAAACGGATCGGCATCTTGACGGCAGGAAGTGATTGTCCGGGTTTGAATGCGGTCATCCGCGCAATTGGCAAAGCCGCCCAGGGCAGTTATGAGATGGAAATCATCGCTTTTCAAGATGGTTTTCAGGGCCTGGTGCATAACCAGACTCTCCAACCGCCACTCTCAGGGATCCTGACCGCGGGAGGGACTATCCTGGGTACGAGCCGGGAAACCCCTCAAAAAACGACCATCGAAGGCCAACTGGTGGATCGGACCGAAGCCGCAGTGAAAAGCTATCATCAGAACAATTTGGATGCCCTGGTCTGTGTCGGCGGGCATGAGACCCAGGAGGCCGCGCTCAACCTCATGCAGCATGACCTGAACATCATTACGCTGCCCAAAGGGATCAATAACGATCTGCCGATGACTGATTACACCATTGGGTTCGACACAGCCCTGGGGACCGCCACCGAAGCGATTGACCGGCTGCATAACACGGCATCCAGCCATCACCGCATCATTATCATCGAAGTCATGGGACGCAACACCGGTTGGCTCCCGCTCGGCGCGGGACTCGCCGGGGGAGCCGACGTGATCATTATTCCTGAAATTCCTTACGATGTACAGAAGATCAGCCAGGCTATCCTGAAACGCAATCGCTCCGGACGGCGCTTCAGCATCGTTGTGGTTTCCGAAGGTGGTATCTCCAATGACACCATCGAGTTTTTCAAACGATCAAAGCAAATCAACCGCATGAACCGGACAGGCCAGGCGCAGGAAGAGGTCAACCAGCGGCTCTCAGAGATTGAAAGCGGAATGACCGGCAACAGTATTTACCTGGCCAACCGCCTGGAAAAATATACCGGACTGGAGACCCGCATCACCATCCTCGGGCACCTCCTTCGCGGAGGGAATCCGTCCGCCGCCGACCGGGTCCGTGCCACGGACCTGGGAACCGCATGCGTCCGGTTCATTGAACAAAGCACTTTTGGCGTCATGGCCAGCATTCAGCGGGGCGAAATACTTCCAGTGCCTATCGACCAGGTTGCCGGGCGCCACAAGCAAATTCCGCTCGATCACCCGTGGATCAAAAGCGCCCGTGAAGTCGGCACAAACCTGGGTGATTAATCGCCGGTAACCTGGACGAGCAGAGCCCCCTTCTCCACATGGGCCTTGTTCTGCACGATTACCTTTGAAACATGGCCAGCCAGGGGCGAACGAAGTTGCATCTGCATCTTCATCGACTCGAGAACCAGTAACGGTTGGCCGCTGTCGACGGGCTGGCCTTCCTTCACAAGCACGTCAACGACCAGCCCTGGCATGGGCGCCTTGACGACGCCGCCGGCGACGGCTTCGTTGCGCTTGCGGTTTTTCCCATTGCCCTTCTCTACCTGGGCAACCAGGTGACGACCGTTCACCATGACAGCGTAAGCGCTGTTGCCTTGCGGCCGGATATGCATTTCACGCGCGCGGCTGTTGTTCCGCAGCAGGACCAGCCCTCCGCTGTTCAACGAGGTCAGGCTGGCTTGAATAGGCATGCCATCGACCGACACCTGATCATCTGTAACATCAACGACGTAATCACGATTACCAACATTTACACGGTACGTTGCCATGTCATTATTCTCCTGACTCTAAAACCCCTGTTGCATCCATTCGTTACCCTTCGAACCCATTACAAAACCGACAATTTCTACGCCGGCGTACGCGGGGCCCTACTATCCCCCGCCGCGCATCTGTTCGCGCCAGGCTGCCAGCCGCCACAGCCCTGTGCTACCCCCACCCTGGGCCGGCTCAGACAATTTTTGTTCGCTGTGGGCGAGCAAGGCTGCCACCAGGGCCACTTCCCGATTGATCAGATCATCACCTTCGGGCACAACCGGTTGGAAATTCTCCAGGTAGGTTGTGTCAGCCCGCCCAACCCGAAAACTTTCACTTTCGATGATCTTGGAGAGGAACTCGATGGTGGTCGGCACTCCACCGATCTGATATTCGCTCAGGCCGCGCTGCAAACGCCGGATGGCGCTGATGCGGTCCTCACCCCAGGCGATCACCTTAGCGATCATCGAATCATAGTTTACTGTAATGGGCATCCCGACGTAAAGAGCGCTGTCCACCCTTATGCCAGGGCCACCCGGCTCGTGCAGATACGAGATCTCACCGGTGACCGGCATGAAGTCCTGGCTCGGATCCTCGGCCACCACGCGCGCTTCGATGGCCCACCCGTTCAAATTGATCTGGTCCTGGCTGTACTGCAGCCTGCCTTCCGATGCGAGCAGCAGTTGGGCCTTCACCAGGTCAATGCCAGTGACCATCTCCGTCACCGGATGCTCCACCTGGATGCGCGGGTTGATCTCGATGAAATAGAAATGGCCCTGTGGATCCAGCAAGAACTCGACTGTGCCCAGGCTGCGATAGTTCAGCGCCTCCGCCAGCGTGAGCGCAGCGTCGTAGAGATGGTGGCGCAGCGCCAGGCTCAACCCGGGAGCCGGCGCTTCCTCGATCAGTTTCTGCCGGCGGCGCTGGATCGAGCACTCCCGCTCGCCCAGGTATAGGATCTGCCCATTCCCATCGCCCAGGATCTGCACCTCAATATGCCGGGCGTTTTGGACCAGCGGTTCAAGGTAAACCGTGTTATCCCCAAAAGCTGCCTGGGCCTCCTGCTGGGCGATGGCCATCATCTGGGTCAGTTCCTCGGCCGTCCGCGCCAGGCGGATCCCTCGCCCACCCCCACCCGAAACGGCCTTAATCAGGACCGGAAAAGTCACCCCTTCTGCCAGGTCACCGGTGACGATTTCATCGACCGGCACATCCTTCCCCGGCAACACCGGCAGGCCAGCTTCGCGCGCCGCCCGGCGGGCGGCGAGCTTGTCGCCGGTTAAGGCGATCGTCTCCGAACGGGGACCGATGAAGATGATCCCGGCCTCTTCCACTGCCCGGGCGAACTCTTCATTTTCAGCCAGGAAGCCGTATCCCGGGTGGATCGCATCCGCCCCGCTTTTCCGCGCAGCCTCGATAACAGATGGGATCTTCAAATAGCTTTCGGCCGCGGGCGTTGGGCCCAGGTAGACACTCTCATCGGCATATCGCACCGGCACCGAATCCTTATCCGCATCGGAATACACCGCCACGCTGGGAAACCCCAATTCGCGGCAGGTGCGCATGACCCTCAGGGCAATCTCGCCTCGATTTGCTACAAGCACCTTCATGGCAGTCCTCCTACAGGGGAATGTTGCCGTGTTTGCGCGCCGGCGTGGCCTGGCGTTTTTCACGCAGCGATTCGAGCGCGGCGATCAGCCGAATGCGGCTGTCGGCCGGCAGGATGACATCATCCAGGTAACCACGCGAAGCCGCCACGAAGGGATTCGCCAGCTCTTCGCGGTACTGGCGAGTTTTCTCTGCCCGCGCCACAGACTGGTCCTCAGCCGCTTCAATTTGCTTGCGGAAAACGATCGAAACAGCTCCTTCTGGTCCCATCACAGCGATTTCCGCGTTGGGATAAGCGTAGTTCAGATCCGCGCGTAGGTGCTTGGAGCTCATAACGATGTATGCGCCGCCGTAGGCCTTGCGCAGGATCAGGGTCACTTTTGGTACGGTGGCTTCTGCATAAGCATATATCATCTTGGCCCCATGGCGGATAATGCCGTCATGTTCCTGGTCGATGCCCGGCAGGAATCCAGGCGTATCGACCAGGGTAACCAGCGGGATATGGAAAGCATCACAGAAGCGAATGAAACGCGCGCCCTTGTCTGAGGCGTCAATGTCGAGCACGCCCGCCAGGAAATCAGGCTGGTTGGCGACGATGCCGACCGGGAACCCATCCATCCGGCCAAAGCCAACCACGATATTACGCGCGTAGTCTGCCTGGACTTCTAAAAACTCTCCACTGTCAACCAGGGCAGCAATCACATCGTGAACGTCGTAGGGGGCCTGCGGATCCTGGGGCACCACGGTGTCCAGTTCTGGCGTGAGACGCCGCCGGTCATCCGAAGGCTGGCGGTAAGGCGGCGGGGTAAGATTATTGGGCGGCAGATAAGATAAGAGCTCGCGAACCTGCGCCAAGGTGGTTTCCTCATCCGACCCGGTGAAATGGGCCACACCGCTCTGCCCGTGGTGCACCGCCGCGCTGCCCAAGGTGTCAAAATCAACCTGCTCGTGGGTAACCGCTTTGATTACCTCAGGGCCGGTGATGAACATGTAGGAAGTCTTCTCGGTCATAAAAACAAAATCGGTAATGCCGGGGGAATAGACTGCCCCACCAGCGCACGGCCCCAGGATGACAGAGAGTTGCGGGATCACCCCCGACGCGCGCGTATTACGGAAGAAAATTTCGCCATAGGCTGCCAGGGAATCAACGCCTTCCTGGATGCGCGCGCCGCCCGAGTCGTTTAGGCCGATGAGTGGCGCCCCGTTCTGATAGGCCAGGTCCATCAGCTTGGCAATCTTCTGCCCATGCGCCTCTCCTAAAGAGCCACCCAGGATCGTGAAGTCCTGGGCAAACACATACACCGTCCGCCCATCAACCTTACCCCACCCGGTCACCACGCCATCAGTCAAAGGATGATTATTCTCCATCCCGAACCCGCTTGCCCGGTGGGTGACGAAAGCGTCCGTTTCGACAAAGGTATCCGGATCCAATAAAAGCTCAATCCGTTCACGGGCTGTCAGCTTGCCCTTGGCATGTTGTCGTTCAATCTGTGCCTGCCCCCCGCCCAGGAGCGCTTTCTGGCGCATGGCATCCAGTTGCTTTTTTGCTTCCATTTGTTTAGGACACTCCTTTGTAAATTCCTACCAACAATTGCAAACCCGTCCTGTTTTGATCCTTGGATCGTTTTAGTGGGCGACTGCGTCGCCCACATAAAACAAACAGAGTCTGAAAACTTTATTCAAGCCATTTCGGTTAATTAAAAGCTCGGAATAGCATCAAAAGGTATCAAATTCTGCGCTTCGCTCAGCCAGCTAACGGGGACTGTGGATAGTAAGAGGCCAGCCGGGCCGGGACCTGGATTCCCACGCTGCGCAGGCTGTAGATTCGTGAAAGGTAAGCCGCGCCGGTCAAGATATGCAGCGCTACATCAACAATCTTACGGTTGTGCGGTTCCGCCAGGTAGGTTCCGCGGGTCCAATCGTTGAAAGCGCCAATCGAAGGACCACACCAGATCTGGTAATCCAACTCGCGCCCCTTCTCACCGGTGGCTGACCAGCGCGACGAGAGCCCGAGATACCAGCGGAAGACCAGCGCCATTTTACGCTTCGGATTCTGATTGGCACGAGTAATCTGCTCGGGGTCTCGCTCGCTGAAGAATTTCACAGTTTCAGCCCACACTTCATCCAGGCTGCGCCTGAATACTTGTTTTTCGAGCTTCTCGCGCTCTTCCACCGGGATTGCCTCAATCGCGTCATATTTTGTGTACAGCTCATACAGCCGGGTTGCGCGCATGGGGAACATCGTACCGGTCTTCAACACCTGCACCTTGACGCCCATTTCGAACATATCTGCCGAAGGGGCCATCATCACGTCTGCCATGCTGGCCTTCGCCAGCAGGCCTTTGGTGTAATCGCAGGCGCCCGATTCCTGGCAGGCCTGGTTGACCGTCCCGGTCGCAATGTAGGCAGCCCCCATGACATACGCTGCCAGGGCCGAGGCAGGCGTGCTGATGCCACCCGCCGCGCCCACCCGCACCGGCTGTTCGTACCCGTACCTGGCCTGGATTTCATCCCGCAGCGCCAGCATAGCCGGCATCAGGCAGACCAGCGGACGGTTATCTGTATGCCCGCCCGAATCGGCCTCGACCGTCACATCGTCAGCGACCGGTACCTGCCGGGCCAGGTTCGCCTGGAGTTCGCTGATCTTGCCATCGCGATGCAGTTGATCCAGCAGGCCGGCCGGGGCCGGCTGCATGAACTTACTCGCCACCTCGCGCCGCGACAGCTTGGCGATAACCCGGTTCTTCATCTGGACCTTGCCCGCAGAGTCCACCTCCAGTCCGGCAGCCCGGTAGTGGACAATATGCGGCGTAAGGTCAAGGAACGCCGACGCTTCCACGGCCGGCACGCCGTACTGCAGGTAAAGCTCAACCGCCCGCCGCTCGAGCGCTTCCTCATGCGGGCTGTGGATCAGGTTGAAAGCATAGGGGCCATCAGGCAGGGCTGCCTGGATCTGCTGAATGGCAGTCTCCAGCCTGGCGGGCGGCAGGCCGGCCGCGCCAAACGAACCCAGGAAACCGCCTTTACCTAAAGCCACCACCATTTCTACTGACGCAATCGCGCTGGCCATTGCGCCGCCGTAATACGTGTAGCGGGTTCCATAAGCGTCGTTGAAGTCGCTCTCCCCCAACCGGGCAGCCGGCGCAGGCGGGAGAACAGCCAACACCTCGCTCCCTACCCCTGCCCCAGGCCGCCGCACTCCAATTTCACCCGTTCTGGCAATGCCCACCTGGTCCTGTACACGGATGACGAACAGGGTATCCTCCAGGCACATCAATGCCTGGTACACCGATTCCTCATCGAAAGCAATTTCTTCGGGCGATCCCTGCCAGGTCAGCCCGCCGTCAACGCCGGCAGGCGCGCGAAGGCCCTGTTGATTGGCTTTTACTTTATCCATAATATTGGTTTCCATTCTGCTTCACTCCATCATCCGGACCAATGCATTTTTGACTTCGTAAATTCGCAGGCCGTCGATCCAAACACTGGCATCCGCGAAAAGCGTGAGGCCTGCTTCATTCTGGGTAGCTTCACGAAGATGAACTTCCAGTTCCATCCGCCTGTGTTCCGGAGTAATTTGACCCCGGTAACGCCAGGAAGTGCATGTTTCGCTCGCCAGCGCAAATCGCGGCGCGCGGAACCCGTTCTCCAACCCCTTCGCTAACGCCAGAACTTTTACGCCTTCCAGGACAGCTTCGACCCCCAGGGAACCAGGCATCACCGGGTCATCGGTAAAGTGGTAGGGAAAATACCAGTTTTGAGGATCGATAGGCTGGCTGGCATACAGGTATCCCCGCCCATGCGCGCCCCCATCCACATCCACGCTTGCCTGCTTGATGATCGCCAGCCTGCCGCGCGCCAGGGGCAAAGGGACCTGCCCGGGTGCCCCACCCCGGTAACGGCCGGCGTCCAGTGTTCCAACCCGGGAACCCGGCCCACCAGAAGAAACCAGCCAGGGTTGAACCTTCTTTCCCCCATCCAACCCCACCTGGGCCGCCATCTTTTTCGCGATGAAATAACCAAAAGTTGACTCACCCTCAAAAAGCACCTGCCCGCCACCCATCACGGTGAAGTCGAACTGCTGAATAACCGTGCCACCGCTGGTTGCGCTGGACAGCAAGCGCGCCCGGGTGGTGAGGGTTTGCCCGCGGACATCCCCCACGGCCTTCAGGCATGCGCTGCCGTCCAGGTTGCGGAAAAAGAACTCATCCGAGTCGACCAATGCATACGAATCGAGATAGGCCGAAAGAAACCCGCATGGCTGAAGCGCGATTTCCATCCACAGCGCATAGGGAATTTCCCCCGAGGGGTTATCCCGCAGGTACCAGGCATCCATGGGAACATCATACGCCGCCGTTACGCTGGCGGGTTGCTTGAAATCACGCGGCGTCCCTTCGATCGCGACGACCCGGCTCATCATCTTTAGATCCCCATTTGGGATCCTGGGAATGCGCCGCCCATCGTATTTTCGAAACGCTTCACCCAGGCAGTCCGAAAACCGGCCTGCCCCAAAGGCATCTAACTGTGCGCTGTCAAACAGAGTTGGCGCATCATGACTCGCCGGCCTCGGTTGGACGGCCTTAATTTGCAGTTCGATGATTGAACGCAGGTCATCCATCCCAGCCCTGCGATGCTGCAAAAAATGGTCATGCGCCGCATGGTTGCGCTGCGCGCTTTCGGCCAGCAGTCGCACGAGCGTGCTGCCTGGATAACCCGAATTTTTGTCAGATATCATTTATCCCTCACCTTCTCCGTCGCCGGCAGGTACAGCGCCGAAAGATCCATCGGAACCCGGTGGCTGTACAGGCGCGCCAGCATACGAACCAGGGTGTGATAATCGTCTGTCCCGCGCCGGTTCATCGAAAGCGCCAGGTGCGGGCTGCCTTTCAGAGTCTCAGCGATCCACCGCGCGCAGTTGCTCCCCGCGCCGGCCTCGATAAATACACGCGCACCGTCATCATACACGCGCCGGACTAGGCGCGGGAAATCCAGCGGCGTGGTCAGCATATGGGCCAATTTCCCGGAAACCTCGGCCTGCTCAAGCTCAAGAGGAGCGTAATCCGCCGCGGTGTACATGCGCAGTCCGGGATCTCGCTCGATCGGCCAGTTGTGCAGGTCGGCCAAAGCCGCGTACTCCGAACGGATCACCTCACAATGCAGGGCATAATCGAAGGGAGCCTGCAAAGAAGAGCAGCGGAGATCGGCCAGCACGCGCTGGCAGGCGTCCGGGTCCCCACCAATCACCACCTGGCGAGGCGTGTTGATATGCGTCAGGTATACGCGCTTCTCACGCGCCAGGGCTTGCTGGACTTTTTCTGGCGCTGCCATTACCAGGTAATTGGCCCACAGGCGCTGGCCGGGCGCAGCGTCCCGGGCTGTTTCTAAGCCCCAATACTCGCGGAGCGTCAGCTGCGGCCCGGCCAACCGCACCCGAAAGGTTCCAGATTCTTGCAGGCGCGCTGAGGCCGCGTCGCCCTGTGCCCAGACCCCTGCAGCATACATCATGCTGTTCTCGCCCAGGCTGTAGCCAAAAGCGGCTTCCGGTTGGACCGCGAACACCTGCTGCAAAATGTAAGTATATGTGACGGCCAGCGCCGTGCCGGAAACCAACATCGCGATGGGATCGCCGAGCAGGCTGGTTTCTAATTGAGCCAGGTCAGCGCTTGAAAAAGCCGCCAGGCTGCGAGGATAGAGAAACCGTTCCCGGAATACAGATCCCAGGTCAACGGTCAGCTCATCCCAGCGCCGGTACAGCCCAGGGAACAGGCGGAAAAGATCCTTCCCAACCCCGGGATACGAGTTAAAAGCGCCCGGGTACACCAGCGCCACCCCACCCAGGCGGCCGGCCGGCCGGGGCGTAAAGTAGCTTCCCAGGGGGGTCTGCCATTCCGTTTCATTTTCAAATGCCGCGGGCAGCGCGTTTAACGCCAGGTCGATCTCGCGTAGCAGTTCTTCAGGATGGTGGCCAACAATGGCCATTGCCCGCGTCGACTGCCCACCCGGCAGAGTGGCTTCATAATATTCAGCGGCCAGGCCGTTTAAGTCAATCGCAAGCATCAGGGACCGGCGCAGCTCGCGCAACCCGCCAGCCAGTTCGGCCGGGGTATCGCCGGCCAGGGGGAACAGGTGAAAACCACCTCGAACCCGGGTCTGACCCGCACGCGCAGGCTGGCCAGGCCCTTCGCCCAGGACCAGGTGTGCGAAGGACCCATTCAATCCCACAACGTTCAGGCCGGCCAACCGGCCCAGGCCCGGCTTCCTCTCAAACCAGGGGCGCGACTCGGCTGGGACGTAGAACGGCGCACCGCGCCAAAGCGCCGGCAGCTTCGGCGCTGCCCAACCGGGCAGGCCGGGGATCGTCCGCCGATACAGGCACAGGGCCGCCTGAACGAGCCCAGCCAGCCCGGCCGCCGCCCCCAGGTAGCCAATGTTTGCCTGCCCGCTGCCCAAGGCTGTGGTCAGGTCCTGCTGTGGCTGGCGATACGCCTGCACCATGCCGGCAATCTCGGCCCCATCTAGCGCGTCTTGCCCGCTTGCAAACGCGTCCAGATAACCCACCTGTCCGGCTGTTACGCCAGCCGACGTCAATGCAGCCTGGCAGCAGTTGCGGACGTCTTGTAAAGAAGGCACTACCGGCAGCCGCCCAATTGATGGCATCCCCGCGTCCTGCTGCACGGCCTGGCCGCCCATGGCAGCCGCAGCGCGGACGACCGCATAGATCCGCCGGCCCTGCTGCACCGCCTGGCCAACCTTCATCCAGACGACTGCCCCGGCGCCTTCACCCAGGCGCCACCCATGTGTATCGCGGTCGAAACCCATCCCAGGCTGGGCCTGGTTCAACGCCACAACCTCTGGCAAGCGGCTCCAATCGCTTCCGGCCATAAACACCACCACATCGGCCTCACCCGATTTAAGCAAAGCCGTAGATCGTTCGAGCGCGCCCACCAGTGGGTTGGGATGGCCCGATAAGTCCTCGGCCAAGCTGGCCCATTCCCCAGGATACCCGGCGAGCCGGCAGTCCGCCGCCAGCAGCGCCACGCGCAAACCTTTCAGATCTTCGGGCGCCAGGTTCGCATCCTGAAGGGCCTGTCTCGCCGCTTTTGCCAGCAAAGCTTCTCCAACTGGCTGAACCTTCACCGGTGCCGCCACTTCTTCACCGGCAGGCGGCAGAGGCACAACCTGGCGAGGCCCACCTTCGAAGACCAGGCGCTCAAAATCCTCCAGGCAATCGCATCCCCCCCAGGCAGCGGCCAGACCAACCACTGCCAGTGGTTCAAAAAGCTGCATTTCCGATCCCATGATCGTCTGCTCTATGCTTTACGCCCGATAAAACGGTTCAGATGCGGGCTGATCGTCCCTTCCAGGCCATCCAGGCGGACATAGGTACGGCCCTGGTTATCCTGTACCAACAAATTCGCCACCACCGCGCTGCTGGACTGGGTTTCGATCTCCATGGTGACCCTGCAAGGTACATCAAATGGTACCGGCATAAACTGCTCCAACCGGCGCAGGCTGGAGGGCAAGCAGGGCGCCTGGTAGAAATACTGCGCCCAGATCAGCAGGCTTTGGACAATCGCATCGTAAATGAAAGGGTTGGCCGTGTACGCCGGGAATTGGCCCTGGATGCGATCTTCGAGGTGCGGAAGGACCACCTGCATCACCAGCTTACCACGGCTGATATGCAGCACTCGTTCGACGCCCTGAAACGAAGGGCCGTGGAACAGCGTACCATTTTGATAGAGCATACTCCCGGGAATCGCCTCGCCTGCTTCGCCAACCGCAAGCTCGGAGACAGGGGCAGCGGGCGTTTCACGCATCAGCGTCACGCGCACGCTGTAATGGTAAATCACCCGGCCTTTGTCGTTTTTGCTCCACACCAGGGCATCAAAAACGATCTTCTCAGCCGATTTTTCCACTTCCTTCAAGTCCAGGGTATGTTCTTCAGCCAGGCTGTCATTAAAAACGATCCCCTTCAACACCCGGTAATTCTCCAGAGAGAAGAAGCGGTAACCCGGGTACAACTGCTCACAGCTGTAGGCCGCCCAGGATGCTGCACAGGTTGCCGGCAGGACCGGGTAATCGCCGATCATATGATCAAACAGGAAGGGGTTGTCGTCTGATTTCAGGCGCCGGTGGATCTGGTACTGGCGCAGGCCAGACTCGATCCGACTGGCAGGGCGCACCGGCACGCTCCCTACCACCACCTGGGTCGCCCCCTGGCCAGGCGCCACCCCATTTTGCAGGCCGGAAGGCATTAATGCATCCACCAACATGCGCGCGCCCACCTCGGTGGGAATCACTTCGACATGGCGGGATTCGAACATCTTCTTCAACTCGGGCGTAACCATGCCCGAATCCCAGGGACCCCAGTTAAATGAGATGACATGGCAGTCTGGCAGCCTGCGCTTCAGCAAGTAAGCCGACTTGTTGAGGATTTCATTCGCGATAGCATAATCCGCTTGACCGACATTGCCAAAGAAACCGACAATGGATGAAAACAAGACCAGGAAATCCAGGCGTTTCGCGTCAATGCTGCGCAGCATGGTATCCAGCCCGGCCACCTTGGGCGTATAAACCATCTCGAAATCATTCTCTGTTTTCTTCTCAATCAGCTTGTCGACCAGGGTTCCCGCCCCATGAATCATCCCGGTTACCGGCCCCATTCGCGCAACCGGCCCAGACAATTTTTCCGCCAGCCCCGGGTCGGCCACGTCCACCTGCACATATTCTGCCTGCCCGCCGGCCTGTTCTACCTCTCGCAGTGTTTCCTGGATCTCCCGGCTGGAACGGATGGTTGAAAATATTTTCTGGATGCGCACCGGGGTGGGTTTCTCGCCTCTAGCAAGCAGGTCGCCGGCGATCCGGCGCTTGAGCTCCGCATCGTCACACCCACCGACCTCGAATCCGTACGCAGGTATCGCGGACGCCGAACGCCCTAACAGGATAAACTTACAATGAGCGCGTTCAGCCAGGCGAACCACGCAGCGCGCTGTGATCCCCCGCGCGCCACCGCTCACCAGGACCACCGAATCTTCACGAACCAGGTTCATACCGTTCATATCTTTCCTCCCGTAACCGGAACTCCTACTGCCGCCGGCTGGGCCAGCGAAAGGGTGGAGCGTTCGGTCAGGTTATACCCAACTTCGGTCAACAGGCGGTTGGGATCATGCAGCTCCGCCAGGATATGCGCTACGGCTTGTGAAGTGCTCAACTGCGGGCTGAGATCCACCGCCCGGCAGAAGACCGAATCCCATTCCAGGTTGAGCGTCTTAACCAGGCCAAACAACCCGCCGGCCACCGGCGAATAATCCGGCGCATCTCCAAGTCCAAAGTTTCCATCCAGGCGGGTGACGGTCATAAATCCCGCCCAGCCCAGCTCGGCCGCCCGGACCAGGGGAGCTTTGAGGTGTTTGGCAGCCAGGAACACCAGCTTGAGCAACATTTTGTCGCTTTCAAGAAAGTCGAGCCCGCCAGACTGCCCGGTCTGCCCGCCCGGCGACAGGTGGATGAAAGCGGCCGGCGGGCCAAACTGCCCGGCCGCCTCGCTCAGGCAGGTCTCCAGCGCCGTCTCGCCAGGCTCAGCCAGCTCGACAGCATGGACTCCCTCCGGCAGCGGCTGCCGGTCCGGGTTCGCCTGGTATGGGAAGCGCAGCACGACGACTTGCCAGCCCAGGTCAAGCAGCGCCTGGGCCAGCTCAGCGGTGAGGGGGGTGCCGTCATCTGTCAGCAGGCCAACATGACCGTCTGGCAGGCGAAAATCCAGGCTGTCAGGCGGTGGGAGCAGCTTGCGCACAACCACACCCTGTTCGACGCCTGGTTCTTCAACCAGGTCAAAAGGGAAAGGCTGCGCCGTCTCCCCGGCCGGCGCGGCTTGGTCACCGGATTCGATCCGGCTCATCTGTTGGATAATCTGGCCTAACGTTCGCATCTCGGCCAGTTCAGCCGTCTCAACCCTGGGCAGTTCGGGAAACTGGTCCTGCATGGCGCCCAGGATTTCGACCCGCTTGATTGAGTCGATGCCCAGGTCAGCCTCCATATCCATATCCAGTTCGAGGGTTTCAACCGGGTAGCCGGTCTTTTCACTGACGATCGCCAGCAAGGCCTGGGTCAGTTCTTCAACCCCGGCGCCCGGCGCTTTGGCTGGCGCAGGTTGTGTACCAGCCGCGGCGGGAGCAACCTCCAACCCACCCGCGCCAGCCTGTGAAGAAAAGCTGGCGGCCATTTTGCTGACAATTTGCTCCAGGGTCCGCATTTCGCCCAGTTCAGCCGTCTCAACCCTGGGTAGTTCGGGGAACTGGTCCTGCATGGCGCCCAGGATTTCGACCCGCTTGATCGAGTCGATGCCCAGGTCGGCCTCCATATCCATATCGAGCTGGAGGGTTTCGACCGGGTAACCGGTCTTTTCGCTGACGATTGACAGCAAAGCCTGGGTCAGCCCCTCAACGTTTATGCGGGTGGGCTCAATCGCAGCCGGGGTAGGCTGGGCCATAACGGGCACTGGGGCAGCCGGTGCGGGGTGGGCCATAGCGGCAGGCGCGGGAGCAGCCAGCGTTGCCGCTTCAACCGGCCTGGGTGGTCCGGGTTGGACAAACACCGGCGCAGGCTGCGAACCATTATTTTTCCCCGGAGCAACATGAGTCGATGGGGCGCTGCTGGCCCCATTCGATTTATGCGCGCCGGTTGGGGCCGGCCATATGTCAGCCGGATGTCTCACCGCCGCCGGCTGTTCCACCGCCGCCGGCTGCGACAACCCGCCAACCGGAGCCTGAGCAGCTTGCTGAATGCCCTGAGCGAAGGTTTGCGAAAAACGCTCCTGCATATCCAGATAGCGCTCGTGTACGCGCAGGGTCTCGGCCTGGTGTTCGTGAAAGCGGGTCATGCTGCGTTCCAGGCTCTCGAACAACGGCAGTACCGCCTGAAGCCCATTGGCCGATCCACTTCCGCTATTGCTGACCAGGTCGGCCTGGAGCTGGATCAAATGGGCAAAAGCCCGCACATACTCCTCCTCCGTGCGCAAATACTGTTCGTGCAGGCGCAACGTATCGGACTGGTGCCCCTGGTACGCAGCCAGAATCGAGTCAAAATCAGATGAGGATTGTTGAGTCACGTTTACTGCTCCACCTGTAAGGGATAAATTGTTGGATGACGGGACTGCTGCCGGCTGTGAAGGGACCGGCGCGACATCTGGCGTGGATGGCCCTACCGCTTCAGAAACCTGGTTGTTTTCTGCCGGGCTGCCGGCGCTCCCCGGCAGGTTAACGCGAAAACCATCGGCAAGCGCTTTCTCAAAAGCAGCGCGAGTCTTTTCCGAAACGTAATACCCGCCATTCAACCGGACGGTTACCGGGCTCTTCTTCCGCGGCTCCGGCCGGCGGATTTCCGCCTGGTATGGATCGAAGCCTGTCAACGGTAGCCCCGCCACGCGCAGCGCCATTACCGCCTCGCGCAGTTGGCGGTCGCTGTCCTTTTTCGCGCCCGGATTGAGCGCCACCGCCAGGTGAGGCCGGCCGGCCAGGATATTTCCAACCAGGTTGGTCAAAATGTTCTTCGGGCCAAACTCGACGAAAATTGTCCCCCCGGCCGCATAAATGGCTTCGATCTCGTCGCGGAAAAGGACCGGCTTGAGAATATGCTCGCTTAACGCTTTCCGGATCGCCTCTGGATCCTCAGCGTGCGGGCCCCCGGTGCTGTTTGAAAACACCTGTTTCGCCGGGCGCTTGAATTTTGCCCTCCGGATCGCACCCGCAAACGGTTTCTGAGCGTGCTCTACCAGCGGTGTGTGGAAAGCCGCCGAAACAGGCAGCGGTATGGTCTGGAACCCCTGTTGCTCCAACCGTTCCCTGGCGCGGGCCATGGCCGGTTTTGATCCGGCGATGACCACCTGGTTGTTGGCGTTCCAGTTAGCCAGGGTGACCTCAGGATCCTCTCTCAGCACATCCCGGACTCTTTCCACATCTCCCTTGACCGCCACCATCGTCCCAGCATCAAAGGCAGGATCAGCCGGTGGGGCCATCGCTTTGCCGCGCGCTTTAGCGAGCATATAATAGTCGGCCTCGCTCAGCACACCGGCGGCCCACAGGGCAGTCAGCTCGCCAAAACTGTGCCCGGCTGTAAAATCCGCCTGGAAACCGGCTTCCTCGAGCAGTTTATACAGTCCAACGCTCAACGATCCGATAGCCGGCTGGGCATGCTCTGTGCGGGTCAGCGTTTCTGACAGCGCTTCGCGTTCCTTGTTTGAGAATACCGGGCGCGGAAAAACGCGGGCAGACAGCGGTTCCAGGCCCTCTGCCAGGAACTGTTCGTCCATCGCCCCAAATACTTCGCGTACAGGCGGGAAGTTAACTGCCAGTTCGCGTCCCATCTCCAGGTACTGCGATCCCTGCCCGGAGAACAGCGCCACAACTTTCCCACGCGGCTCGAAACCGCTGCGGCGGTAAAAAATTCCCTTGGGGTGCTCCCAGCTTTCCGGCTGGGCTTTCCCAGCCAACTGCTCGACGCAAATCTGCAACGCCTGGTGAGCTTCATCGACCGTCTCGGCTACAAAACCCACCCGAGCCGCCTCTGGCGCGATCGATAATCCACGGCTGGCCTGGACCAGGTTGCGAAAATGAAGCCCTGCCGCTTCCTCTTCCAGGGAGTTCAGCGCCTGCCTGCAAACAGTCAGGAGCTGGGCCGGGTCTGGTGCGAACAGCAGCACCGGCTGCGCCACCCGGTTGATCCGGTAAGCGCCCTGCTGTTCGCCTTCGTGTTCCTCCAGGACCACGTGGTAGTTTGTCCCGCCAAAGCCAAATGAACTGACGCCTGCCCGCCGCGGCTGGCTGCTCTTTGCCCGGATCCACGGGCGCGGTTCGGTATTCAGGTAAAACGGCGTATCTTCGATGCCAAAGCGTGGGTTGGGCTTGCTCACGTTAATCGTCGGCGGCAGAACTTTATGATAAAGAGCCAGGGCCGTCTTGATCAGGCTGGCGGCGCCCGCTGCAGCCTTCGTATGAGCAATTTGGGACTTGACGCTGCCCAGCGCGATGGATTGTTTGCGCGGGTTATCCTGGCCGAAGACCTCCTTTAAGCCCTCGAACTCAGCCGGGTCGCCCGCCATGGTGCCGGTGCCATGCGCCTCGATCAGGCCCACCGATCCTGGCGCAAAACCGGCCTCATCATAAGCCCGGCGCAGCGCTTTTGCCTGCCCGAGGGGGCGAGGCGCATAAATGCTTTTGAACCGTCCATCGCTGGAAGTGCCAATCGCCTTGATTACCGCGTAGATGCGGTCGCCATCCCGCTCGGCGTCCTCCAGCCGCTTGAGAACGATCATTCCCAACCCCTCGCCGACCATCATACCGCCCGATTCGGCGTCAAAGGGGCGCACATTCTCTTTCCGCGTGAAGGCCGGCGTCTTGCTAAAACACATGTAGGAATTGATCGAGTTATCCGTGTCCACACCGCCGGTCAGCATCATATCGGCCCGGCCCTCGATCAGTTCTCCTACTGCCATCTTGATCGCCGCCAGCGAGCTGGCGCAGGCCGCATCGACCACACAGTTGGTCCCACCCAGGTCAAAACGATTGCAGATTCTCCCGGCTACCACGTTGCCTATTGCCCCGGGAAAGGAATTTTCCTCCCACCCGACATAAGCCAGTTTGATTTTCTCGATGATCCGCCGGGTGTCGGGCTCGGAGAGGCCGGCGCTGCGCAGCACCTTTTCCCAGACCGGGTACTGCAAACGCGTCATCAGCGGAGTAAACAGCTTGGAAGATGTTCCCACGAAGCCCAAAATGCAGCCGGTATGCTCGCGGTCAAACTGGCGGTCCTCACCGTACCCTGCATCTTCTAAAGCGTCCCTGGCCACCACCAGCGATAAGAGTTGAGATACGTCAGTAACTTCCAGAATATTTGGCGGCAGGCCAAATTCCATCGGGTCAAAGTCGACATCAGGGAGAAAAGCGCCGCGTTTGCAATAGCTCTTGTCCGGCGCAGCGGGGTCAGGATCGTAATAATCCTCAATCTTCCAATGAGAAGACGGCACATCGGTCACGCAGTCGATTTTTCGTAAGATGTTGTCCCAGTACTCCTGAGAGCTTCGCGCCTGGGGAAATATCGAGCCAATACCAATGATCGCGATTGGGGTCGTTTTTATCTTTTTGTTTATGTGCTCCGCGCCAAGCTGCGGTTTACGAGTCATGTCCGGGTACCTCCTGAGTGAAAACCTGGCAGTAGAAACGATCACTGCGATTGTAGAAGGGTTCATAACCCAAAATATTCATGGGAAAAGCTCTTCACCCTTCAAAACCCCGGATACTGAGGATGGTTTCGATTTCAGCATAAAATCATCCCGCAATGACCACTTCTTAACAACCAAAAGCGGCCCCGAACATTCAGAAGCCGCAATTTTTAGAGGTTATTCAGGCTTTTCGTCTTTATAAACCATCAAACCAAATTTTCATGCTGCCTATGATTTTATTATTCCTTGTTGGAGAGCAAAACGGACCAATTCAACCCGACTGTGCAACCCTAGCTTGTTCATCAGCCTGGCCTTGTACGTCTCGATGGTTTTCTCGCTCAGGAAAAGTTTCTCCGCAGCCTGGCGGTTGGTATAACCCATCGCTATCAACTCAAGAATTTCATTCTCACGAGGGCTGAGCTTGCTCAGAAAATCCTCATCCACCGAGTCAATTTCCCCTTCCGAATTGAGTTGGACTTTCTCAACAGCCGCATCCTCAAAGAGGATTGCACGATGAGTTGGATGGAGGTAAGTTCCTCCCTGGTATACCACCCGGATGGCTGAAAGCAAATCATCATTCGCTGCCTGTTTTAAGACGTAACCCGCCGCGCCTTGTGAAAGGGCCCGACGCAGATACTGCTCGTTGTTGTGCATCGTTAAGATCAAGAAGCGGCTCTGGGGTGATTTCTGGATAAGGCCAGCTAATCCTTCCAGGCCATTGATCCCCGGCATCGAAACATCCAACAGGACCACATCGGGTTGCAGACGTTCCAGACTCTCTCCAGTCTGGAGAATATCCCCGGCCTCGCCGACGACTGTTAAATCCGGCTCTGCATTCAACAACATTCTCAACCCGGCCCGTAGAACTGCATGATCATCCGCAAGAAAGATACTTATGGGCTCCATCATGTTTGTCCATCTTCTATTCGCAGGGGAACCTCAACGAAAACCGTTGTCCCCATGCCTGGTTTCGATTCAACCGTCAGTGAGCCTCCCACCAGGGCAGCCCGTTCTTCCATCCCATATAAACCCAGCCGCTTCATGTGACTCTGTTCCTGGCTTATTTCCCGGGGATCAAAACCTATTCCATTATCTTCAACAATCAAGACAATCGATTTTTCACCCAGGCGGAGCACAACACTGGCTTTCTCTGCTTTTGAATGCCGGGCAACATTGGTAAGCGATTCCTGCGCGATTCGGTAGAGAGTCGTTTCCACCTCACGGGCCAGGCGATGATTATTCATACCAACCACTTCAAAATCCACTTTAATTCCCAGTCTAGCCGGGCTTTCCTTAAAGAGCTGAGAAAGAGCAGCCTCAAGTCCCAGATCGTCCAACACAGCTGGCCGGAGTTCAAGCGCCATGTCGTGGATCGAAGTAATCATGCCCGAAACGGTCTGGCACAGGTTATGGATGATCTCAGATGACTGTTCATCTCTTTTTAAATTCCACAAAATCTTTAGCCCGATCAACATCGAGGTTAAATTCTGGCCCATTTCATCATGCAACTCACACGAAATTCGTCTCCGTTCTTCTTCCTGGGCAGAGACAACCTTTTTAAGCAGTTCAGTGCGCATTTTCTCTTTGTGCTGCAGTTCGCCCCACAAACGGGCATTCTCAATGGCAACCGCCAGCTGCGGGCCAATGGTACGGAGCAGTTCAATGTCATTTGCATCGACCTGGCCCGGGTCACGAAAGGCAATATTCAACTGCCCCACAATCCGCCCTTTCACTGAGAGCGGCACCGATACATGTCCCGAAACCTGCTGTACACCCGCCTTGTCTAATGATTGGAGTGGGCAGTCCTGACTAAGCTTTGTGACAACAACCACATCTTTTGTTCTCCGCACCCGGTCACAAACACAATGCGCCAGGCAGGGAGTTGGCCCGCCATCTCCATTTGCAAAACACAATCCTTTATACCCCACGAACGAAAAGCAGGTTCCTTCCTGCTCCAACAGGCACACCCAACCTACTGCCAAATCAATGAATGACAGGATGAAGTCCAGAGCTCTTTCCAGTGTTTCTTTCAAATTATTGGTGCTGCTGATCACTTCAAAAATTGCATTAAGGATCGCAAGCTCTCGCCTTTGCTGCAAAACCATCAAATCTGGCTTTGCGTCTGTAAAGTGAGGTATGTCATGAAAGGATTCCATAACCATCCTTTTTTAAACGCTGGTTCGATCAACTCATTATATTTCAATGCGGTCAATAATGTAAGGTTTTTTCTGACAGTACCTCCACGATTCCCGACAAAAATATGTTGGTGTAACATTGTTTCTGTAAAATCCTGAACCTTAACAAAAGTGGTGAGTCA
>CAZBDC010000087.1:0-21689 GCA_964490575.1 uncultured Anaerolineaceae bacterium | reverse complement strand
AGATAATGAGCGGTGACTGGAGTTCAGACGTGTGCTCTTCCGATCTTGCTTCGGTTTGTGTGCGCAAATCCTGCTCACACAAACCGAGGCAGGCCAGGAGGATTTGAGGATGTCGCGTTCTGTGCTTTGGGCGGGTGCTGGCCTTCTGCTTGGCCTGGCTCTGGTTGCCGTTTTGACGCTCAACCGGCCTTATACCTTCCGTGGGTCGGCCATCGACCCGGCCATCCCGGCGGCTGATTTTACCCTGACCGATGCAAGCGGGGAGGATTTTACCCTGCGGGATCATCGCGGCAGCCTGGTGCTGGTCTTTTTCGGCTATACCACCTGCCCGGACGTCTGCCCTGCCACGCTGGGTGAAATGCGAGAAATCCGCCGGCGGCTGCAGGCCGATCCTCGCCTGTCCGAACAGGCTGAGTCGATCCGCTATGTCTTCATCACGGTCGATCCACAACGTGATACACCTGAGCGAATGGGAAAATATGTCGCTGCTTTTGACCCGTCTTTTATTGGGCTGACTGGCAGTGAAGAAGCGTTGGAGCCGGTCTGGAAAAGTTATGGGGTTTATCGGGCGATTAGCGAGACCGACTCGGCAGCCGGGTACCTGGTGGATCATACGGCCCGGGTATACCTGATTGACCCGGCCGGGAACCTGCGCCTGACGTACGCTTTTGGAACCCCAATCGATGACATGCTGCAAGATGTCCGTTATTTGTTGAAGCAGGCAGGTTCCTGATGTTTGTAAAGTCGAAACTGGCCGATTTCTTTATCCGGGCCGGACTGGGGATCTTGCTCGGAGTTGCCTTTGGCTGGTTGCTGAGCGAAGCTTCTTTCCAGTCTCTGGGGCAGAAACAGACGGTTGACCGCCAGCCAGAACGGGTAGAGATTGTGATTCCCTATGGCACGGCCGCGCAGGTAGAGGAAGGCGTCTACAACCGATCGCTGCCGACCGATATGGTGTTCGTCGAGGGCGACCTGCTGGTTGTCAAGAATGAAGATGTGGTCGCGCACCAGCTCGGCCCGCTGTGGGTGCCGCCCAGTACCAGCAGTGTTCTTCTGCTTGAGCGAGCAGACCGCTATTCCTACGAATGTACGTTTCAGCCGACCAAATATATCGGGCTGGATGTTCGCCCGCGGGTGACAAGTGACACGCGCTTCCAGGGCATCCTGGCGATTGGCCTGCCGACCGGCATGATGCTGGCTGTTTACAGCTATCTCATCCCCACCCGAAAGCGCGAAACTTAGCCGGTTTATATCGGGTGACCTATCCAATCACCCTTCTGCCGTCGTTTATTCACCTGCCTGGTTGAGCGGGTGGTGATTGTCTGCCCTGGTGGCTTTTCTTATAATTTAGAAAGTAAGGTGGATGATTGAGTGGGAATGCTTCTCCTGAGGGTGCAGTTGCCCGCAGTGTGGCAGCCACTGCGGGCAAACTGCCCAGGAAAAGCAAGGCACCTGCCTGGGCTGGCACTTGAATCATTCGAATTGAATTTTCAATGGCGGTCGAAATGACACAAGGGGTGGTCATCGGCCGCCGTTTTTCGAGAAGGAAGACACCGGATGATGCGCAAATTTTTCACTCCCCGTTGGTTGATCACCACCCTCCTGGTCGTGGCGGCTGTGGGCGTGATGGCGCGCCTGGGAGTCTGGCAGATCGACCGGCTGGCGGAGCGGAGGGCGTTCAACGCCCGCGTAGAAGCCCAGATAAAAGCCCCGCCCCTGGAGCTCAATGGACCGTTTTTGGCGGAAGATCTGTACGAGATGGAATACCGCCAGGTGGTAGCGCGTGGGGTGTATATCGCGCAGCAGGAGATTTTGCTGCGCAACCAAGTTTGGGAAAACCGCCCTGGTTATCATCTGCTGACTCCCCTGCGCCTGGCTAACTCAGACGACGTTGTGCTGGTCGACCGTGGTTTTATCGACCTTGACCAGGGCCAACCGGCCAGCCGGGCGGCATACGCCCTGCCTGGAGTGGTGGAAGTGCGCGGAATTCTGCGCCGCCCGCATGTGCCGCGCTTTTTTGGCGTCCCTGACCCGACCCTGGCTCCTGGCGAGACTCGCCTGGATGCCTGGAACGCGGTTAACCTTGATCGCATCCGGGGGCAGGTCGATGGAAATTTGCTGCCGGTCTACATCCTGGCTGCGCCAGACCCGGCTCAGCCTGGGCCGCCTTATGCTTCGCTCGAGCAGCCTGACCTGAGCGAAGGTTCGCATTTCAGCTACGCGGTGCAGTGGTTTTCATTCGCCGCGATCCTGGGCCTGGGATACCCGTTTTTTGTCCGTAAACAGCTTGCCGGTAGGGAGATGGGAGAAACGCAATGAGAAATTATTGGTCTGAAAAACGCTTTTTATACCTGACGCTGGCTGCCGCGGTGGTCACGTTTTTGCTGGTCGTTGCGGGCAACGCGGTGCGGGTGATGGACGCTGCCCAGGGCTGCCCGGATTGGCCGACCTGCTACGGCGTTTGGGCGCTGCCGGCGGGCGCCAGCCTGGCTGACCCGGTTGGCGTTCAGGTCGCCCACCGGGCCCTGGCTGCCCTGGCAACCTTGTTGACGGGTGCTGCAGCCGCCTGGGCGTTGTGGAGAAGCGCTGCCCGGGCCAGGGTTTCAGGCCAGGGACGCGAGGGAGGTTGGCTCGTGGCGGTTCCTCTTGCGCTGGCTTCGGCTGTGATGCTGGCTGTTTCGCTGCTCGGCGCTCGCCTGGTTGGGACAGGCCAGAATGGACTGTCTTCCGCCTTTCACCTGGGCGCGGCTCTGCTTGCGCTGGCGCTCGTGCTGGTTGGCCTGGCGGCGGTTTTTTATGCGCGGGCGGGTTATCCGCTGCGGCTTGTGTTCCGCTCTCCCTTTGCCCGGCTCGCGCGGGTGTCGCTGCTGGCCTTGTTCGTCCTGTTAATTTCGGGCACGCTGGTCACCGCTACCGGCGCGGGCCAGGCCTGTTCTGGATGGCCGCTGTGCGCCGGCGGGCTTCCCGGATCACCGCTGGGTTGGCTGGCTTTTGGACACCGCCTGGTGGTCCTGGTAGTAGGGGCGCTGTTTGCATACCAGTTTGCCTCGGCCTGGAAGGGCCAGCGCTCGCAGCCGGTCATTCTGCCAGCTGCCACTGCGGCTTTCCTGTTCTTGCTAGGGCAGGTTTTCATTGGCGCCATCAGCACCCTGCGCGGTTTTCCGCCCGAGCTGATTGGGCTGCACGCGGCCTCCGCGGCCGGCCTGTGGGCAGCGCAGGTCATCCTGGCTGTGTCCGCCGGGTTTGAAGCGCGCAGCGCTCAGGAAGAGGCTGAAGAAACGACCCAACCGCTTCCCCTGGCCCGGCGCGCCAAAGATTTCTTGATCCTTTCCAAGCCAATTATTGTCCTGCTGCTGCTGGTCACCACCTATGCCGGGATGGTGGTCGGTGGGCGGGCGATCCCATCCGGCTGGCTGACCTTCTGGACTCTGCTGGGTGGGGCGCTGGCGGCTGGCGGTTCATCTGCGCTCAACCAGTACATTGACCGCGAAACCGATAAGGCCATGCAGCGTACGGCCCGGCGACCGATCCCCGATGGTCGCCTCCAGCCTGCCGAAGGGCTGGCTTATGGCCTCGGCGCCAGCCTGGCGGCTTTCTTCCTGCTGGCTGGAACGGTTAACCTCCTGGCTGCTGTTCTCTCTCTGCTCGGCATGATTTACTATGTGCTGATCTATTCGATCTGGCTCAAGCACCTGACCGTTCAGAATATTGTCATCGGCGGCGGGGCCGGCGCCATCCCGCCCCTGGTGGGCTGGGCGGCTGCCACGGGCAGCCTCAACGTTCCTTCGCTGTTCCTGTTTGCCATCATATTTTTGTGGACCCCACCCCACTTCTGGGCACTGGCGCTCGTCAGGCGCAAAGATTATGCGCGCGGCAAGGTGCCGATGCTGCCGGTCGTGCGTGGCGAGCCCGAAACGCGCAAGCAAATTTTGATTTATACCCTGGAACTGGTTGGGCTGACTCTGCTGATGCCGATCTTTAATCTTACCGGCGCCGTTTACCTGGTTGCGGCACTTGTGCTGGGTCTATGGCTGATCCATACGGCCTGGCGAGTGTACCGCAATGGCGGCAACAAGCTGGCCTGGAAGATGTACCGCTACTCGAGCATGTACCTGGCCTTCCTGATGCTGGCGATGGTGATCGACGTACTGGTTTAGCGTCTGGTGAAAATTGGCTGGGCTGGTAAACGGCTTATTGAAGCCTGACCAGGATTTTCCCCCGGTCCCAAAGCTTTTCCAGGTCGTAGTATTCGCGTTGATCGGGCGAGAACAGGTGGACGACCACATCGCCCAGATCGATGACCAGCCAGCCGTCGACGGATTCGCCTTCGACAGAAGAATTAAGGCCAAACTTATTCTTGGCGGTTTCCATCACGGCGTCACCCAGGCTTTGCAGCATCCGGTCGCTCGTGCCATTGCAAATGACGAAGTAATCGGCAAAGGACGCGATGTTCTCGATATTCATCAAAAGGATATTTTCCCCTTTTTTATCCTCCAGCGCATCAATTACGCTGCGCGCTAACGCTAAAGGTACAACTTCCGGTGTGCTCAGTGTTCATCCTCCATCTAGTGTATTTCTCGTAACTGTTCTGCCGGCTGCAGAACCTGGCGACCAGTTGGCGCAGGGATTTCGTCCCAATTGCTGAGCCTATTCTAGCACAGAACCGGTCTTGAATGGGCATTGCGTCTGTTTATCGTTTTCCGCCGACGCGCCCCAGATCGAAGCTGAATAAACGCGTGTACACTGCCCCGCCTGGGCGCAGGTCAGAGCGAAACAGGTGTACCTGGCTGGCCTCTACCTGGCCGATAGTCTCAACGTTCATCTCGCCCAGGACGTGGGCTACATGGCTGACCTCATCTGGGCTTGCGTTCTGCGAAATGCGACCCAGCGTCAGGTGGGGTGAAAAGGGGCGTTCTTCGGCCGGGTAGCCGAGGCGCTGGGTTTCGACTTCGATAGCTTTTTGCAGGTTGGACAGTTCACCGGGCGCTTCCATCCCAACCCAGATCACCCGCGGGCGGCGCAGATTGGGAAAGGCGCCCAGCCTGCCCACACTGAAGCTGAAAGTGGAGTGGCGGCTCGCCTCGCCCCGTAGCATGTGTGCCAGGGCCTGTAAGTTGCCCGCTGACACCTCGCCCAAGAACCTGAGGGTCAGGTGCATATTGTCGGCTGGCACCCAGCGGACTGCTCTCCGAGCCGTGGCGCCAGCCCGGGCCTGGACCTGTTCTGCGATTGTCGCCAGTGCCTGGCGGATTGGAAGTGGCAGTTCGATGGCGATAAAAGCCCGGACCGCGTTGCTGCCCGGCTCACGCCTGCCTGCCGGGCTTCCATCTGTTTGGCTAGGGCTCACGGACCTCGGCCTCAACCTCGATGTCGCCAGCTTTTTCGAACGTCAACGTCACAGCAATCTTGTCGCCCGGCTTCAAGTCGCCAGTCAGTCCCATCAGCATCACGTGCAAGCCGCCCGGCTTAAACTCAACCTTCTTTCCGGCTGGGGCCGGCACGTTTTCCTGGCGCTCCATCATCATGGTGCCATCCTCGCCCATTTTGCTGATGTGCAGTTCGACCATTTGGGCTGCATCGCTGGCGGCGTTCAAGAGCGTGTCGTCTTGAGCCTGGCGATTGTCAATGACAAAATAAACGGCGCTGTTTCCACCTGCTGCGCCTGGGCGGGCCCATGCCCCCTGCACTTCCACCCCGCCTGTGCCGCCCGCGCAGCCGCTTATCCAGATCGCTGCCAGCAAAGCAACCAGCAACCAGACCACACTTTTCCTCATTTCCCCTCCCATGTTGTTGGAAATCTCTCGATCAATCCGATTGGATCAATTATATCCTAATCCAGCGGCGCTTTTGGATCTGCCAGCCCTCTAAACGAATAATTTCAGAAGTTACCTTGGGCCCTGGCGCAATGCGCAGCAGCCCAAAGGTAGGTAACTCGCCGAACCGGCAGCCAAAACTGGCTGAGCCAGGATTGAACAGCAACTGGCCTTCCTGGTAAATTTGCTCGGGGAAATGGGTGTGTCCAAAGACCACGATATGCGCGCGGGCGCCGTTTTGGTGCAATGCTTTCAGATAGCGCTCCAACCGGTAGCCAAACCGGAGATATTTGTATTTGTCCCTCAGGTAGGGGATCCAACCGCCATGTCCGTGCATCAGGGCGATGCTGGCCCCGCCTAACTCGATCTCTTCTACCATCTTCAACCGGCCGGTAAGCAGGTCGCGGTTGCCGCGTACGGCCGTAACCGGCGCTGCCTGGGCCAGTTCGTCCAGCACGCCGCGGGTTGAAATATCTCCGGTGTGCAGGATATGTTGAACTCCGGCTTCTTTGAGCATCGGCAGGAGTAGTGGGTGCAGCGACCTGACCCGGTCTGGGATGTGAGTATCGCCAACCACGCCGATGGTAAATACAGCCTGGTTTGCTTGACCAGATTCCGCCAGGGGGATCTGGGGTGTTACGGGTCCGGTCATGTGCGTCTTAAAGCTGGTTGGGGAGGGGAGCCAGGGTTTGCAGATCGCGGCGTAATTGCTCAAGATTAATAAACCGCACCGCGTGAACGCCCATCTGACCAGCGGACTGAATATTGGCCTGGTTATCGTCTACAAACACAGCCTCACCAGCCTCCACTCCCAGCATCTGCAGCACCAGGTTGAAGATCCGCGGGTCGGGTTTGGCCAGGCCGACCGAGGCCGAACTGATCACCAGGTCGAATACGTCAGGGACCTGCAGTTCCTCGCGCAAGAAGCGCGGCATATCGACGATCCAATGGTTGCTGAGCAGGGCAGTCTTATACGCGGCGCGCAGTCCCTGGATCAGCTCAATTAATGCCAGGTCGACCTGGTCACCAGCAAAAAACTCATGCCGTACCTGCCCAACCTCACGGATAGGCAGGTCTAGCAGCCGGGCTACTTCAGCCCACACATCTTCTGGTGAGGACAGCCCGCGTTCAGCAGCCTGCGATACGGGATTGCCGAAGACAATCTCATCCAATTCGGCATATGTTTTCCCCAGGCGCTTCGCCAGCGCTGTGCGCGGACCAGGGTCATCAGTACGCAGGATGACGCCGCCAAGGTCAAAGATCACTGCCCGGACGGCAGGCTGGTTCCGCGTCTGATTTTCCATTTTCTCACTCCTGATTTTGAATTAACTTACGCGCAAGTGACACGATCCAATGTTTTGCACTGCCCATAAAACCACGCCTTGCACCAGGAAAAGCACTTTGGCAGGTCAATAGTATATCAAATCTTTCTGGCTGATGGTTTTGTTTGCGACTTTCGGGAATAACTATAAAAGGACTAGGCCGCCGCGTATGAAATTTAGCCCAAATATCCTCCCAAATCTGGTGGCGCGCAATTTGCTTTCTATTGACATCAACGTCTTGGTTTGTTAGGATATAACCAGATCATAATGATATTAATACGCTGACTGTAAAGAAAAACAGAATAAATCAAATTGTTTTTTTGTTGAGAGGGGTCGTTTATTTCATTCGGGAGGGGAAAGATGCAGGAAGGAAATCAATATATGGATATTTACAGCCAGACAGGTGTTGGCGCCGATCTTGACGAGGTCTATGCCAGCAACCGCAAACGTGTGCTGGTCATCGAAGATGAACCAGATACCGTCTTGCTGCTCAAGCACATCCTCCGTACCGCCGGGTACAACGTCTTGGGGGCATATAGCGGGCAGGAAGCCTTAAAAAAATTTAGCGAAGTCAAACCAAACCTGGTCCTGCTGGATTTGATGATGGCCGGGATGGATGGTTGGGAGACGTACAACTATCTTCGCCAGATGTCGGATGTGCCGGTGATGGTCATTTCAGCCATTTCAAACAAAGAGGATGTCGTCCGTGCGCTGCGCCTGGGCGTGGACGATTATATTACCAAGCCGTTCGTTAACGCCGAAGTGGTCGCCCGGGTAGAGGCCGTTTTACGCCGCGCGCAAGGCGCATCGGTTGAAGTTGACCGCCTGCTCTTTCCTGAGATTGACCTGATCGTTGACTTTCGGACGCAGGAAATTATCCACGCCAACCAGCGGATTCAGCTCACCGGCCGCGAGTTTGCCATCCTGTCACTCCTTGCTCGACATGCGCCTGCCATCGTTGCCTACCACGATATCGCCATGGAGATCTGGGAGGAAGACTCGGCTGAAGCGCGCAATCGAATTAAATACCTGGTGCATCTGCTGCGGCGCAAATTCCAGCAACTGCCGGGCAAGCCAGATTTCATCGAGAACGTTGATCGGTTGGGATACAAGCTTCGCAGCGCAGCCAACTCGTAGCCGGCTGTCATTTGGCAAGGCTTTTTTTGAGGCCCATCTGGTGTCTTTTTGGGCGTAGATCGATTCTCTTGCTTAAAATATACTTGAATCTAACCAAACCCTATTGACATTGCGAACCTTTACCCCTATCATCATAGATGGAAGAACGTTCAGATCAAGGGTTAAAAAATTCATCTGTTTTGTTTGATTTCACAGGGGCGTTGAACCGAGACCTGAATTTGGTCGCTTTCTCAGTGAGGGGGGTGGGCAGGGTTTCGGGGAGCCAGTAGCGAAACCGGCCTTATGGGCCGGTTTTGTATTCGTATAAAATGGAGCGTAGAGATGAATGAGGGAACTGAGTTTTCCAATCGCCAGGATCTGGATGGCGCCGTGGGGCTTGCCGCCGGTGTGGACCTGGATGAGATCTATGCTTCAGAGCGCCACAGTGTGCTGGTCGTCGAAGATGAGCTGGATACGATGGCGCTGCTCAAATATATTCTGCGCTCTGCCGGGTTCAACGTGATGGGCGCCCTGAGCGGGCAGCAAGCGCTCAAAAAGTGCGCTGAGGTTCGTCCGGACCTGATCCTGCTGGATTTGATGATGCCCGATATGGATGGCTGGGAAACCTATCGTTATCTACGCCAGATGAGTGATGCGCCGGTCATTGTGATTTCTGCACTCAGCGAAAAGGAAGGCGTTGTCCGCGCTTTGCGGCTCGGGATCGACGACTATCTGACCAAGCCCTTCTTCAACGCTGAGGTGATCGCTCGCGCAGAGGCCGTCCTGCGACGTTACGGTAAGGCCGAAGACATAAGCCGCCTGGTTTTTCCGGATATTGACCTGGTGATCGATTTCCAGACCCAGAAGGTAACGCTGCATGATTACAGCATCCAGCTCACCAATAAAGAATTCTCTGTCCTGGCCGTCCTGGCTCGCAGCGCTCCCGAGGTGGTGAATTACCAGACCATTGCCGAGCAGGTGTGGGGGATGGATACTCCAGAGGTACGCAAGCGGATCAAATACCTGGTATATATCATCCGCCGTAAGTTCCAGATCCTGGATACGGATCATGATCTGATTGCAAATGTTGATCGCCTGGGTTACAAAATGAACGCCAGGGAAAAGTGAAGACCTGGAAAGTACCGTTCACGCCTTTCAGCGCGGTGGGAACAGCTTAAGACAATCGAAATGGATCGTGTATAATAATGTAATGATTTCTCGCCTGCTCAACTGGGGACTGGTCTGAGCAGTGACGGGTTTTGAAGCCTACGACCAGCGCTGGGAAGGCACAAGATGACTGAAAAGATAGAAGCTAAGTCGACGCCTATCGATATTGATTCGTACGAATACTATATCAACCGGGAACTCAGCCTGTTATCTTTCCAGTGGCGCGTGTTTGACGAGGCCAGAGATGACCGCAACCCGATCCTGGAACGGCTTCGCTTCCTGGCCATTGTGGATTCGAATCTGGACGAGTTTTTCATGGTGCGGGTTGGCGGTTTGCGGATGCAGCGCGATGCCGGGGTAGTCGATCTGAGCATAGATGGGCTGACACCGGCTCGCCAGCTTGTGGCCATCCGCCGTGAATCGCTCAAGCTTATGGAGGAATGCCGGCGCTACCTGCGCGAGGAACTGATCCCTCGCCTGTACCAGGCTGGTATCCGCCTGATGACCTATAATGAGCTTAGCCCGCGCCAGAAGGAAACAGTCAATGATTACTTCGACGAGGTCATCTACCCGGTCTTGACCCCCCTGGCGGTGGATCCGGGGCATCCTTTCCCGCACATCTCGAATCTCAGTCTCAACCTGGCCATCCTGCTTCAAGATAAAAACGGGCGCCGGCATTTTGCTCGCCTGAAGATCCCTCCTACGCTGCCCCAATTGATCCCGGTCAAACGGTCATCCGGCGGGACTCGCCGGGATGGGACGGTGCCGCACACGCACGTGTTTGTCTGGCTCACGCACGTGATCATTGCCAATTTGGAAAAGCTGTTCCCAGGGATGCAGGTGATGGAAGCCCACCAGTTCCATGTTACCCGGAATGCGGATATGGAGATCCAGGAAATCGAGGCGCTTGACCTGTTGGATACCATCGAAGAGAATCTCCGCAAACGGCGTTTTGGTACGGTAGTTCGCCTGATGGTTCATAAGAATATGCCAGATTACATTAAAGAGATCCTGGCTGAGAACCTGAAAGTAGAGATGCAAGATATTTATCCACTCACCGGGCCACTGGATCTGACTGCCTTGATGCAGGTTGTGAAGATTGAGCGTCACGACCTGAAGGACCGGCCTTTTACGCCCACAATCCCGCGCGTGCTGCGCATGCGGACGGATGTGGAAGATGGCTCAATTTTCAGCGCGATCCGCCAGGGCGATATTCTGCTGCATCATCCGTACGACTCTTTCTCGCCGGTAATTGAATTCCTCAATACAGCGGCTCGCGATCCAAACGTGCTGGCGATCAAGCAGACTCTTTACCGGGTCGGAACGAACTCGCCGGTGGTGAAAGCCCTGCTGACAGCCGCCCGAGATTATGGCAAGCAGGTGGCCGTGCTGGTCGAGTTAAAGGCCCGTTTTGATGAAGAAAGCAACATTGGCTGGGCCAAGATCCTGGAGCAGGAAGGTGTTCACGTCATTTATGGCTTACCGGGCCTGAAGACTCACTCTAAGATTGCGATGGTGGTGCGCCGTGAAGGTGACCATATTCGCCGTTATATGCACCTGGGTACGGGTAACTACAATCACCAGACCGCTAACGTTTATGAAGACCTGGGCCTGTTCACCTGTGACGATGAGATCGGGGCCGAGGTGACTGACTTGTTCAATTATTTAACCGGTTACTCGGCCAAAGCTGATTACAAAAAGCTTCTGGTCGCCCCAATTAACCTGCGCCAGCGCTTCCAGGAAATGGTCGAGCGTGAGATCGAACATCAGCGCAGCGGCAAGAAGGGACGGATCATCTTTAAGATGAACCACCTGGTGGATAAGCCCTTTGTTCGCCTGCTTTACCAGGCCTCGCAGGCCGGTGTTAAGATCGACCTGATTGTGCGCGGAATTTGCAGTCTCAGGCCGGGAATCCCTGGCCTCAGTGAGAATATCCGTATCATCAGTGTGGTGGGCCGTTTTCTCGAGCACTCGCGGATCTATTATTTCCGCAATGGGGGTGAGGAAAAGATCCTTATGGGCAGCGCCGACCTGATGCCGCGCAATCTTAACGACCGCGTCGAAGTCCTTTTTGAGGTCGAAGATCCTCGTTATGTTCGCTACCTGCGGGATGAGTTCCTGGTCACTTACCTGGCTGATAATCGCAAAGCGCGCCTGATGCAGCCGGACGGTACTTACAGACGGCTGGAGCCGAAGGACGGCGAAAAAGAAGTCGTGGCCCAGGAGGTTTTCCTCAACTCGCATGGCTTAAGCATAAACGGATAAAGCCTGCCCTATGCCTGAACGTTTCCCCCTCGACCAGTTGACACAGCGGGTGGTTCGTTATTTTCAACGCCGGGCCGGAAGTTTTGGCTTGCGCCGGAAGTTGGTTAGCGCCCAATATATTCTGAACTGGGGCGGGTTTGTCAACGCCTCTTTCACCGTTACGGACGGTGAAAAAAAATATCATCTGAAGCTGGCGGACGAGGAGTATGTGCTGGATGGCCTGAAACGCTGGCGGGCGCTGCACGGGCTGCTGGAGGAGCGCTACCATGCTCCGCTAATGCTCGACTGGATCCGCCTGCGCGGGACCGGATTCCGGGGGCCGCTTTTTCAGTATGTACCCGGACGTCCGGCGGACCTGGCCGCACAGGCGGACCTGCTCCGTGAAGTGCTCGAACTGCTGGCGCGCCTGCACGGCGACGAGGAACTGGCCGGCGCCCTGGCTGAAGATGGCATCCCAACCTGCGCCGAATATTTTCTCGATCTGTACATCGAGCGGTTCGATGAAGATTTGCTGATCGTGGCGCAGGACCTGCCGCCGTTTGTCTCGCTGGCTCTGCTCGATTGGATGATGGGGGAAACCCGTGAGCTGGAAGGCCTGGTACGCGAAGGGACCGCTTTCCAGGCGCCGGCCGGTGCGCCTGTTCACGGCGATCTCTGGTCCAGTAATATCCTGGTGCGCGAGGATGGCCAGTGGACGGTGATCGACTGGGATGACCTGGCCCTGGGCGACCCGGCTCTGGAATATGGGATCCTGCTGGGGCCGTTGTGGCGGAGCGGTGGGTATTCGCCGGAAGACCTGGAGCGCCTGCTGCCGCCCGAACCGGCTTTGCGCGAACGCTTCCGGGTGTGCCTGCGCGCATTTCTCCTGGATTTGGTGATCGATTCCCTGGCCGACTGGGTCGAATCGGACTTTGCGCCTGAGCACCAGGCCTTCGCCCGCGCGGAGCAAGAGCAAAAGCACAAAGCTGCCCTGGCCCTATACCGCGATTTATTCTGATCCTCGAAACTCAGGCTGGGGGTGATTGCGGGCTGCCCGACCGCTATTCTTCGTTTGGGGTGATCGTACGGCGGAATGTGCCTGTGCCCACGCTGCGGGGAAACTCGATCATCAGCCGCCCGACGTGCTCGTTTAACTGCGCCCGTAAGAACGTTTGGGTCTGGCTGTCTTCGGAGAAGTAGCTGATCAGGAACTCGAAGACTGCATTCATTTCAGAATGTTCCAGTTCGTTAGCGATTTCAAAAGCGTCCTGGAGGGTGCGAATACTCCATACCAGGCTGTCGACTGAGATCGAAATGGCCCGCCGGGCATCTTCCAGAATGCCGGGGTCGGCCGGCTGGAGCATCTTCTCAGGCGCTGCTCGCTCGCGCAGATTTTCGAGCCAGCGGGCGTGGCCATCCTCTTCGGCAGCGTATCGCATCCAGAAATTTTCGACCTCCGGGTGGTTATGGAACCTGGCGCCCATTCGCTGGTATAAAGTTTCAGCCATCCTTTCGCTCTGGATGGCCAGTTCGACCAGGTGTGCAATTGTCCCGAATTCAGGCATATCGGTTTTTCTCCACAAGCAGGATTCACGGCTTACCAGGGCGCTGCTGCTTCCCGAACATCATGATTTCTGTACCCGAAATTGTAGCATACGTTGATCAAATCTTAATCTTGACCTTGACAACTATTTCGCTTTTCCGCTGTTATAATATGTGAACGCTAACCCTGGAAGCTGGAGAACTAAATGGAAGTTGAATTGTCGCAAGGCAAACAGACCCTGGTACGGCGTGCGCCTGCAACGCGCCGCGAACGCTGGTCCTGGTACGTTTATGATTTTGGTAACTCGGCGTACGCTGCGGTTGTGCTGCTGGCGGTCTATTCAGCCTACTTCAAGCAGCAGGTGGTGGGCGGCGCGGAGGGTTCGCGCCTGTGGGGGCTTTCGATCGGCATCGCCATGCTGGTCGTGGCGATTATCTCTCCTGTTTTGGGCGCCCTGGCGGACTTCTCGGCCACCAAGAAACGGATTTTGTTTGTTTTTACCTCGATCTCGATTATTTTCACGGCGCTGCTCTTTTTCGTCCAGCAGGGGGATATCTTTATCGGAATGCTGTTTTTTATCCTGGCTGAAATCGGTTACCGCGGCGCACAGGTCTTTTACAATGCTCTGCTGCCCGATATCGCTGAGCCAGAGAAGATGGGAGAGGTTTCGGGCAACGGTTGGGCGATCGGATCGTTTGGCGGGATCGTCTGCCTGGGGATCGTGCTTGCGCTGATTATGACCATCCCGGGCACGCTTACCGTCCGGTTCGCCTTCATCATCACGGCTGTGTTCTATGCCCTGTCAACCCTGCCGGTTTTCCTCAATGTTCGCGAGCGCGCGGAACCGCAAAAACTGCCCCCCGGAGAAAACTACTTCAGCGTATCGTTGAGAAAACTGTGGCGGACTTTCCTTGATGCGCGCAAATACCGTGAATTTATCAAGTTCCTGGTAGCCTACCTGGTCTATAACAATGGCATCATCATGATGCTCGATTTCGCGGCGATCATTGGCGCGGTGATGTATGGGATGAACCAGCAGCAACTGATCATCTTCATGATGATCGTCCAGGTTACCAGCGTGATCGGCGCTTTCGCTTTTGGTCTGCTGACTTCGCGGCTGGGCAGCCGGTTCAGTCTGATCCTCTCGCTGGTGTTAATGGTGCTGACTGTGGGTGGGCTGTTTGTGGTCAATGATCTGGCCGGTTTCAACGTGATCGGCGCGCTGGCTGGCTTTGCCCTGACCGGTGTGCAATCGGTCAGCCGGACGGTTGTCGGGCAGGTTTGCCCGGTGGAAAAGTCGGGCGAATTTTACGGGCTTTTCTCAGTGGCCGGGCAAATCTCGTCTTTCACCGGGCCGGCCATCTATGGCTTTTTGGCCACTGCCCTGGCGCTGCGCCTGTATGAGCCGCGCGGGCTATCACCGCACCTGGCAGAGGCGGCCGGGCTGCAGACCGCCTTGCTGGCTGCCATCGGTTTCCTGCTGGTCGGGTTAATTTTCCTGTTGTTCGTCCGCAACTGGCGCCGCCAGGAAATCTAGGTGTGCGATGGTTGCCCGGACCGTTCCTGACCCGTATTATATCCCTTACCCGCGCCGCCGGGTTATCCGCTCCATCCTCCGGGCGGGCATTGCGATTGCCTTTTCAGCCCTGGCCGATTTTCACATCACCGGACGCGAGAACCTGCCTGTGGATGGCCCGCTTCTCATCATTGGCAATCATTTCAGCTTTCTTGACCCGGTGGCCCTCATTCATATCACGAAATACCCATTGGAGTTTATCGGTGGGACGCGAACGCCCAATGCGCCGCCCTGGACGGATGTTTTTCGTAAGGCGTGGGGGGTCCTGCCCATCGTGCGCGGCGGCTCGTCGCGTGATGGCCTGCTGCGGGCCCAGCGTTTCCTCGAACAAAAAGGGATCCTCTCTATTTTCCCCGAGGGCGGCAGTTGGGCGACTGTGCTGCGCCCGCCTCGCCCTGGCGCTGCTTTGCTGGCCACCCGCACCGGCGCAAAAATCCTTCCAATTGGTTTCGATGGCCTGATCGATATTTTTCCTATGGCCAGGCGAGGCAGGCGCGCCCAGGTTAATATCCGTATTGGCCAGCCGTTTGGTCCTTTCCAGGCTGCTGGCAGCGGCCGTTCAGCCCGCCAGGCTATGGATGAGGCCGGTCATGAGATGATGCGCCGGATTGCAGCGCTGATCCCGCCCGAACGGCATGGCTGTTACTCGACTGACCCGGCCGTCCGCGAGGCCGCTCGTGGAACAGAAATCTATCCCTGGGATGGCGTCGTCGAGGAATAAGCAAAAAATCGTTGAAATCGCCCCTCAATTTTGGATTTGTTTTTCCAGATTGAGTCTATACTAGTCTCATGTCCCGCTTGATTCTGAGGCATGCTGCGATCTTCAACCGCCAGCCGAAAAACTCAAGGGAGGGGTCATGGGCGAAATCCTGACCGATCTCTCGACGGCAATGGTGCTGGATGCCATCCAGGCCAACGCGTATGCCTTCTTCATCCGTCGCGAGCGCATCCTGGGTAAAACGATCACCGAAGAAAGCGACCTGACCTGGGTGGAGGGGGTGAACGCTGCGCCGGTGGCCTGGCTGCGTGAACTGGTGACGGCAGAAGGGGTGGCCGAGCGCGCGGCAGCGACCATGGTGCGTTTTGCGGGTCGGGGGTTGAGCGAGGTCTATCTGGCGGCGCTGGAGACCTGCGACTCTGCTGCTGCCTGGCAGGCGGTCGGCGCGTGCAAGATCGAAACCGAGCATGTCATGGTGATTGTCCTGACCGGCCTGGAAGGGGACTGGCCCATAGTTGAGAACCTGACCATTGAGGCGGTCAATGATGATGCCGGTTTGCGGGATTGTGCCAGGGTCATCTCGGCCGGGCGCGACCAGTGGACGGCTGGCTTTTTTCAGCTTACAAACCCAAACCCGGCCGGGGAGGAGCAGATCCGTTATTACCTGGGAAAGATTGGGGGCCGCCCGGTGGCCACAGCGGCCCAGTTCTTTTGGGGAGGACTGGGAGGTATTTGGTGGGTGACCACCGTGCCTGAATTCCGCAAGCGCGGGGTGGCCAGTGATATCACCCGCGCCGCTCTGGTGGATGCGAAACGCCTGGGGTACCGGGCAGTCATGCTTGAGGCGCTGCCGGCAGTGGTTCCCATGTACCGCCGGTTGGGGTTCAAGGAATACTGCCGGATCAACGTCTACCGCTGGAAAAAAATTTAGGATGTTGAACCGGTTAGACAGTCTGCTCGAGCGCGTCTCGCGGGCCGTCCAGGCTTTGCCCGGCGCGGTCGAGTTATACCTGTTTGGCTCGGCAGCGGACCCACAACTGAAGGATGCTTATTCCGACCTGGATCTGCAGGTGTTGAGCGCCGATTACGAAATGAGCCGGTCCTGCTGGCCCTGGATCCTGGGGTGGGCAGCGCCGGTAGAATTGGCATATCCGCTGCTCGAAAAACCGTGCGAATCGGTCTTTTCGATTGTCTTTGCCGGGGAAAGCCCCTTTCACAAAGTCGATATCGGGTTGTCTGAAAAATCGCAGGAAAGCGGTTTTATTCACCAGGTGAAGCACAAAACCCTCCTCTGGCGACAGGACCCGCCTGGATCAGAAAATTTATCTTTCAACCGTGTTGTCTATCAACCTGAGATGGGTACGCCGGTTCATTTTTTAATCGGAGAACTGATGGGGGCGATCCGCTACGTGAAGGCCCGCAGGCGCGGGCAGCACCTGACCTGCTGGCGATTTCTCAGCGCTCGCCTGAATGCGTTGCTGCGCAGCTATTCCTGGAAGGCAGGCGGCCCGCGTTTTTCCACGGCGGGTCTTAATACCTGGGACTTTGCCGCACTCGACCGCTGCTTGCCTGAAGCCGACCGTTTGCGCTGGCTGGCGCAGATCGACTGCCGCACGCCGCGGGCCATGGATGATGCCATGGTTTGCCTGTCACACCAGGTCACCGAACGGATTTACCCGGGTTGGGCTGTGGATGACGCGCCCGAGGCGGGTCTGATTCGCGAAATGCTCAGTTTCATCGAGCAGGAGCTTGCCTGCCCAGGCGTGCTGGAAACAAAGGAATGAACATGCCAGAGGATAAAGATACAGCAACCCTGCCCGGTTGGGATTTTACCCGCCCGTGGTTCCACGGCTCGCCCCACATACTTGAAACGCTGCTGGCAGGCAGCACAATCACTCAGGACGAACACCTGGCGCGCGTATTTTCGCACAAGCCAGCCATTGTCTCGCTGGATGAAGAGGGCGGGGTGCTGTGCATCCGCCACACCGGGCGGCTGCCGGGGCTGCTCTACCAGGTCGTTGAGCCGATCGGGCCGGAGGATATTTATCCCCACCCGCGTTCCAACATGCCTGCCGGCCTGGAGTGGATGACCCGCCGCCCGCTGTGTCTGCGCCTGCTGGGCCCGGTTGAGATCGCGCAAGATGAACTGCTGAGCGAGGCCGAGTTGGCTGAACTGCGCTGGCGGGCGGAACGGGAACATTCGTAGCAGATCGTACGAGACAAGCTTTGCGGCGTTGGTGGCCGTGTTTGGATTCTTTTAACTCCCCAGACTCTTGCTGTATTTTATGGAACAATTCGCTATAATTTATTCACCACACTCCCCTTTTTCTGTTTTGGTTTACAAGGAGCTTCTATGTTACATGAACCAGCCACACCTGCCGGGAAAGACCCTGCCGGTCCGTATAAGATGCGACTGGGCATCTGGATGTTTGCTTTTTATTCCCTGTTCTATGCCAGTTTTGTCGCCATAAACCTGATTAGCCCAGCATCGATGGGCACGGTGGTCATATTTGGGCTGAACCTGGCGACCGTCTATGGCTTCGCGCTGATTATCGTGGCGCTAATTGAAGCACTGATCTACAACGCGCTGTGCCACAAAAAAGAAGTTGAACTGGAGCAGGCAGCAAAACAGAAAAATGAGGAGGGGAATTCCTGATGGCGATCATCGTTTTCCTCATCTTTGTCGTCTTTGTGATTGGCCTTTCCCTGTATTTGGGCAACCGGGCCAAAACCTCCAGCGGCTATTATGCGGCCGGCGGCCGGATCCATTGGAGCGTCAATGGAATTGCCTTTGCTGGGGATTACCTCTCTGCCGCTTCTTTTCTCGGGATTTGTGGCATGATCGCCACCCTGGGTTATGACGGTTTTCTGTATTCCATCGGATACCTGGCGGGCTGGATCGTGGCCCTGTTCGTGGTCGCCGAACCGCTGAAACGGCTGGGAAAGTACACTTTCACGGATGCAGTCGACGCCAATTACAATTCCCGTGGGATCAAGCTGGCCGCAGCGATCAGCACCCTGGTGGTTTCCATTTGTTATCTGATTCCCCAGATGGTCGGGGCGGGCGTGCTGGTCGAGCCGCTACTGGGAATCCCGCACGCCTGGGGCGTGCTGATGGTCGGGGCGATTGTCATTACCATCGTTGCCACCGCCGGAATGGCTTCCACCACTTACGTGCAGTTCTTGAAAGGCTTTTTGCTGATTGTCTTTTCCAGCGTGCTGGTTGGGGCAGTGATTTTCCGGGGCTTAACGACCCAACCGGACCAGGGCGGGCAGGTCTCATTCTATGAATATTCTCAGCTCGCCGCCGTCAAAAACGGAGACCAGATCCAGGTTGCAGAGCCCGGCTGGGAGGTGCTCGAGCAGGTTGAGGTCAAGGGGGGGCTGACTTTTGCCAGGCTTGATCAGGACGGTCGGGAAACCTGGTGGCTGGTCGAGGAGACCGAAGCCGGGCTTATTTTGCGGGAAGCGCAGTCCGTTGTGAACAGGCCGGATGGAAAATGGATTAACGGCGCACCTGCCTCGGCTGAAAATCAACTTCGCCAGGTTGGCAACCTTACCCAGATTCGCGGACAGAAGGATGTGGAAACAGGCAGCCTGTCGCTGTTTGGATTTCTGGCAGCGATGACTGATAAAGAAACTATCGTCCAGACCTGGAAGACGGCCAGTTTTGTCGACGGAGCCGGGGAGCGGGTGACAATGTATTACCCGCAAGAGGTTACCGGAGACCGCGTCATGCGTCCCGGTCTGAAGTTCAAGGTTGAGGGCACGTTGCTGGAGCGGCTTGACTTTCTCTCGCTGATGATTGCCCTGTTCCTCGGTACTGCTGCCCTGCCTCATATTTTGATCCGTTATTACACCGTGCCCAGCCCGGCCAGTGCGCGGAAATCGACCATTGTGGCCATTGCGGCGATTGGCTTTTTCTACATCCTGACCCTGTTTATGGGGCTTGGCGCGATGGCCAACGGCGTTATTAACCCGGCTGACAGCAACATGGCCGCTCCGCTGCTGGCGCGCTCATTTGGCGAATTGCTTTTTGCGGTCATTTCCGCCATTGCCTTTGCCACGGTGCTTGGAACTGTGAGTGGCTTGATTGTAGCTGCCTCCGGCGCGGTGGCCCACGACCTGTTTGATCGCTATCTAAAAGTTAAGATGGATGACCGGCAGAAAGTGCTTGCCGGCAAAATATCGGCTTTTGTTATCGGCGGCATTGCCATTTTGCTTGGCATTCTGTTCAAAGGAATGAATGTTTCCTTCCTGGTCGGGCTGGCGTTTGCCGTCGCTGCTTCGGCTAATCTCCCGGCGATTGTGATGCTGCTGTTCTGGAAGCGGACGACCGCGAAAGGAATCGCTGCTTCCATCGTGGTAGGGATTGTCTCTTCGCTGGGGCTGATTGCGCTGTCACCTGAGTTGTTTACGCTATATGGGCTAAACCCGCTGGATGCGCCTATTCCGCTGAATAATCCAGGGATTGTGTCAATTCCCCTGAGCTTTATCACGCTGGTGGTTGTTTCTTTAATGACCCAACGGGCAAAATCACCCGGGCCAGCACAGCAAAGCGCGGCGTAGGATTGTTAAGGCGGGAGGAGATGCCAATGTCTCCTCCCGCCCGGTATTTTTTATGACTGAAACGATCCGGGTAAATTTTCACTGTCATTCTGTTTTTAGCGATGGCGTTCAGACGCCCGAAGCCCTGGCTGCTAACCTGGCTTCTGCTGGCGTGCGCTATGCTGCCCTGACCGATCATGATAGCGTCGAGGGGCTGTCGGGCTTTCGCGAGGCGCTTAGAAAGCGCGGGGTGGCCTGTCTGCCAGGCGTGGAACTGACGACCCGTTATAACGGGCGAGAAGCGCACCTGCTCGGTTATGGATTTGACCCCCATATGCCTGACCTGGTTGCTACGATGCTCTCCCTGCGCCAGGTGCGCGACCTGGAAGTCCACAGCATTGCCGGTTCGCTGCGAAAAATGGGGACGAACCGGGCGAGCGAGACAGACGAGCTCGAGGCGGTCAGCGCTGCACCGGATGGCCAACTGGATATTCGGGCCGCGATCAATCTGGTCCACCAGGCCGGCGGGCGTGCATTTTGGGCGCACCCGTGGGTATATGAACCAGATCCAGTGCGGATGGACGCCTGCATATCGGAGCTAAAATCGATGGGCCTGGATGGCCTGGAGGCCATCTATACGCCCTTCACCGATGCTCAGCAGGACGCGCTGCGCAGGCTGGCTCAAAAACATGGGCTGCTCATCTGCGCAGGCACCGATTTCCACGGCAGTGGTGCGGCTGGCAGCAATGCTTATGCCATTGAGATGCCCAGGGAAGATTGGATCCGGTTTCGCGAGGCGGTCTTTTCGGCCCCAAATTTCTCGGCCGATGGAATAGATCTCTCCAGGGGGGGCGGCGCTCCCGGTGGGCAGGCTGGTATGCTTTCCAGGCCCCATCATTTCCGGCGGCGTTCCTATGTTCTGCGAATTTTCTTGCCAACGCTGTTTGCCATCGCATTATTCCTGGCCGTTATCTGGGGAATTATTCTGCCCTCTTTCGAGCAGACTTTGCTCGATCGCAAGCGCGAGCTGATCCGCGAATTGACGAATTCAGCCTGGAGCATTCTGGTATCTTATGAGCGTGACGAACAAAGCGGCTTGATGACCCGCGAGCAGGCCCAGGCCCTGGCGATCGCGCGCATCGAGGCTCTTCGTTATGGCCCAGAGAGCAAAGATTACTTCTGGATCCAGGATCTTCAGCCGCGCATGATTATGCATCCTTACCGCAGCGATCTGAATGGACAGGACCTGACCGATTTCACTGATCCGCGCGGCGTCCGGATCTTTGTGGCGTTTGCCGAGCTGGTGCGGCGCGAGGGAGAGGGGTATATCGATTATGTCTGGCAGTGGAAAGATGACCCGCAGCGGCTGGAACCCAAGGAATCGTACGTAAAAGGGTTTGAACCCTGGGGATGGGTGATTGGAACTGGTATTTATACCGATGACGTTCATCTTGAAATTGCGCGGATCGAACAACGCCTGACGAACATCTCACTTGCAATTTCAGGCGCGGTGGTTCTGCTGCTCCTGTTCGTGCTTCAACAAAGCCTCCGGATCGAGCGCGAGCGGCAGGAGGTCCTGGATACCCTGCGCGAATCAACAGAGCGCTTCCATACGCTGGTTGAAGCGACCACCGAGGGGATG
>CAZBDC010000086.1:13912-21748 GCA_964490575.1 uncultured Anaerolineaceae bacterium | reverse complement strand
TCAGGAACTGCAGGAGTACGTCGCGGGGACGGGCCCCCAAGGCCATTCGCAGTCCTATCTCACGCGTCCGTTCGGTCACCGAGACGAGCATAATGTTCATGATCCCAATCCCGCCAACCACCAGTGAAACGCCTGCAACCCAGGCCAGCAGGCTGCGGAAGGCTTCGGTAGTCGCTTCCTGGGTCGCAATGATATCCTGCTGTGTCTGGACGGTGAAGTCAGGCTTGCTTGGGTCCACGTCATGCCGTTCAGCCAGGATGGTTGTGATCTGGTTGATCACACTTTCGACCTCCGCCTGGGTCTCCGCCTTAACATAAATCGTGCGCACGCGGTCCCCGCCCAGCCTGTTCTGGGGCATGAACTTATCCACCACCACACGGATCGGCAGGTAAACGCGCCCGTCATAGTCCACATCCCCTACTACGCCTTTGCTTTCCATCACGCCGATGACGGTGAATTTTGTCGTGCCAATTTTTACACTCTGCCCCAGCGGGCTTTCCTGGCCAAAGAGATCCTTCGCCAGTCCATATCCTAACACTGCCAGCTTGATCGAGCGGTCGCTTTCTTCCTCAGTGAAGTAGCGCCCTTCGGCCACGGCGTAGTCGCGCACGTCTGGGAAACCGGCTGTGGTGCCGATGATGGCAATATCTTCCAGGCTGGTATCGCCGGCCTCCACCGCCATCGCCGGCGGCGCCTGCTCAGCCGATATGCCGCTGATCCCCACCACCTGCGCCTCGATCGCGTAAGCGTCTTCTAACAGCAGTGTCCGCGCCGCCCCAGGGATACCGCGGGCAGGCGAAACAATCACCAGGTTGGCCCCCAGCGCGTTGATTTGCTCGGCGATAGCCGCTTCGGCCCCTGCGCTGACCGCCAGCATGATGATGACCGAGGCTACCCCAATGATTACTCCCAGTGTGGTCAGGAAAGACCGGACTTTATTGAGAGTCAGGCCCTCCCAGGCAACCCGGAAAACTTTGCGGAGTTTCATTGTGCCAGCTCCTTCACCAGGGAATCCTCGTCCATAGCAGTCATCCGGCCGTTTGCCCCTTCAGGCATCACTTTGCCGTCATGCACCCAGATGATGCGTTGGGCATGGCCAGCCACCTGAGCGTCATGGGTAACCATCACTATCGTCACGCCCTGCGCGTGCAGTTTATGCAAAAGGTCTAGAATTTCCACGCTCGAACGGGAGTCAAGGTTGCCTGTCGGCTCGTCCGCCAGGATCACCGGCGGCCGGTTGATCAACGCCCGGGCAATTGCCACCCGTTGCTGCTGCCCTCCCGAAAGTTGGTTGGGCCGGTGGTTAAGCCGGTGCCCCAGGCCAACCGACTCTAACGCCGCCGCTGCCCGTCGCTGCTGCTCACGCACGCTGTCATCCCCATCCAGATCATACAGCATCGGGAGCATTACGTTTTCCAGTGCGGTCAGGCGCGGCAGTAAATTGAAAGATTGGAAAATAAATCCCAGTTTAGTGTTGCGAACCTCGGCCAACTCGTTCTTGCCCAGCTTAGAGACATCCCGTCCATCCAGAATGTACTCACCCGAGGTGGGCCGGTCGAGGCAGCCGAGGATGTTCATCAGCGTCGATTTTCCCGAGCCAGATGGTCCCATGATCGCTACAAATTCTCCCTGATCGATCCGCGCATCGACCCCGTTCAGCGCATACACGGCGGCGTCTGCAGCGCCATAAATTTTCTTCAGGCCACGTACTTCGATTAATGGGCCGTTCATTTTGTCTCCACCGCACCCGTGCTGACCACGTCGCCCGCCTTCAAGCCGTTCAGGATCTGTGCGTTGGCGTAATCTTTCAGTCCAACCGTGACCGGGGTCATGCGCAGTGATCCATCCGCCTGAACCACGAACACTGCGTACGAGCCAGGGGCCAGCTCTCGCAGCGCCTGGACGGGCACCAGCAGCGTATTCTCCGCCTGCCCCGCGATTACTTCAACTTCAGCTGACATTCCAGAAAGGAGCGCAATATTCAGTGTTTCAGGCAGCGAGGCCCACACAGCCGCCGCAGGGCTGCCATCAATTGACTGCATGGCCGGCTCAATGTAGGTCACCTGCCCATCAATTGGTTGGTCAGGGTAAGCTTCAAAGGTGATCACGACCGGGTTGCCTGCCTGGACCAGGGCTATGTCGCTTTCCTCCACAAAGAAACGCAGCGCCATCTGGTCGAGCGTTTCGATTGTCAGGAAAGGGGTAGTGCCAATGGCCTGCCCGGCGTAGGCGTTCAGCTCGGTGACGGTGCCGGAAACCGGGGCTTTCAGCAGCGTTTTCTCCAGTGCAACCTGGGCCATTTCTACATCCAGCCGTGCCTGATCCAGTTTCGCCAGGTTGCTGCCTGCATCTGCAACTATTTGCCCGGTCTCGTCGCCGGTCTGGAGCGCCAGCAGGTACTCCTCGGCATCCTTGAGAGCCAGCTCAGCCGACTTCACCTTGAGGCGCGCCAGCGCGACGGTATCTTTGCCAGGCTCCAGGTAGGTCTCGATGGTCTCCTCCGTTGTTTCATCGACATACGAATACGGGAAGACTTCCCACACATAAGAAGCATAATATTCATTCTGGGCGGATTTCAGGTACAGCTCAGCCTTTTCGACTGCCTTGGCTGCCTTCTCCAATTCGTCTGCACTGCTGCCGTTCACCGATTCAAGCCGCGCCAGCTCAATTTGCGCAGCAGCCAGGTTGGTTTCCCAGTAGTAGACCGGGGCGCTGATCAGGTACTCCAGCGCATCCACTGCCTCGGCCAGATCTGCTTTGGCATTCAGGTGCGCGATCTCAGCCTCTTGCAGCGCGCCGGGTGCGTAATAGGTGTTGAGGGCCAGCTCAGCCTGGCGAAGCTTGAGTTGCGCGTCGGTGTCATCCAGACGGGCCAGCACCTGCCCGGCGCCCACCCTATCGCCCACCTTGACTTTCATCTCTGTGATGACACCGCCAACCTGGAAACCGACCGTCACCTTCTCGCCAGGAAGCACATTCCCCGCGCCAGAAGCTGTAATCGAAATATCACCGTTACGCACCTTGGTCGTATTGTAAGCTGGCTCTGGTTCAACCTGGGTGGGCAGGTAGACCTTACTGTAATAGACGAAGCCGCTCGCCGAAAGGATGACCAACAACGCAGTGGCCAGAACAACGACTTTCCGCATATAAGTTCTCCCGTACCTGTTTTGATTAACGATACCGGGAACTTATGAATTTCGTTTGAAGAACCTGTAGCGATGGTATGAATACCGAACGACCTTCAGCTACCCCGCCCCACCGGAGCGGATTATGCTGGGCTATCAGGTAAAGGCCCCGCCGCCGTTGATCTTCTCTCCGCAGGCCGGGCAAAAAAGGTTGAGCGTCCCATCATAATCGAGCCGGCCTTCACCGCAGTAAGGGCATGGGTCCCCAGCTCCAAGTGCTTTTCCCGCGCAGCTGCTTTTGGCCGTCAGATCGGTTAGTACAAGATTTTCAGGCAACCCGGGCTTGTTCTCAGTCGGTAGATATGTCATGTTCACACGATGCTTCCTGGCAACTTACTTTCCATGTCTGATCGCGCCAGCAAATACACAATTACCCCGCCATTGCCGGCAACGCCTGCCGGCCTCAGGCGATCATATTGCCGGCACCCACCGGGCGAGCGACCTTTTGGCAAACAACCGTTCTACCTCATCATATCACGACAGCCTATCCTTCACAATCAGAAGGATATCAAACTGAAAGTGGACGATAAAGTCCTGTTCGCCAAATACACCGGCACCGAGTTCAAGCTGGACGGAGTCAAATACCTGCTGATAGAATGCAGCGATGTCCTGGCAAAATGATTGGACTGATCCTGGTTTTCAGGAACATCAAAAAAAGAGCCTGGGGGCAGGCTCTTTTTATTTTGCTGCTGTTGATTACTTGATCAGGGAAAAACCAGATCACTTCGACCAGTCGGCCACCATCTGCTTGCGGCCGCGCAGCACCTTCTCGGCGGCCATCCCGGCCACCGCCCCTTCGGCAGCCGCCACCACTGCCTGCTTGACGTGGTTGCACAGCACGTCGCCCACCGCGAACACGCCCGGGATGCCGGTCTGGAACTCGCGGTCGACGATCAAGCAGCCGCTCTCGGAGATGTCAAGTTGACCCTGAAGAAAATCGGTGATCGGCTTGCCGCCCTGCAGGTAGATAAACGCGCCGGTCACCGGCAAAGTCTGCTCGCCCTGGCCGCGCACGGCAAAGCGCACCGCTTCTACCCGGTTCTCGCCCTGGATCTCGCGCAGCGCCGCGCCGCGGTAGACCGTCACCGTGGGGCTGGCTTCCAGCTCGTGTACCAGGTGTTCGGGCGCTTTCAGCTCCGGGGTTGGCGACAGGAAGGCCACCGAGCGGGCGAAGCGGGTCAGGAACAGCGCCTCTTCGATTGCCTCGTCGCTGTTTCCGGCCACCATCACGTCCTGCCCGCGGAAAAAGGCCGCGTCGCAGGTCGCGCAGTACGAAACGCCGTGCCCCAGCAGATCGTCCTCGCCCTTCACTCGCTGCCCGCGGCCCATCGAGCCGGTGGCGATGATGACCGCCCGGGCGGTGTAGGTGTTGTTGTTGGCAAAGACCGTCTTCTCTTCCGAAAGCAGGTCGACGCCCTGTACTTTATCGACCGCAATAACCACGCCGAACGACTGCGCCTGGCGGCGCATCCGTTCCAGCAGTTCCGCCCCGCTGATCTCTTCCTCGACTCCCGGGTAATTGGCGATCTTGCCGGTGATCCCTAGCGCGCCGGCGGTCAGGCCCTTGTCGATCACCAGGGTTTTTAACCCGGCCCGCGCTGTGTAGATGGCCGCCGTCGCGCCGGCCGGCCCGCCGCCGATGATGATCACGTCGTAAGCTGTCTCTACGGTCTCGCTGCCGCCCAGGTCAAAACCAAGATTAAAGTCCATTCCCATCTCCCAAATTTATTGTGTCAGTGCCAGCGCGCTTTACCAGGTAAGCCCTTTCAAGGCTTTATCTACCGGCGCAGTTCGCTTCGCGCTGTGAAGTTCGTTTCTTTGAGTTAGATGCCAGCCGGCCGGTAAAGTTACATCCAGGCTCTTCATCGGCCACAGGAACGGGGCGAAACTGTCCAGATGACTGTTAACATCGCCGGCTCCCCGGCGTATATTTAATTTGCGAGCCGGCATACCACGGCTCATAACAGAGTATCCCGATGGCTCGTAAGCTGATCATTCTATGGAAACCCGATCGCGCCGGGCCGGTCCTGGCCGGGTATATCGGCCTCAATTACCTGGTTATCGCCGCGGTGCAGCCCCGGGCAGTCACCGAAAAATATGGCTTTGCCCTGCAGACCGGCGCCATGGTCGCCACAGCCTTGATTGGCTTTCTCTGGTTGGTAATGGCGATACGGAGCAATGTGAAATTATCGCTTCGCGATATCCCCGGCTGGCGATATACGCTGCTCCCTCTGGCGCTGGTCGTCTTCTGGTCCCCGGTAAAAGCCAGAGGCGGCGCGGTGCTGCCCAATTTCGATCCGCGCCTGCTGCTCACCTCGGTGGACTGTGGACTCGCCTACTGCTTCGTCACGCCCGTTTTTCTGTTTCTCTTGATCCTGTTCGCAAGCAATCCCAGGGGCTTTGCCTTTCGCGTAACGGCGTTTAATGCCCTGCTCTACGGGCTGTTCAACCTGACCCACTGGTTCAATCCCAACACGATATGGATGGGCGTCATGCACCTGCCCTTGCTCATCCTCTCCCTGACAGCCCTGTTCTTGCCCCGCCTGGACTACCTGTTTGCCGGAAGAATGAAGCCAGTTAACCATTAATTAACTCAGGATGCTTCTCGGGCAGCCACACGACCAGGAAATCCAAGCCGCGCTTCCGGCTTTGCGAGCAGATACGCGGTCGCCAGCGCAGCCAATTCTCAACCAGGCGGCGAAAACCGATCAGTTCGTTGCTTCGCGGACGGCCTCTACCACCACTCGCGGCTGCTCCTGCTGCACGTTGTGCCCCGCGTTCGCGACGGTCACCAGCCGCGCGCCGGGCAGCATCGCCGCCAGCGCGCGGGCATTCTCCAGCGGCGTAACGCGGTCGTCCTCGCCCCAGATCACGGTGGTCGGGATGCTCCAGCCGCGCAGCTTATCCGCCAGCCGCTTCTGCTGGGCCGGCAGCCAGCCCGCCATCCCGCGCAGCAGCGCGAAGAAGCCCCGCCGCTGCGAGTCACTCCACACGCGCTGGTTCACCCGCCGGTAGAGGAAATCGCGGTCGGGCTGGGCCAGGTCCTCCAGCCGGTGGTAGTAGGCTTCCAGTGTCCGGTAAGCGGCCTGGGGGTCGCGGCGCAGGCGGGTGTAGAGCCACTCGCCCAGCCCTGGGACCATGAACAGCAGCAGCCCGGGATTGATGCGCCCGGCGGCCGAAACCAGCCCGCCGCTGACCAGTACCAGCCGCTCCACCCGTTCGGGGTGTTCCAGCGCAAAGGCCTGGGCAATCATCGCCCCGGCCGAGTGACCCACCAGCGCCACGTGCGGGATGGCCTCCGCGTCTAACAACGCCAGCAGCGTCTCGAGATAAAAGGTCAAGACACCCTTGCCCGGGGGCGGTCCGCTGCGGCCGAAGCCCGGCAGGTCCGGCGCAATCGCGCGGCGATCGGCAGCCAGGGCGGGCAGCACATACCGCCAGGTATCCGCCTCGTCGCCCAGACCGTGCAGCAGCAGCACCGGGGTCTCTGAGCCCCCACCAGTGTCATAGAGGAACAGCTGTATCCCGCTCGCCAGCAACGTTACCTGCCGTCCCCAGACTTCTAGCCCCTCGAAGGGCAGCATCGATTCCTGAAATGCGTTCATGGCGACCTCCCAGATAGAGTTTGGAGTATCCTAATCATACACCATCCCCATCCTGGACAGTCATCAGGTATACGAAAGCCTGCCCTACCCGGCTCCAGTTCATTAGGAAAAAGCTATATTTGCCTACTTGACAGGCCGGAAAGAATCACTATACTATATGTCATCGATAACACGTGTCATCGTTAACACTCCTACCCACCCGCCTGAGATGCCATGACCGAACACAAGATTACCATGAAGGACGTCGCCGAGGCCGCCAGTGTCTCCACTGCCACGGTCGGGCGCGTCCTGCACGGGCGGGGCTACGTTTCCGAGGACACCCGCGAGCGCGTCGAGGAAGCCATCCTGCGCACCGGATTCCGTCTCAACATGGTCGCCCAGAGCCTGCGCCGCAGCCGTTCGATGACCATCGGCCACCTGCTCACCTCGATCGTCCCCAATCCCTTCTTCGCCGGGATTGAATTAGGAGTCGAACAGGAGGCTATCCGCCACGGCTACAACGTCCTGATCTGGAACGTGCTCTCCGACCCCGCCCGCGAGCGCGAAGGCGTGGAAGCCTTTATCCGCCGCCAGATGGACGCCATCATCTTCACCACGCCGCTCGACCCGGCCAACGTCGAGCTGGCCCGCCAGGCTGGCGTTCCGGTCATCCAGATCGAGCGCCCATACCGCGAAAACACCCATCTGGTGATGGTCGACAACCAGGTTGGGGCCACCGCTGCCGCCGAGCACCTGATCGAGCTGGGCCATCGCAACATCGCCTTTATCGGCAAGAAATTCAATGATCAGACCTCCCTTCATGAAGCCGTCGACCTGCAGCGCCGGGACGGCTGGGCCAACACGCTGATGAAGTACGGCATCGTGCCCCGCCCAGAATGGTATGCCGAGGCCGATTTGTACTCCAGTGAGCAAGGCTTCCAGGTCACCCAGGGCTTCTTATCCATCCAGCCGGCCATCACTGCCATCATGGCAGCCTGCGACATCCTGGCGGCCGGCGCGCTACAGGCCATCTACCAGCACGGCCTGCGCGTCCCAGAGGACATCTC
>CAZBDC010000086.1:0-13902 GCA_964490575.1 uncultured Anaerolineaceae bacterium | reverse complement strand
CATCTCGGTGGTCGGCTTCGATGACACCTACGCGCCCATTCTCACCCCACCACTGACCAGCGTGCGGCAGCCGGTGTATGAGATTGGCTGCGAGGCCGCCCGGCTGGCAATCGAGCTGGCCGAGGTACAAGATCGCACCACCGGCCCACTGCATTCCCGCCGGCTAGAGACCAGCCTTGTCGTGCGCAATTCCACTGGCGTCCCGCGCCGGTTTTTCCCCGGGTAAAGTTTTACTGGTATTGCTTCACTTTAGGAATGGAGAGTGCCGCCAAAAAAGACGCTGCTCACAGCGTAAAAAATTTTCAAGCATGTGTCATCGATGACATATCCCAATCCGGCAGTTCTCACCGCTTACCGTTTACCATTCACTGTTTATTGACTACCGCCCAACGCCTCAAGAAAGGAGGAAATCACTCAAAGAAGATACCCGCCCCTTCTGCCCCAAAGCTTGAACCTTGCTCGATCCTATTCCCCCGCCCCGGTTTTCGCAGATACTACCTTGCCTGCGCAAATCGGCCAGTTCAAATGACCCTGTTGCTGCTAAGAGGAAAGCATGAAGAAACTGATTTCGTTCCTGTTCGTTTTGATCTTCGCCTTCAGCCTGGCTGGCTGTCAGACCACTCCGCCCGCCACTGAAGCCCCGGCCGCAGAAGAAGCTCCCGCTGGGGAAGTCGTCACGATCCGCGTCATGGACCAATTCACCGACGAAACCGCCAGTGAGGCCGTCGACACTCTGGGCAAGATGTTCATGGAAAAGAACCCCAACATTAAGGTCCAACGTGAGCCGGTCACCAGTGACAATATGCGCACCATGGTGCAGACCTCGTTGGCTTCCGGCGAAGGCCCCGACGTAATTTATTATGATACCGGCCCTGGCTTCGCCGGCGTGCTGGCCAAGGCCGGCCTGCTGGCCCCGCTAGACAACTACTACACCCAGTTCAACTGGGATGAGCGGATCTTCACCTGGACCAAGGCCCGCACCACCTTCGACGGCAAGGTCTACGGCATTGGCCACCAGCTCGAGTTCCTCGGCGCTTACTACAATAAGACCCTTTTTGCTGAACTGGGCCTCCAGGAACCGGAGTCCTACAATGACCTGCTGGCCATCTGCCAGAAAGGCAAAGATGCCGGCTACATCCCGATCTCTTTCGGCGACGCCGGGAAGTGGCCTGCCTACCACATGTTCAGTATGACGACCAACAACCTTATTGGTCGCGAAGGATTGGATGACATTTTGTGGGGCAACGGTCGCTGGGACAGCCCCGAAGTGCAACAAGCCATCCAATTATTCTTCGTCGACATGAACCAGGCCGGCTGCTTCATTCCTGACGCCACCGCCGTAAGCTATGATGACGCGAACACCGCCTTCTACAGCGGCAAAGCGCTGATCAACTTGACCGGCACCTGGCTGATCTCTGATGTGAACGAGAATGCCAAGGACTTTGAGGTAGGCTGGTTCTTCTTCCCTTCCATCGACAACAAACCCATTTACCCACCCGCCGGTCTGGGTTCGGGCTACTTCATCTCGGCCAAAAGCCAGCATCCTGAAGAAGCGGCCCGCTACCTCGACTTCCTCTTCTCCGAAGAGGCTGCCAAAGTGTGGATGGAAGTGGCCAACTTCATCCCGCCCATCAAAGTCGACTCCAACCAGTTCAGCCTCTCGCCGTTGTTGAAATTCGCCGTGAGCGCGCTGCAGACCCAGGAGATGGGCTACAATATTGATGTGCTCACCCCCGACACCTTCAACACCATGATGTCCGACGGGTTCCAGGCCGTACTGCTGGGAGAAAAAACTGCTGAAGAAATGGCCAAGGACCTTCAAAAAGTGTGGGATGAGGCCAAGGCTGAGGGCAAGATCCTGAAGTAAGTCTCTGACCGCTGTCACCACTCCCCAGGAGCAGGGGCTGATTACCCTGCTCCTGGGTCTCACACGGGAGGTAGGATGGCTTCAACCGCTCAAGCCGGAAACCAGGCTGACCGCCTGAGGCTCGTCCGCAAATGGGTGAACAGGAACAAGACCGGGCTGCTGTTCATCCTGCCGGCGCTGGCCATGTACGCAATCTTTTTTATCAGCCCCTTTTTCACCTCGATCTATTACAGCCTGACTGATTGGAACGGGGTCAATCCGGTCAAAAATTTTGTTGGGCTGCAAAACTATGCCAACCTGCTGCAGGATAAGCTGCTCGCGCTTTCGTTGTCCCACAACGTCACCTGGGTGATCATCGGCACCGCCGCCCCCATCATCATCGGCCTGCCACTGGCAGTGCTGCTGGCTAACATCAAGAGCGGGCGCCTGTTCTTCCAGACCGGCTACTTCCTGCCCTACGTGCTTTCCGGCGTGGTGGTCGGCATGATCTGGGGCTGGATCTACAACCCTTTGTTCGGGCTGTTGAACTTCATCCTCGAACAGGTCGGCCTGGGCTCGCTCAGCCGCGGCTGGCTGGGTACCCCCGACACTGCCCTCTATGCGGTCATCGCCGCGGCGGTGTGGGGCTACTTCGGCTTTTGCGTGGTCATCTTCCTGGCCGGCCTGCAAAACGTCGATAACGACCTGGTTGAAGCCTCGAAAATTGACGGGGCTAACTCCCTCCAGCAGTTCTTTTTCATTATCATCCCGCAACTCCGCCACGTGCTGAACATGGTCCTGATCTACACCCTCATCGGCGGGCTGAACGTTTTCGACATCGTCCAAATCATGACCACCGGTGGTCCCGCCAACCACACCGAGTTGATCGGCACCTACACCTACAAAATCTCGTTCCAGCAGAGCAATATCGGCTACGGCACCACCCTTTCGATGGTGATGACCGTGCTCTCGCTGATCGTTTCCTACGTTTTCATGGTCATCCGCGAGCGCGGAGGGGAGGGAGAATGAGCACAGTCACCGCCACCACCGGCCCGGTCACAACGCAATACCGCAGCCCGCGCGCCCGCGCCCGCAAATTCGTCGCCGAGGTCATAAAATATCTCATCCTGGGCATCGTGTTCGTGGTCACCGTTGCCCCGGTGCTGCTGATGCTCACCTCCACCTTCAAGACCCGTGCCGAGATCAGCCAGGACCCGATCGCCCTTCCGACCCGGATCAGCCTCGACAACCTGAGCAAAGCCTGGGTCCAGGGCCGCTTTGGCCGCTATGCCTGGAACTCAATCATTATCACCATCCCCACCGTCCTTGGGGTGTTAGCCCTGTCGTGCCTGGCCGGCTACGGCTTTGCCCGCCACCAGTTCTTCGGCAAGCGCTTCCTCTTCATCCTCTTTCTGGTCGGCCTGATGGTCCCCTTCCAGTCGATCATGATTCCGCTCTATTTCGACCTGCAACGTATGCGCATCCTCGGCACCTACCTGGCCATGATCCTGCCGGCTATCGGCCTGGGGCTGCCGTTTGGCATATATCTTATGCAGGCCTTCTTCCGCGGCCTTCCGCAGGAGCTGTCCGACTCGGCCAAGGTGGATGGCTGCAACGAACTGCAAGTCTTCTGGCACATCATTCTGCCGCTTACCACCCCAGCCGTCTCTTCGCTGGCCATCTTCCAGTTCGTGTGGACCTGGAACGCCTTCCTGATGCCGCTAATCTATCTGAACAAAGAAGTGCTGCGCCCAATGACCCTGGGCCTGATGTTTTTCCAGGGCCGTTATACATCCGACTACTCCATGATTTCAGCGGCTGTGACAATCACCAGCCTGCCGCTGATCATCGTTTACATCCTGCTCCAGCGCCAGTTCCTGCGTGGCCTGACTGCCGGGGCAATCAAGGGATAAATCCCAAACTTGCTTTTTTGATGTTCGCATGGGCTATGCCTCTACGAACATGCCAAAATTAAATTTATCCAGGAGATGCTGTATGGGCAAAGTTGTTGTTTTCACCGAACCAAGAAAGCTCGGGTTCGCCGAGACCGAAGACCGGGCGCTGGACGCCAGCGAGGTGCGCCTGAAAACTCTCTATTCGGGCATCAGCGCTGGGACTGAGCTGACCGCTTATCGCGGCAGCAACCCCTATATCCATAAGCAGTGGGATGCTACCGCCCGCCTGTTCCGTCCCACCGAGCAGGTCAGCATGCAGTACCCGATCAGCGGCTGGGGCTACGAGGAGTGCGGCGAAGTGGTCGAAGTAGGCAGCGCGGTCACCCAGGTCAAACCTGGTGATGTGATCTATGGCACCTGGGGCCACCGCACCCACCATATCGTCAGCGAGGAGTACGCCGCCCTTCGGATTCTGCCAGCCAACCTCGATCCCATCCTGGGTATCTTCTCGCAGATGGGCGCCATCTCACTCAACGGCGTGCTCGACGCAGCCATCCGCATCAGCGAGACGGTAGCAGTCTTTGGACTGGGCACGCCAGGGCAAATCGTGGCCCAACTGGCCAAAAAATCAGGCGCGCGGGTGATCGGTGTGGACCTGATCGACATGCGCCTGGAAAAGGCACTCGAACTGGGCGCGTTGGATGTGGCTATCAACGCCCGCCAGGTCTCCGCCGCCGAGCAGATCAAGGAGTTGACCGCCAATAAGGGTGCCGACGTGGCCATCGAGGCTTCGGGCTACTACACCGCGCTCAATGAGGCCATCCGCTCAGTAGCCTATTCAGCCAAAGTCGTGGCGCTGGGCTTTTTCCAGGGCGCGGGCCAGGGCCTGTACCTGGGCGAGGAATTCCATCACAACCGGGTCAATGTGGTCTGCTCGCAAATCTTCGGCGTTAGCCCTGAACTGACCTACCGCTGGAATGTTCCCCGCCTGGTCGCCGCTGCCATGCAAATGCAGGCTGATAGCGTACTTAACTTGCGCCCAATCATCACCCAGGTCTACCCCTTCAGCGAAGCGGCTGAAGCCTTCCGTAAGTGCGACTATGAATCCGAGCAGACCATCCAGGTCGTGCTCGATTACACCGAATAACAGACGCTTTCAGGGCGCCACGATCACCTCCAGGGATTAATCATGAACCCACTAAGAACTGCTATTCTCGGCTGCGGCGGTTTTGCCAGCAAACACGCTGCCAATCTCCACACGATGCCTGATAAATTTGAGTTGGTTGCCTTCTGCGACGTGGCTGAAGAGAAAGCCGGCGCCTTTTCCGCCCAGTTCAGCCAGGGCAAAGGCCAGGTCTACACCGATCAACGCGACCTGTTCGACCGCACCCCACTGGACCTGGTGGTGATCTGCCTGCCACCGTTTGGCCACTCGGATGAGGTCCAGCGCGCCGCAGAACGCGGCATCCACGTCTTCATCGAGAAACCCATCGCATTGAACGCCGGTCATGCCTGGCAGATGGTCGAGGCAGCCGAGCGCGCCGCGATCAAGACCCAGGTGGGTTTCATGTTTCGCTTCGGTGCGGCGGTCGAGGCGCTAAAGCGAATGATTGAGGCAGGTCAGGCTGGTCCGGTAGGCCTCATGAGCGCCCGTTACTTCTGCAACGCGCTGCATGCCGACTGGTGGCGCAGGCGCGATCGCTCGGGCGGGCAGTTGGTCGAACAGGTCATTCACATGGTTGACCTGATGCGCTATCTGATGGGCCGCCCGGTCACGGTCTTCAGCATGCAAAACAATCTCTTCCACCAACATATCCCCGACTACACTGTCGAGGATGTGTCCGGCACGCTGGTCGGGTTTGAAAACGGCGGCGTAGGGGTCATCTATGCTACCAACGGCGCCATCCCGGGCAAGTGGATCAACGATTATCGCCTGGTCGCCGGCCGGCTGACAGCCGAGTTCACCGATGCTAACCATGCCACCTTCACCGACACCAGCGGCGCTTACCTGAAGATGAACACGATTGCTTCTGACCAGGACTATTACAAGTTGGAGATGCTCGATTTATATGAAGCGATCCGCTGCGACCGGACTACCCGCACGCCGCTGCGCGAAGGTGCGCTTTCGCTGGAGTTAGCCCTGGCGGCCACCCGCTCCGCAGTGGAAGGGGTGGCCGTCAGGCTGTAGACGTTTTCTACTGACCGACCGGAGCGGGCACGACAGGCACGATGACCGGCTGGTTGGCTTGCAGTTCTTCTGCCTTGACTTTGTCAGCGGTCAGGAAGATCTCGGCATTGCCATGGCAGTTCTCACACGCCGCATTTTGCGGCGTGTTGCGTTGAATGTTGTGCGGCGTGGCATATTTCCAGGTTGGCAGGGCGTCAAAATTCGGCAGCAAGTTTTCACCATAGAAGTCGAAATTGTCCTGCGCAATCGGCACATGCCGCACCGTCACATACTGGTACGGGCGCTCTTCGTTCTGGATTGGGTTCAGGCCGATGAAGAAGGTCAGGTAATCGCCCTCTGTTTTGTAGAAAGGTTTGCCGGTCGTCTCGCTAACTGCTACATGGCAGCCGTCGCAGCTTGTGTACTGGACAGAATGACAGACCTGGCAGGACAGCTTGTCTTGATGCAGAACGTGCTGCTGGACTGGATCGTCGCTCGCGCCAACTTCAGCGTGGCAATTCGTACAAGCCGGCATTTCCGGGCCAGCATAACGGTGGGTATCAGATCCTTCCGGGCTGGCATGCATTTCAGCACCCGAATGGCAGGCAATGCAGTTCATCCGGGCCTCGCGGAAGTGGACGTCACCAGGAATGCCCTCGTGTTTCCCCAAGTATTCCGCACCCACGCGGCTGCCGTGACAGGCGGTGCACGTACGCGTCATCGGCGGGGTCTTTTCCACAATGTGGCCGTTTAACAGCCCACCTCCCACCGAATCCGGCTGGCTGATATGGCAGTCGCCGCAGGTGGTATGGCAGGAGGCGCAGTGATTGGCAAAAGCCTCTTCAAGTTTCGGATGGTTCTCCGGGGTGCTGCGTGCATCCAGAACCGTCCAGTAGCCCGCCAGCGAGGAGTGCAGGCTGGTCGCAGCAGTTGCCGCCTGTTCAGCATGGCAGCTCGCGCAGGCCTTCGAATCGACCGCGGGGTCAGATATCAGCCCAGTATGGGCAGTTTCTTTCTCGGGGTCTTGCTGGCCCCCGTGACAATCAATACAAGAAGCGCTGGCATGGACAGTGTCCATAAAGCCCAGGCTTACCAGAACTTTCTCCCATGGCTCCAACGGAGCCACTTCGCCACCTCAGCCAGCCCCTTCGGATTCTTCGACAACCTCCTCTTCGGGGGCCGCGGTATCGATTAACTGCTCCTTATCCGTATGGCACTCGACACAATAGTCCACCTGCTCGGCAACTGCTACGGCGGTCTCCGTAGGCGCTTCGGTTGGCGCTTCGGTTGGCGCTTCGGTCAGAGTCGCTTCAGCCGTAGATGCTGCGCCCACCTGGGCCACCGCCGTGGCCGGTTCGGTAGGCTCGGTGGCCTGCGAAACCGCTTCCTGTTGGACCGAGGCGCTCGGCGACCCTCTCCCGGCTGGCATTCCGGCATACACACACAAACCAAGAATCCCGACCATTCCAATCAGGTAGAGCCATATCCTCCAATGGCGCATTGGCATTCTCCTTCTTTCCTGATGAGATCGATAAAATACTTTGTGGCTATCTACATAAATTTACCAGAGAGAGCCGCTGAGCACAAGTGATTTTATTCACAAAAATTATTGGGAAGTAAAGCCCTGGCTTTTTCCACCGAAAAAGATTGTTAGACTTCATTCGATTTGCGTGGGCGACGCTATCGCCCACGCAAATCGATAGATATGGCTAAATAGATCTACAGGTGCATCACATACGGGCGGCCCAGCCCCAACACCTCTTCCACCACCGGCATCCACTCACTGATGACGATCTTCTGCGGGCACTTGCTCTCGCATTCCTGGCATTGGATGCACTGCACGGCCTTGGCAGCATCATTGATCCAATACTTATAAGCACGGCGAGCCCCATCAGGATCGTTGTACATGGCACCTTCGTTATAAACCGCGAAGTTGCGCGGAATATGCACTCCGTTGGGGCAAGGCAGGCAGTATTCGCAGCCGGTACATGGAATCGGGCTGAGCTTCTGGATGGTTTCACGCGCGCCGGCGATGACCGCCAGCTCTTCCGCCTGCAAAGAACCGATGCCAGACCCTGCCGCCGAGGCGATATTTTCCTCCACCTGCGCCATTGTGCTCATCCCGCTCAGCACCACGGACACTTCCGGCTGGTCCCACAGCCACTGCAGCGCCCAGTCGGCCGGGGTGCGTTTTTCCGGCGACGCCTCCCAGACCGGCTCGAGCGCGGGGATGTGCCGGGCCAGCTTGCCGCCCAACAGCGGCTCCATCACCACCACCCCCAGGCCCTTTTCGGCGGCGTAGCGCAGCCCATCGGTCCCGGCCTGGTTTTCGATATCCATGTAGTTGTACTGGATCTGGCAGAAATCCCAGCCGTTATAGCCATCTACGATTTCCTTGAAAGCCTCCAGGTTATCGTGGAACGAAAAGCCAATATGCCGGATGCGCCCATCCGCCCGCGCGGCTTCCGCCCGGCTGAGCAGGTCCAGCTCGACCACCTTCTTCCAGGCCCCGCTGTTCAGCGCGTGAAAGAGATAAAAATCGACGTGGCCGGTCTGCAGCTTGCCGAGCTGCTCGTCGAGCAGCCGGTCGTAATCGGCCGTCTCGTTGACCAGCCATACCGGCAGCTTGGTCGCCAGGTTCACCTTCTGGCGGTAGCCATCCTGGAGCGCCTTGCCGACCAGGATCTCGCTCATCTTCTCGTGATACCCATAAGCCGTATCGACGTAGTTTACCCCCTGGTCGATAGCATAGCGGATCATGCGGATTGCTTCGGCCTCATCGATATTGCCGCTTTTTCCATCGATCACCGGCAGGCGCATACAGCCAAATCCAAGCGCCGAAACCTGCACGTCCAGCTTTCCAAATTTCCGATACTGCATCTCCTATTCCTTTCTTGATCTTGATTTGATCGGTTGATTAACCCACTCAGGGCAGCTTGTTCCCCGCCGCCCGGTAGATCTCGTACCATTCCGGTCGGGTCAGGGTAACATCCGAAGCCTTGCATACATCTCTCACGCGCTGGGGGTTGGTGGTGCCGACAATCGGCTGCATCCGGGCCGGGTGGCGCAGGATCCAGGCAATCGCGATTGCCGTATTGGTCACGCCCTTCTCTGCTGCGAGCGCGTCGATCTTTGCGTTGAGTTCGGGAAACTTCTCGTTATCTAAAAACACGCCCTCGAAAAAGCCATACTGGAAAGGCGACCAGGGCTGGATGGTGATGTCGTGCAGGCGACAGTAGTCCAGGATGCTTCCATCCCGGTCGATGGACGCGTCGATTTCCATGTTCACGTTGATCCCCGCGTCAATCATGCCGGTGTTGGTGATGCTGAACTGGAGCTGGTTGATGACCAGCGGCTGCCGGACAAACTTTTTGAGCAGTTCGATCTGCATTGGGTTCTGGTTGCTGACCCCAAAATTCCTGACTTTGCCGCTGTTTTGCAGAATCGTGAAGGCCTCGGCGACTTCCTCTGGCTCCACCAGCGCATCAGGACGGTGCAGCAGGAGTACGTCGACATATTCGGTCCGCAGCCGCTTCAGGCTGCCGTCGACCGCTTCCAGGATGTGCTTTTTTGAAAAATCAAAATATCCCTGGCGGATGCCGCATTTCGTCTGCAGGATCATCTGCTCGCGCAGGCGGGCATTCATACCAATCGCTTCGGAAAACTTCGCTTCCGACTTTCCTCCACCGTAAATATCGGCATGGTCAAAGAAGTTAATCCCTTCATTCAACGCGGTGTTGATCAGGGTCGCGATTTCCGGGTTGCTCATCCCCGCGATCCGCATGCAGCCCAATGATATTTCGGATGCATGGGTGAAATCAGTGTTGGCAATTTTAATTTGTTTCATTTCTGTTTCTCTACTCCTTATTTTTTATATATCGAAAGCAAGCTTTAACGAGCCTTCTTTTGCATAACCTTACGAGTCTCCTCGCGGGCTGCCTGTTCTTTCACCTCCAACCAGCCGCCCGCTGCCATTGCGCGGGTCACCTGGTCGCGCACATCTTCGGGTGAGTCGGTTACTGCCAGCAGGTTCAGGTCAGCCGGGGAAATTTTCCCGCCTGCCAGCATCGTCTCTTTCAACCAGGCCAGCAGCCCAGACCAGTAGCCCGAGCCAAACAGGATGACCGGGAAATTGGAGATTTTCCCCGTCTGGATGAGGGTCAGCGACTCGAACAGCTCGTCCAGTGTGCCAAAACCGCCCGGGAAGATCACAAAAGCCTGGGCGTACTTAACAAACATCACCTTGCGGGCGAAGAAATAGCGAAAATCAATCGGGATGTCCAGGTAGGGGTTGTGATGCTGCTCGAAAGGCAGCTCAATATTCAACCCAACCGAGAGCCCTCCGCCCAGTTTCGCCCCCCTGTTGCCAGCTTCCATGATCCCCGGCCCACCGCCGGTGATGATGGTCAGCCCGGCTTCGGCCAGCAACCTGGCGGTCTCCACCGCAGCCTGGTAATACGGGTCTTCTTGCGGCGTGCGGGCTGAGCCAAACAGGCTGACTGCTGGGCCAAGCTGCGCCAACGCCTCAAAGCCCTCGACGAACTCGCCCTGAATGCGCAGCACCCGCCATGGATCCGAATCGGTAAATAGGACCTGGTCAGGCGCTGGGCTTAACAAAAGCTTCTCGTCCTGGGTCAGTTTGCGGCTAGGCTCCGCACGGTTTGTGCCGGGCAGTCGATTCATCGGCAGCGCTCCTTTATTTGATAGGATCCCCTACGTAATGTTGCAGGGTCAAACATATTATACCGTCATCGCCCGACAGCACCTTTCGCCCAGATGCTCCCTCCACAAAAAGGAGGCGACCTGTCCTATCCTTTAGGAAAGAGAGCATTTGCTGTGCAAAGGCGATCCGCCGGTTCGGTATATAATGAAAGTGAGAGGTATTCCAGCCATGATCGCCATCCTTACCGACAGCACCTGCGATATCCCAGGGAACCTGCTGGAGCAGTATGATATCCGTGTGGTCCCCGCCCTGGTCATCTGGGGTGAAAAACAATTCCGAGACCGGGTTGACCTGGCCCCGATCGATTTCTACCGTCGCCTGAAAAGTGACCCCAACTTGCCCCATTCGGCCATGCCGCGCATCCAGGATTTCCAGGCCGCCTTCGATAGCGCCATCCAGCAGGGCGCCGAAGCGCTGGTCGTCCTGACCGTCAGCAGCGCGATGAGCGGCACCTACCAGCTCGCCAAAACACTCGCCAGGGATGTGCCCATTCCCGTCGAAGTGATCGACTCGAAAGGCCCAACCATGACCCTTGGCTGGCAGGTCCTGGCCGCCGCCCGCGCCCGCGACGACGGCGCCGGACTGGCGGACATTGTTGAGCATGTCAGGCAGGTGCGCCGGAAACTTGTCCAGTTTGTCGCCATGGACACGCTCAAGTACCTGCAAAAAGGGGGCCGCATCGGCAACGCCGCCAAATGGGCCGGGACGATGCTGCAGATTAAGCCGCTCGTGTCGATCAACCACAGCACCGGCCTGGTGGAGCCGGCTGGCATCGCCCGCACATACCACGCGCTGGTCGAGCTACTCTACCGCAAATTTTTCGAGCAGGTAGGCAGCGGGAAGAACCTGCACATCGCCGTCCTGCACGGCGACGCCCCGGATGAAGCCGGCGCGCTCGCCGGGCGAATCCGCGCCGAATATAATCCCATCGAACTGCTCACAAACATCACCGGCCCGGTGCTGGGAATTAACACCGGCCCGCGCGCTCTTGCGCTGTGCGGGTACTGCGAGGATTGACCGTTTTTTGGGTTGTCGGGTGGCACAGCCGCCTGACAACTCAAAAAACAAAAATAGTTTTTCGGACTTCGTTCGTTTTGTGTGGCCGACTTCGTCGCCCACACAAAACGATAAAGTATCAAAAAAGGAGGAACCAATGAAAATCAGCATAAGCTACTGGGGTCTGGAAGGCGGCCTGGAGGGCAGCAGGCCAATTAGCGAAGCATTGCAAGAGGCAAAAGACCTGGGTTTTGACGCGATTGAGCTGGGCATTTCGAGCAAGGGGGTGCTGAACCATGAGACGACCGAGCAGGAATGCCAGGAGATCGTCGCCCAGGCCAGGCGAATCGGGATCGAAATCTCCAGCCTGGCCTCCGACGAAAGCTGGGAATCCTCTCCCACCGCCGAGAGTCCAAAATCGCGCCGCAGGATCATCGACTTCACCCAAAAGGCCCTGCAGATCACACGCTGGCTGGGGCAGGACGCCTACCTGTACGTGCCCGGCGCGGTGGACGTGTTCTTCATTCCAGATGGCGAAGTCGTCCCCTACGACGTGTGCTACGAGCGCGCCCGCCAGGCCCTGCTCGAGCTTGTCCCCGTGGCCGAATCAGTCGGCGTGTCGATTGGGATTGAGAACGTGTGGAACAAGTTCCTGCTCAGCCCGCTCGAGATGCGCGACTTCATCGACAGCTTTGGGTCGCAGTTCGTTGGCTCTTATTTCGATGTCGGCAACGTCCTGCTGACCGGCTACCCCGACCAGTGGATCCGCATCCTTGGCCCACGCATCAAGCGCGTGCACGTCAAGGATTACAAACGCTCGGTTGGCAGCGCGGAAGGCTTTGTCGACATGCTGGAAGGCGACGTCGACTTCGAGGCGGTCAAAAAGGCCCTGGCCGAGATCGGCTACGACGGATACGTCACTGCCGAAATCCTGCCCTTCGTCCCCGGCCGGCCCGAAAAGACCGCCGCGGCGATGAAGTCAATTTTTAGATAGCCGCTTTCGCGGTCAAGCGTACGGCTCTGAAATGGATGACCTTACGAACCTTTCCCCCGGCCCCATTCCCCGATCGGGAAGGGTGAGGCGGAGAGCCCGGTAAAACGCGCAGCCAATTCTGCTCCGCGGGGGTTAGGTTCTGAAAAGATACAGGATGAATAAGGCACCAACACAGGAGGATGTGATGTTAAAAATCGGAATCATCGGCATGGGCTTCATGGGCCAGATGCATTTCCGCTGCTGGCAAGCCATCCCTGGAGCGCAGGTAGTCGCAGTCTGCGACATCGACTCAAGCAAATTCGCTCCCGCTTCCGGGACGGCAGGCAACATCGCCGGGACAGAAGGGGCGCTGGATTTGAGCGGGGTCGCGTGTTTTACCGACGCCGGCGCGATGTTCGAGAAGGTGAAGCTGGATGCGGTCTCGATCACACTGCCCACCTACCTGCATGCCGGCTACACCCTGCTGGCGCTCCAGGCCGGGGTCAACGTGCTGTGCGAAAAGCCAATGGCCCTCGACCTGGTCGACTGCGACCAGATGGCCGCCGCAGCCAGCAAAAGCGGCAAGCTGCTCCAGATTGGCCACTGCATCCGCTTCTGGCCGGTCTACGCCAGGGCGAAGGCATACATCGCCAGCGGTGAATACGGGCGGGTCCTGGCCGCCACCTTCCAGCGCCTCAGCGCCACCCCCACCTGGAGCTGGCAGGGCTGGCTGATGGACGGGGCAAAGAGCGGCGGGGCGATCATGGACATGCATATCCACGACGCCGACTTCGTCCAATACGTTTTCGGCTTGCCGGAGAGTGTCTTCTCGCGCGCCGCGCGCGGCCCCAGCGGCGAATTCGACCACGTCGTCACCAGCTACCTCTACGACGATGGCAAGGTAGTCACGGCCGAAGGCGGCTGGGCCATGGCCCCCGGCTTCGGTTTTCAGATGAGCTTCCACATCGTCTTGGAGAAGGCCACCCTGGTCTTCGACAGCTCGCGCGGCCCCGATCTCAAGGTGTGCCCGCAGGACGGTGAGGCGTTCGCCGCCGCGGTCGAACCAGGCGACGGCTATATCCACGAAATCCGCCACTTCGCCGCGCTGCTGTCCGGCGAAGCGGTCCCGGCCGTCCTCACCCCCGCGCAGTCAACCGACTCGGTCCGCCTGGTCCTGGCCGAAAGATGGTCAGCCGAGAATAGACAGCAGGTTGCTCTCTAACTTTCTGGGATGTGCCTGGGTGCGGGCGCACCCAAGATCGGAAGAGCACACGTCTGAACTCCAGTCACCGCTCATTATCT
>CAZBDC010000085.1:0-21795 GCA_964490575.1 uncultured Anaerolineaceae bacterium | reverse complement strand
CTTGTAGCGGATAGGTATATTAATGATGCGGCGCGACCCCCGGTTTAGAAACGCGCAGACTTCCAGGCTGGCCGGCTGGCGAGCACGCAAACTGGACATCAAGTAATTCAATGTCAGTCCCGTGTCGATCACATCTTCAATAAATATCACATGGCGTCCGGTGATCGGCCGGTCAAGGTCTTTTACGACTCGCACAACCCCCTGCTCTTGCGCTTCGGCCGAGTAGCTGGAGATCGCAATAAAATCGACTTCCATCGGAACCGTAATCGCCCGTAGTAAATCGGCCATAAAGCAAATCACACCCTTGAGCGCACCAACCAGTACAGGATTCTTGCCTTGATAGTCATTGGAAATAGCCTGTCCTAATTCTTGAACCTTTCGTTGGATAGCTTCAGAAGAGAGAAAGACCTGTTGGATGTCGCCTGCAAGTTCGTGATCCATCACCTACTCCTGATCCTGAGCATCTGTGCCAAGAATACGTTCGGCTTCATCAACCATACCGAAGCGCAGCATCATATTGCGAAGTTCACGTCTCTTAAAAAGCTTAATGTTGATCCCGGGATAAAGTTCCTGGATTTGCTTCAACTTACGGTTTTTTCGCTGAGTCAACTTTGGACGCAATGTTGTCAATTCGACATATAGATCTTGTTGTGGAAGATAAAAATCCGGTGTGAAGGCCACCAATACGTTGCCCTTGGCATCCCATTCCAACGGAAAAGTCCGCGGTTCATATTCCCACTCCACCCCATAGTAATCGAGGATGCGTGCAAAAGCTTCCTCAATTGGGTGAACAAAAACAGGTTGTGGCTTTTTCGGCGTCTCCTCCAAACCTGTTCTCCTTCTTTTTCGTTTCTAGGCTGCTTTTCCCTGGCGCACCGACAGTGCACAAATTGTCGCAGCCACCGTGGGCACGTCCAGATTGGCAGTATTGATCATTAGATCGTATAGATTGGCGTCATCCCAACCAATTTTGTAATATCGTCTCAGGTAGCGCATCCGGGCCAGATCGCTGGCCCGGACTTGAACCCGGGCGGTCTCCAGGGAAACGTTTTGCCGGCTGGCAACTCGTTCCACCCGCAAGTCGAACGGCGCGTATAATCGTACATGCAGCACACCGGTGATCCCCCGCAGGATAGCCTGCCCGGCTCGACCAACAATCACCACATTTCCCTCAGAGGCCAGTTCTTTCATAATTTCCCGAACAGCATCGTGATAGGCTTTTCTGGCTGCAGCAGATGGCCTCAGGCCAAGCAAATCCAGCTCATCGATAGTTGCCAGCGCCACCTCGGGCACTCCCGCCCGAATGGCGGCATCGTTAATCACCTCTCGCCAGACTCGCCGATACCCCAGGCATTGCGCCACCTCCTCAGAGATCTCGCATCCAAGACACCCCATCTGGCGTGATATGGTTATTACCGTCATCACAACCTCGCTATCTGGTTAGTTCGTTGGCGTTTCTCCCACAATCCCAATGCGGATTACCAATATCATTATACACCAGTGAGGATAACGACACACTGGCATCTGCTTCCAGCATCGCCTTCCCCATCCAGATTTTTTAGATCAGACCCAAATCGCATATAATCAGGCCATTCTTCAATACCTCATTCATGTATAGAAAACACTAATCCTAACAATGTCAACCACTCTCCTCCTCATTCGCCATGGCGAAACTGAATATGTCGCCAAAGGCATAATGTCTGCCCGCATGCCAGGCGTTTTTCTCAATGAAAAAGGTCGCGCCCAGGCTGCCGCCGTGGCTCAAGCGCTATCCGGCGCTCCCATTAAGCGTATCTATTCTTCACCAATGGAACGCGCTCACGAAACTTCAATATACCTGGCAAATCTTCTCCACCTTGAAGTCATCATTTCCGATGGAATAATTGAGACCGATGTTGGCCAATGGACCGGGCTCAGCGGAGAACAGGTAAAGGATTCACCGCTGTGGCAGGTGCTGCATAACCAGCCCTCAAAAATGCAGTTTCCTGGCGGTGAGAGCTTTGCTGGAATGCAGAAGCGGTCTGTAGCCGAAATACAAGCCATTGCCGACCGGCACCCAGGCGAAATGGTGGCCTGTTTTTCGCACGCCGATGTAATCCGCCTAGCCCTTGCGCATTTTCTGGAAATGCCCCTGGATGCGATGCACCGTCTCAGTGTCGATCCCTGCTCGGTCAGCGTTCTGGTATTTATGCCCGATGGACGAGTACGGGTCCGCAGAATGAACCAGATCGCCGGGCCTGTTTGGACATAACACTCAGGATCTCGCCCCGGTTGACCGGCCTGGTAGAATGTTCAATGGATCGGCTGCAGAACTTAGCTGGTTGTCAATTTCGCCTTATATTCCAAAAATTCGTCCAGCCCAGTGGGGCGATAATCTAACGACTGGTGGCGGAAATAGGTATTGTAAAGTGTCGCATAATGCCCACCTTTCTGCAACAGACCATCGTGGTTACCTGTCTCGATAATCTGGCCGTTCTCCATGACGATGATCCGGTCAGCAGACCGAACCGTTGACAGCCGGTGGGCAATCAGGATACTGGTCGATTGGACCAGGATAAGGTTCAGTGCCTGCTGAATCTGCCATTCGGTAAATGGATCAATGCTGGCTGTAGCTTCATCAAGGATAAAGATAGACGGTTTTTGCACCAACACCCGCATTAATGACACTAACTGGCGCTGGCCCATTGACAGGCGCGCACCGCGCTCACCGACCTCACTGTCGAGTCCGTCAGACAGCGTTTCGAGCCAATCGCCATTCCCAATCTGGCGGGCGATAGACCGAATCTCGCCTTCACTTGCTTCCGGACAGGCATAACGGATGTTTTCGATCACCGTTCCAGAAAACAGGAACGGCACCTGCGAGACAATCCCCAACCGGCGCCGATAACTGTGAAGGTCAAAGGTGCGAATATCTTTGCCGTCGATTAACAGCCTGCCACCCTGAAATTCATAGAAACGCGCGATCAATTTTGCGATTGTCGATTTCCCGGCTCCCGTGTGCCCTACCAGCGCAACATTTTCGCCAGGAGCGATATGAAGATTGAAATCAGTGAGAACCGGCTCGGTCGACTTATAAAAGAAATCAACATGCTCAAAGTCGATACTTCCTTGCAGGTTAGGGACAGGTTGTTCACCAACCTGTTTCACGTTTGGATCAGCATCAATTAATGCAAAAACGCGTTCAGCCGCCGAAAGACCAGATTGAATAGATGTCCAAAAAGAGGATAGGCTCAGTACCGGGTACAGAAACCGATCCAGGCTCAACAGAAACAGGTACCATGCACCGGCTGTGACCATCCCCTCCGCGACCGACAGGCCGCCAAAGTAAACCAGCAGCGCGCTCATCAATCCACCAATCGTGTTTAGCGTCGGCCAAAGGAAAGACAAAACAAAGCCGCGCCTCACGTTGACCCGGTAAGAAGTTGTATTTGCCTGATCGAATTCGCCATAGATACCTGCTTCCTGGCGGAAATTTTTTGCAACCGCAATCCCGCTGACAGTTTCCTTAATCGCAGAATTGACTTCCGCCATCGCGCGCATTCCCTGCTGGGTCACTTTGCGCGCCAGCCGCCGATAAATGATGGCCAGCAGAAACACCAACGGCACCATGGCAAAAAGGTACAGGGTCAGGCGCGCCTCAATTCGAAACAACACCACAGCAATGATCACCGTTTCAACCACCTGAGAGACCAGGTCAGTAACCAGATTCACTACGTTGCCAAACTCGCGTGTATCTGAAGTGATCCGCGACTGCACCCTACCTGAGGAATGCTCGTCATGAAACGAAAGGTCGTGATCTGCAGCGGCCCGAAAACAGTCTGTCGCCAGTGTCAGCAGCACGTCGGCAATTGCCCGGATGGTCAACCGGCGGCGAAAATAGTTTGCCGTCCAACCAGTAACGCCGACCAGGAGTACAGTTCCTGCAATCGCGGCGATCCCCAGAGCCGTTGGGCCCTCCTGCATGAGATCTACGCCGCGCGAGACAATCCAGGGTTGGGCCGCGCCTGTTCCAGATATGATCAGCACAGTCACTGATATAAGCACCAGCCGGGAGGCATAAGGCCGAAAATATTGAATCATCCGGCGAAACAGCTCGCGATCCGTATACTGGCGGTCGTATTTCTCAGCAGAAAGACTCGAATAAAATCCCATGGTTGAACCTGTTACTCACTAAAGATGCGTCGGTAGGCTTCGGTCGTCTGCAGCAGTTCATCATGTTTGCCGATCGCAGCAATCTTTCCCTTCCGGAATACAATAATCAGGTCAGCCCAACGAATCTGCGATAAGCGGTGTGTAATTATCAAAGTCGTCCGACCTTCAGCTGCTGTAAAAATAGCGCGTTGAATCTTGTCCTCGGTGGCGCTATCGATCGCGCTGGTCGAGTCGTCCAAAACCAGAATCCGCGGATCGGTAAGGAATGCCCTGGCAAGCGCCAGCCGCTGCCGCTGACCGCCTGAAAGCGTTACTCCACGCTCGCCGATTACTGTCTCATATCCCTCGTTGAACGAAGTGATGAACTCATGCGCCTGAGCCGCGTGAGCAGCCTCTTCGATTTCCGCCGGATCTGCGGAAGGCTTTCCAAAAGCGATATTTTCTGAAATTGACCGTGAGAAAAGGACAATATCCTGTTCGATGATCGAGATCTGGCGGCGCAGGGCTTCCAGATTCCAGTCCCGGACATCAATGCCGTCAACCAGGACCTGTCCAGATTTCACATCATAAGTGCGGTTCACCAGCTTGACCAGGGTCGTTTTTCCCGCGCCAGTTTGCCCAACAATTGCCACCGTCTGCCCAGGGAGAACCTTGAAGGAAATATGCTCTAAAATTGGCTCATGATCGTCATAGGCAAAGGTTACATCGCGAAATTCAATTTCGCCGCGCATGGCTCCCGAATAGCCGGCTGTATTCTGATCCAGGGTGGTTTCCCGGTTCATCAATTCCAGGATCCGGCGCGCCCCGGCCAGGCCTAACGAGATCTGCGAATAAGCCCATAGCGATGTCCAGGTCGGGAAGTCAAGCATGAGCAGGATGCCAAAATAACTGACGACCTGCCCAACATCTAACACACCCTGGCTGAAAAGGATCAATGCATGCAGCAAGCCAGCCGCCAGAGACACGACAAATAACAGCAAAGGAATAAACCGGGCTTCAATATCGCCCTGGCGGACGGAGGCATCACGGTAGCGAGTGGCATTCCGGCCAAACCGATCAACCTCAGCTTTTTCCTGGGCAGATCCCTTTACCGTTTCGATGCCGTCCAGTGATTCAGCCAACCGTGTGTTCAAATGCCCAAACGAGGCCCGGACCTCATCTGTGACGGGCCGAAGGGAACCCAGATACTGCCGCAGGGCAAATACGTAAGCGACGATGAACACAGCCGGCGCAGCGACCAGGGCAGGATGAATGCCAGGCGCAACGATTAGCGGCATAATCAGAAAGTTCAAAGAACCAATCACCAGACTCAGTCCCGGGCTAAACAGGAAATTCACTTCACGCACGTCGTTAGTGGCGCGAGCCATGGTATCGCCAACCGGCTGGAGATTATGAAAGGTCATGCTTTTGCCCAACAGAGAAACATAAAGCTCATCACGTACATCACGCTCGATAGCCTGGGCCAGCAGTTCTGCCGAAAAATTACGCCCAAAGTGAAGAAGCCCGCGAGCCAACTGCGAGAGCACCAACCAGACCGCCAGCATCGGTAGCTGATCGACGCCGGGCGGTTGGGCGAGGATGGCATTGAAAGCCCGACCAATCAGCAGGGGTACCACGGCTGCAAGGGCTGCACTCCCAAAAGCCCCACCGATGTTAATTATCCAGAGTAGCCAATACCGGATAGAGTGAGAAAAAATCCAACGAACCGGTCCTCGCCGGTCACCTTTATGCCGGTTCGGGATTGTGAATTCTGCGCGCGCCGCTGCTGTTGTTTGCATAATTCTGTCCTCCAACGGCTCAATTAATCCATTAACTGCGCCATTTCAATGAAATCCGCCCGCGATCTGTTTCAACCTTCAGAACTTCCACATTGATCACTTCGCCAACCTGAACGCTCACGCCCGGCGGAATCTGGCTGCGATGCAGCAACCCATCTTGCTTGACCCCAATATCGACAAAAGCCCCAAAATCGACCACATTGCGCACGGTCCCCTTGAGAGACGTTCCAGGGGTCAGGTCTTCCATTTTCAGGATATCGGCGCGCAGGATTGGCGCAGGCAGATCCTGGCGTGGATCTCGGCCCGGGCGCGCTAATTGCTCGAAGATATCCTCGAGGGTAGGCATCCCCGCCCTCAGCTCGGTTGCTATTTTTTCCAATGGCTGTGCCTGTCTCAGGCGCTCCAGGGCTCTCTGCCGCTGTTCTGCCGGTATGTGTGGATTAATCCCTGCTTTTTGAAGCACAGTCTCTGCGATGAGATAGCTCTCTGGGTGGATCGCGCTGGCATCCAGTGGATTTTCGCCATTCCGGATGCGCATAAATCCGGCTGCCTGTTCAAAAGATTTCGGTCCCAACCCGGCAACCTTCTTGAACTGTGTCCTGTTTTTATAAGGCCCATTTTCTTCTCGAAAATATACAATCCGCTCGGCCAGCTTCGGACCAATACCAGCCACATAGGTCAGGAGCGCGGGCGAAGCCGTGTTGGCATCCACACCCACCTGGTTGACGACACTCTCCACAACCCCGGTGAGCGTACGAGCCAGTTCTCCCTGGTCGACATCATGTTGATATAATCCGACCCCAATCGATTTGGGATCGATCTTCACCAGTTCAGCCAGGGGATCTTGCACTCGCCGGGCGATCGACACTGCTCCACGCATCGAAACATCCAGGTCGGGCAGTTCAGCACGGGCCAGAAGGCTGGCGCTGTAAACACTGGCGCCAGCCTCGTTCGCAATTACATAATGCAGGACCCCTCCACTGGACTTAATCAACTGCACAATAAGCTGCTCCGTCTCGCGTGAAGCAGTGCCATTACCAATCGCAACCAGCGTGATGTGATGCTTTATGACCAGGTCCTTCAACAACTGCAGCGCTTCATTCCACCGTTTCTGCGGCTCATGGGGATAGATTGTGGCTGTATCAAGCAATTTTCCGGTCGCATCCACCACTGCCGCCTTGCATCCGGTACGGAAGCCCGGGTCAATTCCCATCACTACCTGCCCAACCAGAGGGGGCTGCAGCAGCAATGCCCGCAGATTGCTCGCAAAAACACTAATCGCGTGCCGGTCTGCCTTTTCGGTGAGTGCGCGGCGCACATCCCGCTCGATCGCCGGCAGCAGCAACCTTTCAGCAGCATCCTGAGCTGCCAGAACCAGCTGGTCAAAGAAGGGTGAGCGCCGGTCAGGCCGGAAATACAAATACACTGCTTCCTGCCAGTCCCGATCGGTTAGCTCCACTTTCACCCGCAGCGCTTTTTCTGCTTCCCCACGATTGAGCGCCAGCACCTGGTGCGGGCGGATCCGATCGATGCGGAAATCGAACTCGTAATACATTTCATAAACGCGTTTCGGATCTTCGGTTCCCTCGATCCTGGTCGAGTGCAAACTCCCCCACTGCATCGCCTTCTCACGGGTAATCCGGCGCACTTCCGGGTGATCGCTGATCGTTTCAGCCGCGATATCGCGCGCGCCGGATAGCGCATCGTCGACAGAGTTTACCTGGTCGGTAAAATAATCCTCAGCCAATCGTTCTGGACTATCTTTCGTACGAGCCTGCTGCAGGATCAGGTCAGCCAAACCCTGCAATCCCTTTTCACGGGCAATGCTGGCCCGGGTCCGGCGTTTTGGTTTATAAGGCTGATAAAGGTCTTCCAACGCCGTCATCGTCTCGGCCGATGCAATTTTCTGGCGCAACTGGTCAGTCATCTTGCCTTGCTCTTCGATCGAAGCCATAATCGTCACCCGGCGCTCATCCATTGCGCGCAGTCTTTCCAGTCCCGACTCAATCTGGCGCAGTTGCTCTTCATCCAGGGTTCCGGTAACTTCTTTCCGATAACGGGCAATAAACGGGATCGTGTTGCCTTCATCAAACAAGCCAATGGCAGCCGCCACCTTAACAGAAGGCAATGCAAGCTGCCTGGCAATTAGATCAGCGTAGTATTGTTTATTCATTGTTTTGTAATTCTAACACTCGCCAGTGATAAAATGTTACCCATGAGTGAGATCGAGACCCCCGCAATCGCCTTCCTTCGTGAGAATGGGATTCCCCACACTGTTTTTTGCCACGCCGGCCCTATCCGCTCTCTCGAACAGGCAGCCATTGAGCGAAACCAGCGACCCGAGCAGGTGGTCCGCAGTATCCTGTTCCGGCTGGGTGGAGGTCAATTCATCATGGTGCTGATGCCTGGGCCTGCCCAGGTTCCCTGGAAAGTTCTGCGGAATTACCTCAACCAATCCCGGTTGACTATGGCCACCGAAGAGGAAGTTCTTCAAATCACCGGCTGCGTTCCTGGCACAGTCAACCCTTTCTCGCTCACGGTGCCGATGCGTATCCTGGTTGACCGCTCTATTTTGAGTCTGCCAGATGTGTCCTTTGGATCATGCCGCCGTGGAATAGCAATCCTGCTCAAGCCAGAAGAAATGCTTAAAGCGTTGAAGAGTTATGAAGTGGTCGATTTTATTGAGGGGAAAGCACCCGACATGAGTTAAGTGATCATGTCTTCAGGAAGGTGATCTGTCCGATTGTGGTATACCAGGCGAACTTCTCCATCCAGAGAAAAATCGAAGCGCGAGATGCCCGTATTGTTCATCAACAGCCAGGTCTGCAGGTTGCTGATGCCAAACAAGGCCCGAGCCAATTCGAAATAGAAACCGCCATGGCTGACAACGGCTACATGGTCATCTGTACCGCCGTGTCGCAGCAGCAGTGTCTCCACTACACGCTGCGCCCGTGGGTATCGTTCTCCTTCATCTTCAAAGGATCTATTCCACCACCCCTCTTCGGATACACTATCCGGCAACAATAATCTCCGATAATTTCTGGCAAAAAAGGACCGCGGTTTTCCAGGCTGGCCTAAGCGGGCGCCAGTCTCTTCATCATCCAGGTAAATCCCGCCGGTTTCGTGAAAATCAGGCCAGGCCTCAAAAGACATATCCAGCGCATCTGAGAGATATGCAGCAGTTGCAACCGAGCGAACCATCAAACTGGTATACAGATGGGTAATCCCAAAGAAATCCCTTTTCATCGATCTTGCCCGGCCATTATCATGGGCCTGTGCATCCAACCGCTGAATATAATTCGCAAGCAGCTGCGCCTGCCGGTGGCCGATCTCGGTTAACTCTGGATCATCGCTGCGACCCTGGCTGCCGCCGGTTTCTTCCCACAATAAGTTGTTGGCAGACTGACCATGCCGGATGAAGTAAAATCGCATAAACACATCCCTCCAAGCCCATTAATATTGACCCTGTACCCCAAAAATCCGACTCTCCTTACGCGCAGACACCATTTTACCATGCCCACAGAATGAGCAGCGCTCGCGGTCGCTTTCCCATTCTTTTTTAATGTTTCCCATTTATAATAATAAAGCATAGTTCGTTATCGATCACGGAACCTATCCCGAAATGACTTGACAGGATCTGGGCTAATTACCATAAGTAACCAGACAATTCGATGGAGAAGATTCGCGGAATAAAACACAATCGCCCAACGATTGGGGTCCTAGCGGGGTGGCCGACCTATCCAGGCGCCATTCACAGCTTTCTCGATCACGTCTTCCGGGGGATTCAAGCAGCCGCGTTGGATTTTGATTGCAACCTGTTCATCGGGTGCACCGTAAATTCGCCTTTTCACCAGAACGCCAGCCAGGTGATGCCTGTCTTGCTTCCCGGAGCAGAGTTTATCCCAATCGGCCCCTGGAATACCAATGGGTTGTTAATCGCGGGTCCATTATTCAACGAACCGGCAGACCGCTATCTCCAGAATCTGATAGATTCCGGATTCCCCGTCATATATGCAGGCGATCGTGAAACAGGGCCTTCTGTGATCGTTGACAATGAAGGCGGCATTCAACTCGCAGTGGATCATCTGGTCACAGAACACAGGCACCGGAAAATCGCCTTTATTGCCGGTTATGAGGCACAACACGGAGATAGCGCCGCCCGCTGGAGAGGTTACCGGATAGGGTTAAAACGCCACGGAATACTTTATGATCCAGACCTGGTCGCGATTGGGTTGCATTCGACTGAATCCAGTTATCGCGCCATGTGCGAAATTCTGGAAAAAAGGAAATCCTTCAGCGCGGTCATAACCAGCAATGACGAGTCTGCTGTTGGCGCAATCCAGGCATTAAGAGATTTCGGACTGTTAGTTCCAAACGATGTGGCAGTTATCGGATTTGATGACCGGCTCGAAGCGCGCGCTCATACCCCCTTGCTGACTTCAGTCCAACACCCGATGTTTGAATTGGGCTACCAGTCCGTTGAGTTGCTTACCCAGATCATCTCAGGTAAGGCCCCACCTGACAGCCTGCGCCAGATCTCAACCCACCTCGTAATCCGAGAGTCTTGTGGCTGCCTGCCAGGAAACCAACCTGACACACAGTACAAGCCAAAATGGATGATGGACACTGCCGTTCCGATATCCCAACCATTCCATGGCTCCTTCCACCCCAGAGCCGCTTCAGCACCAGTTGCTGGGCCTGTCGATCCGGAAATTTTGGCAGTAGAAATTACCTCTAAGATGGCAAAAGCAGTTCATGGGGAAATGCAGCGGATGCGCTATCCCGAGATCGAATATCTTTGCCAGCGCCTGATGGAAGCGTATGTTCTAAGTCTGCAGCAAAATGATATTGGCGTCTTTCAACTTGCCATGCAGCAAATCCTTGAGCACACAGCTGCACTGGATGGAGATTTACACGCCTGGCATGGAGCCATATCCGTACTGAGAAAATGGACCCAGGTACTTCTTCAAGCACTTCCTACTCCTGGTAAAACTGCCTTTGCAGAAAACCTTTTCCACGAAGCGCGGATCGCTATTAGCGAGATCCAGCGAGGACAGCACGCGCGCATGATTATGCAGGAGTCCGAGGTGGCCAATCTGATTAACCAGATGAGCACCCGGTTCTTCGCTGCAAAAAATGAGGACGATATCTTCCGTATCTTAAACGAGTCGATCAGGCCACTCAACATCCGGCGCGCCGATGTTTTTTACTTTTTGGCCGATCAGCAGGATCCATACGCTTTGAGCGAGGTGAAAACACCGCTGCTGGAAAATGGAGCCTCCCCAGTTTTTCCGACTCGTATGTTTCCACCGGATGGTCTCTACTCAGATTCCCAACCAATGCAATTGGCGCTCCTGCCGATATTTCTACCGGATGGCGTCCATGGGTATGTCGTTTTTCAAACGCACAACCTGGCGCCTCTTGGACAAATTGTGCGGCAGTTGGTTGCGGCGCTCCACAGTGTCTGCCTCTATCAAAAAACCGTGCAAGCGCGCAAACAGGCCGAGGATGCGAACAACCAGAAAAGCATGTTCCTTTCTGTGGTCAGTCATGAACTGCGGACTCCCTTGAGCCTGATCTATGGTCTCAGCAATATGCTGCTCGAGGAAAGCACCGCTGTCAGCGAAAACGAACGCATGGTCAGTATAAAAGATCTGAGACGAATCTACATTGGCGCCCAGCACCTTGAAAGCCTGATTCGAGATGTATTAGACCTGGCCCGTAGCGATGTTGATCAGCTCGAACTCATGCTGGAGCCTGTCAACCCCAGGGAAGTGCTCGAGATGGTCTCAGCGATTGGCGAACAGCTCGCCCACGATAAAGACCTGGCCTGGGAAACAGATTTTCCAGATGAACTTCCCCTGGTTCGAGCAGACCGCACCCGACTACGCCAGATTATCCTGAACCTGGTCAATAACGCTGTGAAGTTCACCGGTCAGGGCAGTATTACATTATCGGCTTGCGCCAGTGATGGCCTGGTGACAATAGCCGTTCGAGATACAGGCCTGGGCATTCCGAAAGAAGAGCAGCAGGCAATTTTCCATGAGTTTCACCAATCCAGGCGTACAACTGCGCGAGGGTACGGGGGACTTGGTTTGGGCCTGGCCATTTGTAAGCGCCTCGTTGAAATGCAGGGGGGGAAAATCGGCGTTTCGTCATCTGGCAAAGAGGGCGCGGGCTCATTGTTCTTCTTCAACCTCCCCGTCTTCCAGGCCAGCGGAAAAGTCTCAAACGAACCGCAGCCCATTCAGGACCGGAGGCAGGTGCTGATCCTGGTCAAAGACCTGGATGGCAGCAGTCCTCTGTACCAGCACTTAACCGGTCAGGGCTTTCATGTGAACCTGCATCAAATTACTCAATACAGCGACTGCCTGTCAATTATCCATGAGATCCAGCCAGATCAAATCATGCTCGACCTGGCGCTCACATCTGAACGGGGCTGGGAAATTCTTAAAACGCTCAAGGAAAATCCTGCCACATGTGATCTTCCGATCCTATTCTTCGACATTCAAAACGAGAAGGACCAGGGCGGCCTGCTGGATTTGAACTATATGACCAAACCCTTAAGGCCCGATGAATTGGTTGGTGAGCTAACACTGCATGGGCTGCCGCCGGGCAACGGATGTGAAGGCTACAGGCCAATCTTGATTGTCGATGATGACCCCGAAATTCTCAGCCTGCACATGCGCATCCTGGAATCCGTCATTCAGGAGTACCCCATCCTCAAGGCAAAGAACGGGCGTGAAGCCCTTGAAATCATCCGCCAGGAAAGGCCCGCGCTGGTGCTGCTCGACCTGATGATGCCAGAAATGGACGGGTTCGAGGTTCTGGAAACGATGCAGGAAGAAGACCTGATCCGCAGCACATCGGTGATCGTTTTAACGGGCCAGGTGCTCACGGAAGAGGATGTGTCAAGGCTGAACTGCGGCGTTGCCAATGTCTTGGGCAAAGGGATGTTTACTGCCCAAGAAACCATCACCCATGTTACCGATGCCCTCGCACGTAAATATCATCCGGCCACTGAATCTCACCGCATGTCTCTCAAGGCTATCGCCTATCTTCACTCCCGTTATAAAGATCCTATCTCCCGAGCAGATATTGCTTCGCATATTGGTGTGAGCGAGCGACACCTGTCGCGCTGTTTCCTACAAGAAGTCGGGTTGACACCTATGACTTACTTACACCGTCTGCGGGTTAAGATGGCAAAATCCTTGCTCGAAACAAAGAACATGAGCATCACAGAAATTGCCCTGGAAGTAGGTTTTTCATCGGCAGGTTATTTTGCCCGAATTTTCCGGGAAGAAGAAGGGATATCACCCCGAGAGTATCTTAACCAGAAAAACATTCGTTAAATTTCCGATTTGTCCCAGAAATACAAATATTCGTCCGAATAATGGTAGATCCACCCTTCTTGGGAGGGTAAAGTTAAGTAGGTGAAATCAAAATCGGGTTTTTGATTGACAAAAATCACTGTTTGAGGTGAATATGGGTCACTCCTCCCTTGCCCGAATCATGATTGTTGGTACAGACTTACATTTCTGTTACTTAATGCGTCGATATGTGCGGGAGAGCGACCATCCATTTCTGTTCACGATCCCCGACGGAGAAACTGTCAATCTGGCTACACGCGAAAAGCCGGCATTAATTGTTATGGAGGCCAGTCGTCCTGACACACAAAGTCTCCAGATGGTAAAATCCCTAAAATCAAATCTGGAAACCTGCCACATTCCCATTGTGTTTTGTTCCTGGCACGATCATGGACCTTCATCTCGCGAAACCGGCGTCGACATCTGCCTTCGAATGCCAGTTTTGTATGCAGACTTCCTTGCTGTGCTGGGCAGTTTGGGTATATAACACATCTACCATATAACAATCAGGCCAACTATGCCAATTGAACAAACTGGGTCAAAATTAAAGCGGTATGCGCATTACGCTGTAGCTTATCTCGCCTGGATTGGCTCTTTCCTGTTATGGTTTTGGTTTGTGGTTATCGGCAGAGATGCTCTAGGCGGTGTCTTGAGCGCCTATTACATTCAGAACAAGTTATCCCGTCGCTATATTGCCCAATTCTCGGATCGGGTTTTCTTAATTGTGTCTGCTGTGATCTGGGTAATTCTTGTAGTGGTAGTAGAAGAATACTTGCGCCGTGGGATTAAGAAAGGCGACTTGTTCAGACGATTGGGACGTGTTTTCACCCCAATCCTTTTATGCATATTTGTTGCGGATGTTACCAATGCATATCTGCTTGGTTTCCAATATCTACCAGCGATCAGGTGGCTTTTATTAGCCCTCGAACTGGGTAGCATTATTGGATTCTCCTGGCTGGCGATAAAAGGCCCGGCCCCTGTTAAAAAGCAGACCGCATAATATGGTTAGAATCCAAAAAACTCAACCAGGTTCAGGGGAGTTAAAATCTCATTTGCAGCACTTATCCCCTGGATCAAAATATTGATTGGGAGTGTTTGAATGACTGTCTCATATGTAGACTATGACCTGCAAGATGGTTATTTGATGAACTGGTTGGCTGCTGGCCCGCAAGCAATCCCCCTTCAGGAGCCAATTGGAACCAATTCACCCGCCGACCTTCAACAGGCTTTGGATAACCTGCTGGATGTGAAGCTTAATATCACTAACAGCGCTGTGGAGCGAGGACCGTTGAATGAAGGCAACTTTACCATTGACGATTACCAAGGTGAATGGAATTATTACAAGTGCCAGGAAGATCATCTTGTTGACCTCTCAACAGCCTGCCCAACTCCTAATTTTGTCCGTGCCTGGGCTTTTACTCTTCTCAGCAGCCAGGTCGAGCAGCCAGTTCAATTCTCACTGACATCATTCGGCCCGGTTCAGGTCTGGATCAATAAGAAAAGCGTTTTCCAGTCTGTTAAATCTTCTCTGCTGCCACTCACACTTTCTTTCGAAGCCGCGGTCAAAAAGGGAATGAACCGTATTTTGGTCTCATTTGCCGGTCTGGCAGCACCCACATCCGAGTTGGCATTCGGGCTAAAAATTGGCGGGAATGCGGCCCAATTTCAAGTTCGCATCCCAACATTAATCCCATCAATAGAAAGAAGAAACGAGCTCGAGAGCGTCCTGGAGAAAATTTACCTCGACCGAGATATTTTCGACACAGTTGATCGAATTGGGCTCAACTGGCCACCAGACTTAACAAAACAGGCTTACAACGATGCGCGGCTGCAAACGCTTTCAGGGCGAATTTACGGGCAGGCAGAGGACCAAGGGAAACCCGGGCAAAAATTGATCCTTGGCACAAGCGTTTCTTTAGCACAAGGCCCGTATCAGGTTTTTGTCATGCCGCGAAGTTGGGAATATTACGAATCACAAATCCGCATCACGAAAAAAATCGATCTCTTCATTATAGGGAATAACCGGTTCTCCTCCAGCCCGTATGGCAGCCTGGAAGAACGGCGGAGAGAAGCCCTGGTTAACGCCGTGTCACGTGAGAACCAGGTATTCGCCGAAATTGCAAAAATGGCGCTTGGTAGATGGGCATCATTAGAGGCAAAAACATTGGCCAGTGCGTTGGAAGGCATCCGAAACGGCGAAACGGGGAGTGAGATTTTCCTCCTTGGTTTACTTGGCGCAGTTATCCGCTACGGAAGCCAGCCAGGATTTCCGCAGTGGTTATTGGATCGGATCGGCCAAGTAGCGTTAGACTACCAATACGCCTCGGGGCAAAAGTTGGTGGAACCAACCGAAACAACAGCCCAGGACCATGAAATACTTCTGAATACCTGCCAGATCCTTGCTGGGCAGCTCTATCCTGATGCGGTATTTTCAAGGAATCAGCTTTCAGGCATTCAGCAGCGTTCGCAAGGCGAAGTCAGGGCTGTGAAAATGATGCACGAGCTCGGCGTTAAGGGGTTCACTGATTGGGACTCAAGATATCGCTATACGAATACGTTGGTTGCTCTCTCGCACCTTGTGGACCTCGCCGAAACGGAAGAAGTATGGGAGCTTGGTTCAGTACTGATGGACAAGCTGCTCTTTACAATCGCCCTAAATTCATTCAACGGCGTGTTTGGCTCGACGCAGGGTCATGCTGCTGCAGTTGGTGATTTGAAGAGCGGACTGTTGGACCCTTCATCGGGAATCACCCGCTTACTGTGGGGTATGGGTGTTTACAACCACCACCTCGCCGGGACTGTAAGCCTTGCCTGCCTGACGAATTACGAGCTGCCTCCCATCATCGTTGAAATCGCCGCCAGCCCCCCCGCAGAATTATTGAATCGAGAGCAACAAGGTTCTGCCAATAAAATAACCTATCGAACACCTAATTTCATGCTCTGTTCAGTACAAGATTACCAACCTGGGCAACCAGGGAAACGGGAGCATGTATGGCAGGCTACCTTAGGGCCACAGGCGATTGTGTTTACCAATCACCCAGGCCGGTCCACTGAAAGTGATGCTCATGCGCCCAATTTCTGGCTCGGGAATGGCATATTACCTCGTGTAGCCCAGTGGAAAGACACCCTGATTTCGCTTTACAAGCTGCCGGGCGATGCTATAATGAAATTTACTCACGCCTATTTTCCGACTTATGAATTTGACGAGTTCCTGGTACAAGACAAAACAGCTTTTGCCCGCAAAGGGGAAGGATATCTGGCTCTAATATCTCCCAGTGGAATCCGTCTAACCGAGTCTGGCGCGAAAGCCTTTCGCGAGCTACGCTCTTTCGGTGACGAAATGATTTGGATCTGCCAGATGGGCCAATCCTCAACTGATGGAACTTTCGAAGAATTCCAGAGAAAAGTGCTCGATTTGAATTTGGTCAGTGATGGTCTCGATATTCATTTGCAGACTTTACGTGGTGATCACCTCAACTTCGGCTGGGATAGTCCCTTCTCCGTAAATGGAGAATTACAGCCGCTAAGTGGCTTCAAACATTACGACAATCTTTACGCTTCGGTTGACCTTCCCTGTAAAGAAATGGAGATCTCTAACGGTGAATACTTATTGAGGCTGAGGTTCGGCGACATTCATGAAGGCTGACAACAGCCTGGCCAAAATCTTTGACAATAACTCAACCAGATCCTTTTAAATGGCAAGAAACACCCGGTCGATCTGAAAGGAGGTGTGCATCGAGCAAGAATTGTCCCAATAGTCCAAATTTTTGTCCGTAAATTGAAAGCTTTTAAGGTTCGGGTAGCGTATTTTTAAAAAAGCAGGTGCTATGCGTCTTCGAGCAGTTTTCCAGTCCGTCTATAGTCCCAGCGCATTACACCAGCCAAACCGGTGCTACATCAGATTGTTCTTCTAATGATGAACTGCACCTATTGTGATCCTGGTTCTGGTTTCCCTTTTTAGTCAAAACTGGAGGAAAGAGAATGGTTCGCAAGTTGAAACGACGTGATTTTATTAAGCTCTCGTCTGTAGCTGTCGTCGGAACCGTAGTAGCCGCCTGCACGCCGGCTGCCGCACCAACTACAGCGCCCGCAGAACCGGCTGCTGAGGAACCGAAAGCCGAAGAGCCTGCAAAGTCAAAGGAAGCACCCATGCTGGCCGAGCGCGTTGCAGCCGGCACCCTACCCCCACTCGAAGAGCGCATTCCTGAGAACCCGCTTGTGGTAGCAGACCGCGAAGCCATTGGCGTCTACGGCGGAGAGATGCGCGTGAACATGTTTGACCCGGTATGGTGGACCAGCGCGTACGACCTGGTCAACGAGCGCTGCCTGACCTATTCCGACATCGACACCTCGGTGATCGTTCCGAACATTTTCGAAAGTTGGGAAGTCACTCCTGACGGCAAGACCTGGACGATCAAGACTCGAAAGGGCATGAAGTGGTCGGATGGCGAGCCATTCACTACCGAAGATATCCGCTTCTGGTGGGAGGATTACGCCAACTACAAAGAACTGAACGCCAATCCCCCGTGGCAATTCCGCTTTGGCGGAGAGCCCATGAAGTTCGAAGTCATCGATGAGTACACCTTCCGCCTGACCTTTGCGAAGGGATTTGGCAATTTCGCCGCGCACATGACCCGCTGGAACGGCGATACTCCCATGTACATGCCGGCCCATTATCTGAAGCAGTTCCATAAAAAATACGTGGACGAGGCCGAACTCGTGAAAATGGCCGTTGACAAGAAGCTGGAAACATGGGTCCAGTTGTTTGGTAACCGGCGCGTCCCCGGTGTGTGGGGCGGCCCAGACGGCATCAAGGAATACCCGACCCTCATGAACACGGTCGTAATCGACAACCCCAAAGAGGGCCTGTATCTCCGGGAACGCAACCCCTACTACTGGAAGGTCGACGTAGAGGGCAACCAACTGCCCTATATCGACACCGCCCGCTGGGAATTCTCGGCCAACACCGAAGTTACCAAGCTTAAGATTGCCCAGAGCGAGCTAGATCTGGTTGGGCAGCACGAAGTCACCATGATGGAGTACCCGTTCTACAAGGAGAACGAACCTACGGCAAATTATATTGTCGGCGATTACATCTCCTCCATGGGTGACCGTGTAACCGTCTTCCCCTATCACACGATCTTCGTCGATGACAAGATGGACGAGGGCCTGACCGAGATTGTCCGCGATTACCGTTGGGTGCAGGCCCTGTCGGTAGCCATTGACCGCGAAGAGATCAATGAGTCGATCTTCTTTGGCACTGCTCGCATGGGTCAGATGTCGCCGATGCCCGCATCGAAGTACTTCAAAGAAGAGTATGGCACAGCCTGGGCGCAGTACGATACAGCGCTCGCCAATAAACTGCTGGATGAAATGGGCCTTGAGAAAGGCCCGGATGGCTTCCGCCGTCGCCCGGATGGCAGTGAACTCAAGTACAATCTCGAGCACTCCGGCATCCGCGTTGGTCCGGCTGTTGCAAAAGTATGCGAAATGATTGTCGCTTACTGGCGCGAAGTTGGTATTGACGCGACCACCAAGGAAATCCAGGACTCGCTGTTGGTCGAACGCAAGCGCCAGGCCCAGGTGCACTGCACCGTCTGGCATGCTGACCGCTGCACGGACATGCTGTTCCACATCGAGCCGCAGTGGTTCATCCCGACTTCGGATGGTTCCCAGGGCGGCTGCGACGCCAAGTGGGGCCAGTGGTACCTGGCAGCTGACAAGACGGCCGAAGGCCTGATCGAGCCCCCCGATGACATCAAGAACCTTCTCAACACCTTCGACAAGATGACTGAGGTGGTCGATGAGAACGAACGGGTCAAGCTCGGCCAGCAAATCTTTGATTACCTGGTTGACCACCCACTTCAGATCGGCCTGATGCTCGAGTGCCCGGCGCCGCTGTTGTTCAATAAGAATCTGCGCAACCTGCCACGGCCAAAAGCCTACATTGGCTGGGACTCCTATGGGCTCTCAACCTATCACCCTGAAGCCTTCTTCTATGAGGGCGGGGTTCGTGCCTGATCTCTGCTAACAAGTTAAACTTTACCGGACGCAAGCTGAACATCGCTTGCGTCCGGTAGAATTTGCTCTACAATCATCATGAGTCGGTAATACTTTATTCGCTCAAAACTCGCAATCCAGGCATATGACCTTGTCACGATCGATAACGATATCGTTTTTCTATCTGTTTCAGAGGAGGTGATTTCAAATGCTAAACTATGTTTTGATGCGCTTGCTGCGAATGATCCCGCAGTTGCTAATTATTTCCCTCCTGTCGTTTATCATTATCCAGTTGCCCCCAGGTGATATGGTGACAGAGCGAGTGAACCGGTTAAAGGCCTCGGGGCTGACAGTTGATCAAGCGGAAATTGATCTGCTGACCCGGCAGTATGGGCTGGATAAGCCAATGTATTATCAGTACTTCCGCTGGATTACGAACATCATTACCAAGGGTGATTTCGGTTATTCCTACAACTTTAACAAAGACGTAAACGAAATCATCGGTTCTCGCATGGGGACAACTTTCTTTATTGCTTTGCTGGCCTTCATCGTGTGCTGGTCATTTGCCATCCCGGTGGGGATACTGGTTGCCGTGAAACAGTACACGTTCGTTGACTATTTCTTCACCTTTCTCGGGTTCATAGGATTAGCTGTACCGGGCTTCTTGCTCGCACTGGTGTTGATGTACATTTCGTTTTCGGTGTTTGGCATAAAGGTCGGCGGGCTATTCTCTCAGGAATATATACTTGCTCCATGGAGTTGGGCCAAATTTGTCGATCTATTACAACACATCTGGCTGCCAGTACTGATTCTTGCAATTGGCGGTACCGCCAACCTGATCCGTACCATGCGCGCCACCATGCTAGATGAGTTGCGAAAACAATATGTAACCGTTGCCCGAGCGAAGGGTCTTCCCGAGCTAAAAGTCCTATTGCTCTATCCGGTTCGCATCGCTATCAATCCCATCGTTAGTACATTCGGTTGGCTGCTGGTCTGGTTCTTTTCAGGTGGCACAGTGGTCGAAATTGTTCTCAATCTCGACACTGCCGGGCCAGTTCTGTGGCGAGCCTTAATGTCGCAGGATATGTATACTGCGGGCGCGTACATGGTGATCATCGGTACACTCACTGCTGTCGGCAGCCTGTTATCAGATATGTTGCTGGCAGCAATTGATCCGCGGGTTCGCTTCGGTGGAATGGAGGCAGCATGAGCGAAACAACGAGCCCCCCCGCGGGGCAGGTGATTGAAACCCCGCGAAAAGATGCTCCTAAGGATGAGGCTTTCTATCGTGCCGGTCAATGGCAGCTGGTGTGGTGGAAATTTCGCCGCCATAAACTGGCCCAAATGGCAATGATTGTACTAGGAATCTTGTACCTGGTCGCACTATTTGCAGACTTTGTCATGCCATTTGACCCACAGCACCGGATGAAAGAATTCACATCCATGGCTCCCTGGAAAGTCCACCTGTTCGACACAGACGGTAACTTCCGTGGGTTGTTTGTCTACGGCGTACAACGAGATCGTGATCCCGTCACCCTGCGCCCTGTTTATAAAGAGGATCTAAACGCGATCCATCCCGTCAAGTTTTTTGTTAAGGGCGACCCCTACAACATGTGGGGGATGATTGAATCAGACAAACATCTTCTGGGCGTCGAGCCGATGGAAGACGGCACCATCATTCCTTTCTTCCTGCTTGGCACAGACACCCTTGGGCGCGATCTGCTGACACGCATTATTTTCGGTTCGCGCATTTCACTCACCGTGGGCTTAATTGGCGTCTTCATGTCGTTTATCGCCGGCCTTGTACTGGGTGGGTTGGCTGGCTTCTTCGGCGGCGTAGTTGACGAAGTGATCATGCGTATTATTGACGTACTGGTCTCACTCCCGACCATCCCGCTATGGATGTCGCTGGCAGCTGCTCTTCCCCAGGACTGGCCCCAACTGCGCATGTATTTCTTCGTCACAATCATCCTGTCGATCCTCGGCTGGACTGGTCTGGCTCGTGTGGTTCGCGGGAAAATCTTATCGATGCGCGAGGAAGACTTTGTGATGGCCGCCAAACTGGACGGTGAAAGTGAGTGGAATATTATCACCCGCTACATGCTGCCAGGCTTCGCCAGCTACATCATCGTTTCGCTGACCATCTCGATCCCAGGGATGATCCTTGGGGAAACGTCGCTCAGCTTCTTAGGAATTGGGTTGCGGGCGCCAACCATCAGTTGGGGTGTTATGCTACAGGACGCCCAAAACCTACAAACCGTGGCTCAGCTCCCCTGGATGCTGTGGCCTACTGCATTTGTGGTTTTAGCCGTGCTCATGTTCAACTTCCTGGGTGATGGTATGCGTGACGCAGCCGACCCCTATGTAACCTAGACAAGGTAGGTGGCGAATGCCTGACGAGATCACAATGACACAAGATACCAATGTCCTGTTGCAAATCAAAGGCCTGCGGACCTACTTTCACCTGGCAGAAGGCATCGTTCGGGCCGTTGACGGGG
>CAZBDC010000084.1:0-21824 GCA_964490575.1 uncultured Anaerolineaceae bacterium | reverse complement strand
GATGGAATCTCGTGACTGGAGTTCAGACGTGTGCTCTTCCGATCTCAGCCTGATCCTGTTCCGACATCGGCCGCTGTCCGCCTGCCGGGGTGGCACCGAAGCCAATCAACCGCGCGCTCAACCAGCAGCTCGGTTTCTGGCCGGGGGATTAAAACAGCCGGGCTGACGACAAAATCGAGCCCATAGAATTCCCAGTGGCCCAGCAGATAGGGCAGGGGAACCCCTGCTATGAACTGTTCGAGCAGTTCATCCAGGCGCATCTGCTGCTGCGCATCGATCTTCGTTTCGGGGTGCGCGATCAGCCAGGCGCGGGGTTTTTGCAGCACCGCGGAAAGCAGAAGCTGGGCCGCGAGCCCCACCTCTAGCGTCACCTCCTGGACTTCTGGCAGCGGGGAATCGCCCTTCCACTCATGTTGCTGGCCAGGCTGCAAGCGGTGATCCAGGACCAGGCGGCGGGCTTCAGCCAGCCATTCTGCGATGAGCTTAGTCCTCATCCTCCTCACCGGTCGAAAGACGGTCAGCTTCGTCGCGCAGCGACAGCTCATCGATAAACATGTCAATATCACCGGCTAGCACGGCGGCGATGTTATATGAGGAGAGGTTGATGCGGTGGTCCGTCACGCGCGATTGAGGGAAGTTGTAGGTGCGTATTTTCTCAGAGCGCTCGCCGGTGCCAACCTGCGAACGGCGGGTGGTATCCTGTTCCTGCTGGCGCTTTTCCATTTCCATGTCGTACAGCCGGGCGCGCAGAATGCTCATTGCGCGCATCCGGTTCTGCAGCTGCGAGCGTTCATCCTGGCATGCGACCACCATGCCGGTCGGGAGGTGCAGGATGCGCACCGCGGTTGAGTTTTTTTGCACGTTCTGACCGCCTGCCCCGGCCGAGCGATAGACCTCTATTTTAATGTCCGTATCTGGGATCTGGACATCCACCTCATCCATTTCCGCCAGGACAGCCACCGTGGCCGTGGATGTATGGATCCGTCCCTGGGCTTCGGTTTCGGGCACACGTTGGACTCGGTGAACACCAGACTCGTACTTCATTCGGGAATATGCCCCGCGGCCTTTGATCATAAACGAGATTTCTTTGAACCCGCCGATGCCAATTTCATTGGCGGAGAGGACCTCAACCGACCAACGCCGCTTCTCTGCATAGCGGGAGTAAATCCGGAACAGGTCGGCGGCAAACAGGGCGGCTTCATCACCACCTGTGCCTGCCCGAATTTCGACAATCACATTCCGGTCGTCACGCGGGTCTTTCGGCACCAGGAGTGCCTTCAACTCGCGCTCGATTTGCTCCCGGCGCGGCTCGAGGGCTTCCAAATCTGCCAGGGCCAGTTCGCGCAGTTCGAGGTCATCAGCCTCCTGGAGCGAGCGCGCTTCATCTATCTGGTCGAGCACCTGGTGGTATTCGTTTGCTTTCGAGATGATCGGTTCGAGTTCTGCCCGCTCTTTGGCCAGGTCCGCGGCGCGTTGATAGTCACTGGCGGATTCTTCCAGCAGGCTGCCCAGTTCGTGGTAACGTTGTTCAATCGATGAAATTTTTTCCAGCATATGATGCCAATCTTCCTTTGCTTCTTTCCTTTCAAGCAACCAATTATACCAGATGGGTCAGTTTGCATTGCCTGGCGGGTGATCATGTGATGATGAATATACCCGTATGTTTAGGAGGAATAGCATTAGATAAATATCATCTTTCCCCTTATATTGTGAAGGAATTCTGGATATTTTTAAGCCAAAAGCTGGAAAATTCCATCCACTTTTAAGGAGTCGTACATGAGTGTCCTGACCCTTTCCCAGTGGCAGTTTGCCATCACATCGGTTTACCACTTCTTTTTTGTCCCGCTTACGCTGGGTCTTTCAGTCCTTGTGGCTGTGATGGAAACCCTGTACGTGCGCAGCGGTGATGAGACCTACAAACGGATGACGAAGTTTTGGGGAAAGCTCTTTCTGATTAATTTCGCCATGGGCGTCGTCACGGGCATTGTAATGGAATTTCAATTTGGGATGAACTGGGCCCAGTACTCGCGCTTTGTGGGTGATGTTTTTGGCGCGCCGCTGGCGATTGAAGCGCTGCTCGCATTTTTCCTCGAATCGGTTTTTCTCGGGATCTGGATCTTTGGCTGGGATAAGCTTTCCCGCGGTGTTCACCTGCTGGCAATCTGGCTGGTCGCAATTGGGTCGAACCTTTCGGCGCTGTGGATCTTGATCGCCAACTCTTTCATGCAGCATCCGGTCGGTTATGCCATTGAGAATGGCCGGGCGGTGATGAATGATTTCGGCGCCCTGCTGTCTAACCCATACGTCTGGACACAGTTCCCGCACACCGTCCTTTCAGGATTTTCAACTGGGGCATTCTTTGTGCTCGGAATCAGCGCGTATCACCTGATCCGCCGGCGCGATACAGATTTCTTCCGCCGGTCGTTTCTGATCGCAGCGATCTTCGGGACCCTGTCGATTTTCCTTGTAATCCTGGTTGGTCACAGCCAGGCGCAGCGGATGGTTATCGACCAGCCGATGAAGATGGCCGCAGCCGAAGCCTTATGGGAAAGCGAAGACCCGGCATCTTTCTCCCTGTTTACCATTGGCAATGAAGCCGAGCTAAAGGACCGCTGGTCAATCCGCATCCCCTATTTGCTCTCGGTCCTGGCATACGATCGACCCACCGGCGAGGTGAAAGGTATTCGGAACCTCCAGGCCGAATACGAGCAGCAGTACGGCCCCGGTTATTATGCCCCCTCGATCTTTACCATGTACTGGACATTCCGGATTATGGTCGGGATGGGTTTCCTGATGCTGCTGCTGGCTTTCCTGGCCCTGTACCCATTTATCCGCAACCGGCCCATTGCGAGGTTCCGCTACATTCAGTTCTTTCCCCTGGCGATCGCGCTGCCGTACCTGGCCAATTCGAGCGGCTGGCTCTTTACTGAGATGGGTCGCCAGCCCTGGGTGGTATATGGCTTGATGAAAACCCAAGATGCCTTCTCGGCAAATTTGACGCCGGGTATGGTGCTGACCACGCTGGTTGGGTTTACCCTGATTTATGCGCTGCTTATGGCAGCCGATGTGTATCTGCTGGCGAAATACGCTCGTGGAGGGCCGGAAAACGAAAGCCAGCCCGTTGTAGAACCATCTGAAGAAGTCGCTCTGGTTTAGGAGGCAGGCATGGATCTCAACACATTGTGGTTTATCTTGGTTGCAGTCCTGTATATTGGATACTTTGTGCTGGAAGGTTTCGATCTTGGCGTTGGCATCCTGCTGCCTTTTCTGGGGAAGGATGACGTGCGGCGGCGGGTATTGATCAACACCATTGGACCGCATTGGGATGGCAACGAGGTCTGGCTGATCACCGCGGGCGGAGCAACTTTTGCAGCCTTCCCCGGCTGGTATGCCACGCTGTTCAGCGGCTTTTACTTACCCCTTTTCCTGATCTTGCTGGCGCTTATCGCGCGTGGGGTCGCCTTTGAGTTTCGCAGCAAAGATGAGGACCCGCGCTGGCGCAGCCTGTGGGATTGGTGCATTTTTGTTGGCAGCCTGATCCCTGCCCTGTTGTGGGGTGTCGCATTTACCAACTTTATTCGAGGCGTCCCGATCGACCAGAATTTGACCTATGTCGGTGGCTTCTGGAACCTGCTCAACCCGTATGCGCTCCTGGGAGGGCTGGTGACGTTATTGGGCTTTACCCTGCATGGGGCGGTTTTCCTTAGCCTGAAGACCACCGGCGATCTGTGTGAGGATGCGCAGCAGGCATCGTCTCGACTGTGGCTGCCGGCTCTGTCCGTGTTGTTCGCTTTCGTGATCGCCACTTATTTCTTCACGGACACCCTGCAGCAGTTAGGGATTAACCCCGGCCTGATCCCGATTGGCGCCCCAATTGCGCTGCTGGCGAGTGGGTATTTCATCCGCGCCCGGCGGAGTGGTTGGGCTTTTGTCTTGACCACGCTGTCGATCCTGTTTGCTGCCAGCACGGTTTTTCTGATCCTCTTTCCGCGTGTCATGGTTTCCAGCCTGGACCCAGCCTGGAGCCTGACGATCTACAACACTTCTTCCAGCCCTTATACGCTCCGCGTGATGACCATCGTGGCACTGGTTTTCCTGCCCTTTGTGTTGGGCTACCAGGCCTGGGCTTACTGGATTTTCCGCAAACGCGTTTCGACAAAAGTGGAAGAACTGCATTATTAAGAATCGAGATAACGTTTTTCGCGTAGAATAGACGTAGGTGGAGGCGGTTCCCTTTTCTTGCCTGCGCCTGAAACGGTATGAATCTGCTGCTGTCCCCGGTGAAGATCAAACCGGTGCGGGACAGCAGCCAATCTCAATCACCCTCGAGGAAAATCATGAGCTGCTGCGATAATCGTGAAGTTGTCAAGACCGATAAAGCGAAAGCCATTGGCCCGTATTCAGTGGGCGTGAAAGCCGGTCATTTCGTGTTCTGCTCTGGTCAGTTGGGAATGGATCAGGAAACCGGCGACCTGGTACCGGGCGGCGTGGAAGCCGAAACGCGCATGGCGCTGACGAATTTGTCGAATATCCTTCAGGCTGCTGGAAGCAGCCTCGACCGGGTTGTAAAAACGACGGTATTCCTGCGAGATATCAATGACTTTGCTCGCATGAATGTTGTTTATGCCGAATTCTTTCCCGGCGAGCCCCCGGCGCGATCCGCTTTTCAAGTGGCTGCCCTACCGCGCGGCGGCGCGGTTGAGATTGAGGCGATTGCTTTATTGATTCCCGATGAAGATGTGGAAGGTTGCTGCAGCGAATAAATTATCGAATGAGCGCTGAAAAAATTCTGGTTGTCGACGACGAGCCTAACATCGTTCAATTGGCCCGGCTTTACCTGGAACGAGAAGGCTTTCGGATCGAGTCGGTTTCCGATGGAAATAGTGCCCTTCAGGCGCTTGAGACCGGGCGACCTGATCTGGTTATACTCGATGTCATGCTGCCCGAAGTAGATGGACTGGAAGTTTGCCGGCGCCTCCGAGGAAAAAACAACCAGGTTCCGATCCTGATGCTGACTGCGCGCGATGAGGACATCGATAAAATCCTTGGATTGGAGATGGGCGCGGACGATTACATGACGAAACCTTTTAACCCGCGTGAGTTGGTCGCGCGGGTTAAGGCAATTCTCCGGCGTAGCGGTCGCAGCAGGGAGCAACATCAGGATAGCCGGGTTCAGTTGGGCGATTTGATCATTGATCAGGCCCGCCGAGAAGTACTTTATCACGGGAAACTGGTCGATTTGCGTATGCAGGAGTTCGAAGTCTTGCTGGTGCTGGCGCAAAGCCCAGGGCAGGTGTTCAGCCGCGAGAAACTCCTCAACCTGGCCTGGGGATACGATTTCTATGGCCAAACTCGCACTGTTGACGTTCATATTGCTCAACTGCGGAAAAAGCTGGCTGCTGGTTCTATCCGAATCGAAACGGTCGCCGGAATTGGGTACAAATTGATTGCCTGATGTCCTCTTCTCTGCAATCGCGTTTGTGGTTGAGTTATGCGCTGCTCATCTTTGTGGTGATGGCAGTCGTTGCGGCCGGTCTTGTGTGGGCCTTGATTCAGAATCCGCGCCTAATATATCCAGAGATTGTAATAAATCTTCGCCGGGCTGGAGAGGAGATAGTAGATCCTTTAGAGCAGGCGCTGCTTACGACGCCTCAACGAGCGATGCGGTTTTTAGAACGCGAGGCTGCTTTGCGCAATATCCGTGCGGTGATATTGGATGTTGATCACCAGGTAATTATGGATACCGGCGGACCTGACCTTCCATTCGCACGGCTTGTGTTGTTAGCACAGCGTCGCCAGCAAACCCCTGAGCAGGTGCGCGTGGTACGTTCTGAAAACCAGAAGGTGTGGCTTTATACGGTGCGACAGTTTCCGGAAGGAATGACTCTCATCCTGCTTATGCCGGGTTCTCAGTTCCGGGTATTGGTGCGGGAAGAGTTTGTCTCTACTTTCCTCTATGCAGGGCTGTTGGCCCTGCTTTTATCTTTGTTGCTCGCGGCAGCAATTGGAACGTGGATTGCGGCGCCTTTAAGCAGGATGGTATCTGCCTCGAGGGCAGTTGCCCGAGGAGAATACCCGGCTATTCCGGTTGAGGGCCCCGCCGAGGTCCGGGAACTGGCAGGCGCGTTGAATGATATGAGCCAACAGGTGCAGGCCACCCAGCAGTCAGAGCGTGATTTTATCGCCAATGTGTCTCATGAGTTGAAAACCCCCCTGACTTCTATCCAGGGATTTGCCCAGGCAATCCTGGATGGCGCTGCACAAACCCCGGAGTCTTTGACCCATGCGGCAACCGTTATCTATAACGAGGCAGACCGCATGCACCGTTTGGTTCTCGGTTTGCTTTCTATCGCGCGGTTGGAAGCCGGGACAGCGGATTTGCAACATAACCAGGTCGTTCTGCATGAATTGCTATCAAACCTGGTTGAGAGATTTAAATTGCAAGCCGCCGGTGCCCAGGTAAAGCTAAATTTTGAAGTCAAGGAACTGCCCCCACTGGTTGGCGATTGTGACCGGCTGGCTCAGGTGTTTACTAATCTGATCGATAACGCCCTCAAGTTTACCCCGGCCGGTGGTCAGGTAACGGTGACACTGGAACGAGCGGGGAATGATGTGCTGGTCAGTATTGCTGATACTGGTATAGGGATTGCAGTTGAAGACCAGGAAAGGATTTTTGAGCGATTCTTCCAGGTAGATAAATCTCGCCGCGGAGGCGAGGGGCGCAGCGTTGGCCTGGGGCTGCCAATTACCCGTCAAATTGTCCATGCACATGGTGGAAAGATTTGGGTTGAGAGTCAATCAGGACAAGGCAGCCGTTTTGTGGTAAAACTACCCTTATCAAGCGTTGATATTATCGCCCCGAATCATAAGTTGAAGAACATCCGGTAAATGCCCCTCGTCTCAATCATCGTCCCTTGTTATAATGAGCAGGCAACGATCCGGTTACTGCTAGAAGCGATTCTCCGGCAGACCGTCCCGGCTTGCGACCTGGAGGTTATTATCGCCGACGGCCTTTCGACAGACCGGACCCGCGCGGAAGTAGCCAGCTTCCAGGACGCGCACCCTGATCTGTCTGTGCGGCTGGTTGATAACCCCCGGCGGATCATTCCTGCGGCGCTGAACTGCGCCCTGGACGCGGCGCAAGGGAAGTACATCATTCGCCTGGATGCGCATTCTGTGCCGGCGGAGGATTACGTCCAGCGTTGCCTGGAAAGCCTGGCCGAAGTCGGTGCGGAAAATGTTGGTGGGGTCTGGGAGATCCGACCCCAGGGAAATGGGATGATGGAGAGAGCGATTGCAGTTGCGGCGGCGCATCCCTTTGGTGTAGGAGATGCGCAGTACCGGTATGCGTCCCAGGCTGGTTTTGTGGACACAGTCCCGTTTGGCGCCTTTCGGCGGGAGGTCTTTGACCGGTTCGGCCGGTTTGACGAGAGCTTGCTGACAAACGAGGATTATGAATATAATGCCAGGCTGCGCCAGGGTGGCGGGCGGGTATGGCTGGATCCGCGAATCCGGTCCATTTACTTTGCCAGGCCCAACCTGGCGGCTCTTTCCAGGCAGTACTGGCGCTACGGCTTTTGGAAGTGGCGGATGCTGGCGCGCTACCCCAAAACCTTGCGCTGGCGGCAGGCGCTCCCGCCTATCTTTGTTTTGAGCCTGGCAGGTTGGCTGGTTCTGGTCCTGCTTTGGAGCCCGGCCTGGTTGTTGTTGGCGATCGAGGTCCTTCTCTATGGATCGATCCTGGTTGCTGGCGCGATACCGGCTGCCCGCAAACATCGTGATTTCAGCCTGGTTTTGTTGGTTCCCCTGGCGATTGCGACCATGCACTTGAGCTGGGGCGCAGGATTTCTGTGGAGTATGCTGGCGGGTATTTTCTGGACATCAAAAAAGTAAAGTGGATTGGATAAAGAAAGAATGGGTTCATCGCTTCCAATGAAAAAATCCTTCCCGTTCCGTCTCCACCCCGGCGAGCGGAGGGTGATCCTGTTATTCGGCGATTTTGTTATGGCAGCCCTGGCCTTACTGGTGGCTCTATATGTCTGGGGGTTGCAGGACTGGTGGGGCTTTTCAATGGATCTTTTGAAGGAACGGATTCAGCCCTGGTTTTTCCTGCTTCCCTTTGTTTGGATCATTTTCAATATTGAGATGTACGATATTCGCCGGGCCGGTCGCCGGAGTGAAACGATTAAAGGGGTGGGGATTGCGGCGGCGATCAGCCTGGTTCTTTACATGTTTGTGTTTTTCCTGTCTGAGCCTAAGGAGCTTCCTCGCCGGGGGGTAGCGGCTTTCATCGTTGCGGCTACCGTGTTGATGATTGGTTGGCGTTTTCTCTATATCAAAATTTTTACCGCGCCAGATTTTATGCGCCGGGTGTTGATCGTTGGGGCGGGCCGGGCCGGGACAACGCTGGTGCAGGTGGTCAAGGAAATTTGGCCGCCCCCCTTTTACCTGGTGGGCTTGATCGACGACGATCCACAAAAGGTGGGCTCTACCGTGGAAGGTTATCCTATCCTCGGTAGCAGCGAAAAATTGCTGACAGTGGTGGAAGAAAAGCAGGTAACCGACCTGATCTTTGCGATCACCGGTGAAATGTGCGACGAGATGTTCAATGCGCTGATGGAAGCGGAAGAACAGGGCGTGGATGTAGCAACGATGCCAATGGTTTACGAGGACCTGCTTGGGCGCGTGCCGATCTTCCTGCTTCGCTCAGATTGGCTCCTGCGCTCATTTGTTGATCAGGTCCGGGCGAAGGGGTTCTATGAGCTTGCCAAACGCCTGATCGATATCGTCAGCGGTTTGTTCGGAATATTGTTTATGGTGTTAATCACTCCCTTCGTTGGCCTGTTGATTCTCCTGGAATCGGGCTGGCCGGTTTTCTATACCCAGAACCGCCTGGGGAAAAATGGCCGGGAGTACAGCATTATCAAATACCGGACGATGCGGGAAGCTTATCGCGAAGACGGCAAACCTCTACCGGATAAAGAACGGATCACGCGGGTGGGATGGTTTTTACGCAAGACTCATATGGATGAACTGCCCCAATTTATCAATGTCCTGCGGGGAGAAATGAGCCTGATTGGCCCGCGAGCGGAGATATCCCACCTGGTGAATGAATTGCAGGCCAAAGTACCGTTTTATCGCGCTCGCCTGCTGGTAAAGCCAGGGATTACTGGCTGGGCGCAGGTGAATTTCGGTTATGCGGCTACTGTTGAAGAGACGGGTATTAAGCTGGAGTACGATCTTTACTATATCAAGCATCGTAATTTGCTGCTTGACTTCATCATCATGCTGCGCACAGTGGGCGCCGTGGTCGGTTTCCGTGGGCAGTGACCGGTCTGGGTAGATGGCTATTGTATCCGCGCCCGAGTGGGATGAATTTCTAAATCGTGCCGTGGACGCACACCTGCTGCAAACCGGCGCCTGGGGAAATTTTAAGGCGGAGTTTGGCTGGCAGCCGGTGCGGGTTCTGGCCGGCGATACCGGCGCGCAGGTGCTTTTCCGCAAGCTCCCGCTTGGTTTTACATTTGCCTATATCCCTAAAGGCCCGGTTGGGCCGGATTGGGCCAGTTTGTGGCCAGAAATAGACCGGGTTTGTCGAAAAAAGCGGGCTGTTTTGTTGAAAGTTGAGCCAGACCTTGAGGAGCCTGTGCCACCCTGGGCGGCGGCGCAGTTCAAGGGTTTTTATGCCAATGCGGATCCGATCCAGCCGCGCAGGACGCTCATTCTCAGCCTGGACGGGGAAGAATCCCAATGGCTGGCGCGGATGAAGCAAAAGACTCGCTACAACATCCGCCTGGCGGAGAAAAAAGGCGTGTCGGTACGGGCTTCAACGGACCTGCAAACTTTTTATGGTTTGATGGAAGCGACTGGGCAGCGAGACGGCTTTGGTGTTCACAGCCAGCAGTACTTTCGGCGGGCTTATGAAATTTTCTTTCCGGCTGGAATGTGCGAATTGTTCCTGGCTGATTTTGAAGGACGCCCGCTTGCAGGGCTGATGGTGTTCGCCAGGGGTAGCCGTGCCTGGTACTTTTACGGCGCATCGAATGATGAGGAACGCCAGCGCATGCCGGCTTACCTGCTTCAATGGGAGGCCATACGCTGGGCCCAGGCTCGCGGCTGCCAGTTGTATGACCTGTGGGGCGTTCCGGACGCGGACGAAGAGACGCTTGAGGCTGGTTTTGATGATCGCGCCGACGGCCTGTGGGGCGTCTATCGCTTTAAACGGGGATTTGGTGGGAGGCTGGTCCGGTCTGCCGGCGCCTGGGATCGGGTCTACCTGCCGGTATATCCTTTGTATCGATGGTGGTCCCGGCGGAGGCGTGAAGCCGGATGATCGAAGCCCAGCCCAGCCAGTGGAACGACACCATCCGCCATCTACCCGGGGCGCATATCCTGCAAACCTGGAGCTGGGGCCAGTTCAAGGCCGGTTACGGCTGGCAGCCGCTGCCCCGGCTCTGGCGCGATGAACATGGCCAGGTACAGGCAGCCGCTCTGGTGCTGAGGCGGGCGGTGCGTGGCGGGCTGAGCATCCTTTACACGCCGCGCGGCCCGCTGGTCAATTGGGAAGATCCTGCCTGTTCCTGGCGGGTGCTGGAAGACTTGAAGCTGCTTGCCAGGCAGCAGCGGGCCATTTTTATCAAAATTGATCCCGAATTGATCCTTGGTTATGGCTACCCAGGATCGGAAACCGAGCAGGCGAATCCGCCTGGCGACCAGGTCCTGGCTAACATGCAGGCGGGCGGCTGGCGGTTCTCACCGGACCAGGTGCAGTTCCGCAACACCGCCTGGCTGGATCTCAGCGGCAGTGAAGCAGATTGGCTGGCGCGGATGAAGCAGAAGGCGCGCTACAACCTGCGCCTGGCCCAGCGCAAGGGGGTACAGATCCGGCCAGGCAACCTGCAGGACCTGCCTCTTCTATACAGGATGTACGCCGAAACGTCGGTGCGGGATGGGTTTGTGATCCGTTCTGAGGAATATTACCAATCTCTGTGGCGCTCGTTCATGGAGCAGGGTCTGGCAGAGCCATTGGTCGCAGAGGTGGAAGGGGTGGCTGTGGCCGGGCTGATCTTGTTCACGTTTGGGGAACGCGCCTGGTACCTGTATGGGATGTCCACCCAGGCCCACCGTGAGAAGATGCCCAACTACCTGCTGCAGTGGGAAGCGATGCGCCGGGCAAAGGCCAGAGGGTGCAGCCAGTACGATTTGTGGGGAGCGCCCGACGTGTTTAACGAAACCGATTCGATGTGGGGGGTCTTTCGTTTCAAAGAGGGACTGGGTGCCACTGTCGTCCGGACTTCCGGAGCGTGGGATTACCCGGCCCAGCCGCTGCTTTACAGCCTTTATACGCGCATTCTCCCCCGAATCCTGGATCTGATGCGGCGGCGCGGGCGTGCCCGCACTCGCCAGGAGGTAACCCTATGAAACGAGCGCCTGCCGTTCCTCGAATCCGGTTTGCGGCGTTGCCCACGCCGGTGGAAACCCTGCCGCGCCTGAGCGCAAAGCTAGGCGGCCCGCGCATCCTGGTCAAGCGGGATGACCTGACCGGGCTGGCCTTTGGCGGGAACAAGACCCGCAAGCTGGAGTTTGTCCTGGCAGAAGCCATGGCGAATGGGGCGCGTACCCTGGTTACTGTGGGTGCTGCGCAGTCCAATCACTGCCGCCAGACGGCAGCTCTGGCAGCCCGGATGGGGTTTGACTGTATCCTTGTCTTATCTGGCGAGCCAGAACAACCGCCAACCGGGAATTTACTGATCGATCAATTGTTCGGCGCCGAGGTCGTCTGGACAGGCCCCGCGGATCGCCAGCAGGTGTTGCAGCAGACCTTCGATCTGGCCTGGGAAAGCGGTCGCCGGCCTTACCTTATCCCGCTCGGCGCTTCGACTGCTCTGGGGGCAGTCGGTTTTGAGGTGGCCTTCCAGGAACTGCTCGAGCAGTCGGTCCAGGCGGATTGGATTGTGATTGCCTCTTCGTCTGGAGGGACCCAGGCCGGGCTGGTATTGGGAGCGCGGCGGGCAGGCTGGCCCGGGCAGGTGTTGGGGATCAGCGTCGATCGACCGGCAGTAGCGCTTCAGGAAATTGTGGCATCCATTGCCACTGCCGCCGCCGAGCGGCTGGGGGCTTCGTTCCAGTTTGAGCCCGGTTCGGTGCTGGTCAATGCCGATTACCTTGGGCAGGGGTATGGAATCATGGGCCCGGCGGAGCAGGAAGCAATTCAACTGTTTGCCCGCCTGGAAGGCCTGCTGCTGGACCCGGTTTATACCGCCAGGGCTGCGGCCGGGTTGATCGACCTGATCCGGCGAGGGTTTTTCAACACAGGCGAGACGGTCCTGTTCTGGCACACCGGCGGCACTCCGGCTTTATTTGCCAGGCGCTATCAATTTTAGGCCGTCTGAACTCAGGATCAAAACCGGAAACTACGGCTGCGGCTGCGCCGGCTGGACTGGACGCCAGGCCGCGCCATAATCCATGCCCGGGTCGGTAGTTAGGCGCTGCTGGTTTGAGCCGTTGAGGTTCATAATGTAAATATCGTGATTGATCCCATCGGGCCAGCTTTCATAGGCAAACATCAATCCATCTGGGGAAGGACGAACCTGGAAAAATGGGCCAACTTCGCCCCTGGGATTAGCCGGGATGCGCGTCTCGATCGCGGTGTTACGGTCTTCATAGCGGCGATATACCAGCCAGGGCGTCGTTACGTCAAAAGTGTTCTGGCTGTAGAAGATCACCTGCCCATCGGCTGACCAGTTGGGCCATTGGTTATTAAAAGGCCCAATCGGGCTAAACTGCTGTTGAAAATCCCCCACGTCCGACATCCGCCAGATCTGGCCTGCCACATTCTTACGGACAAAGATGATTTGTGTTCCGCTGGGTGACCAGGCAGGCTGGCGGTCAGACTTTTGGGTAGTGGATAATTTTTGAGTGGTGAGATTATCCAGGTTGATTACATAAATGGATGGGATCTGGTTAACCAGCGATGTGTAGGCTATCCGCTTCCCATCCGGCGACCAGGCCGGGTCGAAATCGCCCTCCAGGCTGGAGGTCAATTGGATTGGCTCATCCGGGCGGTCGATATCGATGATATAAATGTTGGCCCCAGGATAATCCTCTTGCTTTTGAGAGCATGGCGTAATATACGCCATGCGCATACCGTCCGGCGACCAGGTCGGCTGGCAGGCGCCGTCCTTCACATTGGTTATCTGGCGAGGAGAAGGATTCTTCGCATCGGCGTTTATTAACCAGATTTGCATGATCCCGGTCCGGTCCGAAGCAAATGCAATTTGCCCCATCCCGCCGCCGTAAGGCGTCGCCGTCGGTTGCAGCGTTGCGGCTGTGGTTGGCTCGATGGTGGGGCTGGGTTCGGGCAAGGGGGTTTCAGTGGGCGGCGGTTCTACCAGGGGGGCGCCGGTTGTGTCTTCAGGAAGGGAAGCGGCGCTCGAGGGGTCAACCGGGGCTGGGGTGACGATGTCTTCCGGTTGGTTCGTTGCAGTGGGATCCGGCATTAAGAAAGCCAGAACGGATTGGCTCAGGTCAGGCTGGATCGTAATCAGGCCATAGATTGCAAGCAGCACAGCCAGAGCGGGGATAATGATCCAACCAGGGCGAAATTTTCGCCGCGACATGGGGCGGTTGTTGGGCCGGTCAGGAAGTCTTTGTTCTTCAACCACCTTTGGCTCACCAGTCGGCTGAGCGCCAGCTGCTCGTTCAGGCATTTCCTGGGGTGGGGGAGAGATCGTGGGCCGTTCCTTGTAAAATGGAGCAAGCTCCCCAGATTCAATCAGGGCGTGTTTAAACTCCTCAGCCGTCTGGAACCGTTTGTCCGGATCTACGTCCAGCGCGCGTTCGATCGTCTCTGCCAGGCGCCGATGAACTTTGGGGCACAACTCGCGAACCGGCGTCAGCCTGGCTTTGCCGGTCATGCGAGCTAATCCATCTTCTGGAATCACCCCGGTCAGTGCTGCATACAAGGTCGCTCCTAATGAGTAGACGTCGGAGCGTTCGTCGGTGCGCGCAGTCCCGTATTGTTCGGGCGGCGAATAACCGGGCGTCATGGCGCGGGCGCCGGTGGAAGTGGCCTGGCCCATCTGCATAATCTTCGCCAGCCCGAAATCAACCAGGACGGCCTGTCCATCAGCGGTTACTTTGATGTTGCCGGGTTTTATGTCCCGGTGAATGATGGAGGGCCGACGGGTGTGCAGGTAAGTCAGCGCATCACAGATTGAAATCCCAATCAGCATCGTTTCCCGTTCAGGAAGTGACCCGATTCGTTCCATCCGCTGGCGGAGATCTTCACCCTCTATGTAATTCATCACCAGGTATTGTCCCTGGTTGTCCAGGGCAAAATAATCGGTGACATGTGGCAGGTTTGTGTGTCGCAGCCCCGCCAGGATCTGGGCCTCTCGCTGGAACTGGCGGCCGTACTCTTCCGTCAGGAACAGGTTTTCCTTGACGGCTACCGGAAGGGAGAGGTGCTCGTCTTGGGCGCGATAAACAGCGCCCATTCCACCCTGCCCGAGGATAGAGACGATACGATAACGGTTATTGAGAAGTGTCCCAAGAGGTAGGGGCATATACTGTCCCGAGTGTGCCAGATTATCTTAGATTTTACCCTAAGTTCACGGTTTATTGTGCGCCAACGGACAAGTTGTAAGCCGGAAATTACAAAGTCTCAACGCAACACCTGATCTGATCCACCTGTGAGTGGCGCGCCGCTACACCCTGGCGATTGCCTCGTCCTCGTTTGTATCCAGGCCGAGCAGATCGACAGAAAAAATCCAGGTAACGAGCCCAAGGGCAACGCCGAACCAAAGCGTTGCCAGGCGGATCAGGAGGGTGGCTGACGCCGCCACGGCTGGTTGGACTCCGATGGTGAAAGGCAGCAGAACCGCAATTGTGCCTTCGGCGGCCCCCAACCCGCCAGGCATTGCCGATACGGCTCCAATTGCGGTTGAAAAGGACAGGACAAAAACGGCAGCAGCCATTGTTTCGAGACCTGGCGCCACACCCAGTCCCAGGAGAATAAAGTACAGGCCGATTCCTTCGCCTAACCAGGAAATGGTCCCCAAAAGAACTGCAAGCAGGAGGGCGCCTGGGCGAAAGAGAGAGAAACTGCCTTCATAAAACTCTCGCAGCTGATGCGCTAACCGGTTAATAATTGGGATCCTTTCTCCCCAGCCGAGGAGGAGGAGGGCGAGCGGGCGGATCTGAGAGATCACAATCACAAGAACGAGGAAGCCAAAGATGAGCGCAAACGCAGGCCAATACTGCGGGTAGGCCACAATGCCCAGGGTTGAGAGGATCATGACGGCCAGGCCGTCGCTGATTCGCTCAGCAAGGACCACGGAGACACCTCGCCCGATTGGAATATTACTGGTTCGCTTGAGCCAGACCCCTTTGAGCGCTTCTCCAATCTTTCCAGGGGTGACGGCCAGGGGAAACCCGGCGACAAATATGTGCAGGCTTTCGAGCCAGGACAGGTTCTTTACCCCTACCAGGCGGATATAGTAATGCCATTTGATAAACCGGAAGAAGTAATTGAGCAGTGTGAAGCCAAGCGCGCATATGAAATAGATCCATTGAAACTGCCGTATCGATTGACCGACCTCGCGTAAATCGCCGAGCAAGGCCAGTCCGATAAAAACAACAAACCCAAGGACCAGGCCAGGGACCAGTCGTTTTATCAATACTCGAGGCGATACATTCATACGGCAGACAGATTCCTTGTCGCTTTGCATTGGCCGTTTGAGCGGGTCAGGCAAAGCAAACCTTTTCTGTTTTGCATATCCTAAATGGATATTATACAATACTCACTGAAGGTGTTCGTTTACAGGGTTGTAAGCAACCCATAAGCGCCTGGTTAAGTCAGATTTTCATACCGCATTTTTGAGATACAATTTTACGACAATGGACGGGGAATGTTGATTTTTCGTCCGGCCAGAAAAACTCAAGGAATCTGGAATGACTGAGCATTTGATCACCGATGGCACGTCTGACTCCAACCCGTACGTACTGGTTATTGGCGCAGCCGGCATTGATATGGTTGGGCGATTAAGAGACCCGCTCACCCAGGTCACCGCGACTATTCAAAAGCCTTCTCCCGCCAACATTCGCGTCTCGATTGGCGGTGTTGGCCGGAATGTTGCCGAAAACCTGGCCCGTTTGGGCCAACCAGTTCGTTTGCTCACAGCCGTTGGCCGGGATTCGATGGGTGAGGAACTGCTCAACCAAACGGCTGCCTGTGGGGTGGATGTGACACCCTGCCTGAAAAGTGATCGATTTCAGACTGCAGCTTACCTGGCAGTATTTGATCCCGAGGGACAGCGCCAATTTTCGTTAGAAGATATGACCATTTTAGATGAGATCACCCCGGCTTTCATCAGGCAGAACAAAGAGCACATTACTTCGGCCAGTATGGTATTTGTCGATGCGAATCTGCCGCCGAAAGCCTTGAAAGCAGTAATCCAAACGGCAAATAAGGCCGGTGTTCAGATCTTCGCGGATGCCACATCCGTTTTGCTGGCCGAACGGTTGCTGCCTCACCTGGATAAAATTTATATGTTATCCGCTAATACGCGTGAAGCGACGGTTTTATGCCAGGATGACCCGGTCGTGACCGATAATGAAACGGCCCTGCAGGCTGCTCGGAAGCTGGTGAACCAGGGTGTTGAGCTGGTGGTTATTTCACTGGCGGAGTTTGGCGTGGTGTATGCTACTTCCGAGACCAGCGGGCATATCCCTGCCGTCCAGACGCGAATTCTCGATCCAACTGGCGCAGGGGATGCGCTGACTGCAACCTTAATTTTTGGATTGTTGAATGAGATTCCGATCGATGAATCTGTCCGCTTAGGTGTTACGGCTGCTTCGCTCATCCTGCGCTATCGCGGGACGGTTTTCCCCGGCCTCTCACTTGAAAGGCTGTATGATGAGCTGGTTGTGTGATGAAGAAATTCCCATCGATCCCATCTTCTTTTATCGTCGCTCCTGAGGTATCGCAGGCCATTCAGCTTGGGCTGCCGCTGGTTGCCCTGGAGACAGCTGTGGTTACGCACGGCCTGCCGCGCCCTCATAACCTGCACCTGGCCCAATCGCTCGAAAAAATCGTGCGAGAAGAGGGTGCTGTTCCGGCTACGCTGGGCATCCTGGGCGGAAAAGTACACGTCGGGTTGAGCCCGGCGGAACTCGACCGGTTGGCTAATGTGGATGGCGCGCGCAAAATCAGCCGGCGTGATTTCGGCATCGCCCTGGCGCGGGGAGAAGATGGCGGAATGACGGTCGCCGGAACTTTGATCGCGGCCCGGCTGGCAGGAATCCGGGTGTTTGCGACGGGTGGCATTGGCGGGGTTCACCGGAATGCTCCGTTTGACGTCTCGGCTGATCTGCCCGAACTTGGTCGCAGCCCGCTGGTGGTTGTTTGCGCGGGGGCTAAATCGGTCCTAGACCTTCCGGCCACGGTCGAGGTGCTGGAAACGAGCGGTGTGCCGATCATCGGATACCAGACCGCGGAATTCCCGGCTTTTTATTCACGTCAGAGCGGCCTGCCGGTTGATGTGCAGGTCAACACCCCTGTGGAAGCAGCCCGGATCGCACAGGCACACTGGAAAATGGGCCTGGAGAGTGCTGTGCTGGTGGTCCAGCCACCACCGGTGGAGTCGGCGCTGCCTGCAGAGCAGGTTGAGGAGATTCTGCGCCTGGCGTTGGCAGAGGCGGAGGAGAAGAAGATCAGCGGAGCAGCCGTCACTCCGTTCCTGTTGGACCGCGTCAGCCAGTTGAGCGGTGGGGCCAGCCTGGCCGCGAACCTGGCTCTGCTGGAAAATAATGCTCGCCTGGCAGCACAGATTGCCGCTGCGCTTCAGCCGCGCCAGGTAATCTGAAATTGGTTTAAGACCTCGGTTCGCGCGTGTGAGCCGGGCGCAAACCACCGCTGCCCTGATGCGTCCCTCGACTACCTTCGCGGCGTCGGGGTGATGGGGGTCAGGGTGAACCAGCGCGTGTCGGTTGGCCGGGGCGTCCGGGTGATGGTCGGGGTGAGCGTAATCGTCGGCGTGAGCGTGACGGTTGGGGTCAGGGTGGCAGTAGGAGTCCGGGTTGCGGTGGGAGTGACGGAAGGGGTCGGCGTTGGGGATGGTCCGATCGTATTGGTCGGCGAAGGAGTGCGGGTGGGCGAGACCGTGGCTGTCGGCGTGGGTGGGTCGCCAGTGACAGTGAAGAAACCCGATCTGATCCATTGTAGGCCTACAAAAAGCTGGATCTCATAAGTTCCCGGCTGCCAGGCGTCACTGGACGGCATCCATTCTGTATAGCCAAAACCGCCCGTGGCGCCATTCCAGGGCAGCGTCTCGAAGAATACCAGTTCACCGTTCCGGTACCACAGGGCGGTCCACTGGGCGCCGGGCGTCATCTTATCGTAGGAGAAGACTCCGTATATCTTGGTGATTGGGTTCTCGAATTCTTCTGCAGGTTCAATGGGTTGGAAGTTATCATCCAACTGGCGGGCAAAAACCAGGGGGCTGAAAACCGGTTCGGCGACTGGCGTGATGGTCGATTCAAATTGTAAGGCAACATCACCTGGAATAGAAGGTGTGTTGGTGATGGATGGTGTGTTGGTGATCGTCGGGGTGAGGGAGATGGTTGGGGTCAGAGAAATGGTGGGCGTGACCGTGATCGTTGGAGTGGAGGTCACGGTTGGCGAGGGGGGAAAGAAACGGTACGCAACCGGTTCAGCATAGTTGTTGACCAGGAGCGACGCAATCACAAACCCGGCGGCTACGAAGATCATCCGCCAACCATGCACGACCCGATCGCGGCGTTTGCGAAAATACTGCAGCCGGGTGCCGGCCCGGATGGAATTTATACCGAGGATCAGGCTGATAACGCCCAGCATCAGGGTGATGATTAAGGCAGTTTGAATGCCGGTTTTGATATCCAATTCAGGCATGAGGGTTTCTCGGGATGGGGAAGTGCATTATCAGCATTATAGCATGAGATTTTATCATTCATTTGCCGGGTCGGATCGCATCGAATGTTGCTCGAACTGTTCCGTTCTGGCTGGAGGCTTCTGCCTGGAATAAACAATACAGAACCACCATGTCAAATGCGGGTGTTAAAATTAGAACAAAATTCCATCTAAATCTGGTATAATTCAGGTTTGTGATTCATCCGGGATGGTTGCTCTTGAGCAGACGAGGGCCGCCGATTAATACCCCGGTGATTGAGGGTAGAGCGATGTCCCATAATGTCATTCGAGTTGTTGGAGCCCGCCAGCACAATCTAAAAAATATTACTGTGGAGATTCCTCGCGATCAGTTGGTGGTAATTACCGGTCTGTCCGGTTCGGGGAAGTCTTCACTGGCTTTTGATACGATCTTTGCCGAAGGGCAGCGGCGGTACGTCGAATCCCTGTCCGCGTATGCGCGCCAGTTCCTGGGGCAGATGGATAAACCTGATGTGGATGCGATTGAAGGTCTTTCGCCAGCCGTATCGATCGATCAAAAGGCCACATCGCGCAACCCTCGTTCGACCGTAGGAACCGTTACAGAAGTTTATGACTATCTTCGCTTGCTTTACGCGCGGGTGGGCGTTCCACACTGCCCGATCTGCGGGCGAGAAGTGACGCGCCAATCAGCTCAGGAAATTGTCGACCTGATTGAGGCGCTCCCAGACGGAAGCCGTCTTCTGATCCTTGCGCCGATTGTGCGGGGGCGGAAGGGAACCTACCAGGCAGTGCTCGAGGAAATCCGCAAGGCAGGCTTCATCCGTGTCAGGGTGGATGGTAAGGTTTACAGCCTGGATGATGATATCACCCTGGACCGCTATAAAATCCATACCATTGAGGCTGTGGTGGATCGGGTTGTTCTACGCAAGGTTGACGACGCCGATGAACAGCGCTCGTCCCGTTCTCGGTTAACCGACTCGGTGGAGACTGCGCTAAAAGTCGGCGAGGGCTACCTGACAATCCAGGACCTGACGCCTGATCCTCCCCAGGACCTGTATTTCTCGGAGCATCTGGCCTGCCCGGAGCATGGCGTTAGCCTGCCAGAAATCGAGCCGCGCACCTTCTCATTCAATACTCCGCACGGGGCTTGCCCCGACTGCCAGGGCCTTGGATCTCGGCTGGAAATCGACCCTGATCTGTTAATCCCAGATATGGACCGGTCGCTAAACGAAGGCGCGATCGCGGCCCTGGACTGGAGCGGCCCCAGGGACCAGGGCGGCGGCTATTACTGGCAGATGATCGAAGCCGTTGCGCATCGGTATCATATTAACCTGGATACTCCGGTCCGCCAGATTCCGAGCGAAAAGCTCGATAAAATCTTATATGGCACCCAGGGCGAAGAGGTGACCGTTCACGTGGAGGGCCGCAGCGGTCACCAGACAGCCTATAACACGGCCTTTGAAGGGGTTGTTCCCAACCTTGAGCGCCGTTATCGCGAGACAAACTCGGAGTACATTCGAAATAAGATTACTGAGTTTATGAGCGATCGGCCTTGCCCAACCTGCAAGGGAACCCGGCTGCGCCCGGAGGCGCTGGCTGTGACGGTCGACAACGTTAATATCGTCGAGGCGACTGAATGGCCGGTGCTGCGCACGCTCCAGTGGGCTGAGCGGCTGGCAGGTCCGGAGAGCCCCTTCACACCTCGCCAGACGGTCATCGCTGAGCGGATCCTCAAAGAGATTCGCTCCCGGCTGGGTTTTCTGGTCGATGTGGGCCTGGATTACCTGACCCTGCGTCGACCAGCCGGCTCTCTTTCTGGCGGGGAGGCACAGCGCATTCGCCTGGCCACGCAGATTGGTTCCCAACTGATGGGGGTGCTTTACGTGCTGGACGAGCCTTCCATTGGCCTGCATCCGCGCGACAATACCCGCCTGTTGGCCACGTTAAGACAGCTTCGCGACCTGGGCAATTCGGTTCTGGTGGTGGAACATGATGAAGAAACCATCGCCTCGGCAGATTGGATCGTTGATCTTGGGCCTGGGGCGGGTGAAAACGGCGGCCGGGTGATCGCTGAAGGCCCCCTGGAAAAGATTCTGGAAAACACAGAATCCCTGACCGGTGATTATCTGTCCCGCCGCCGGAAAGTGCCAATTCCTGCGCAGCGCCGGACCGGAAATGGAAATCATCTGACGGTGGTTGGCGCGCGGGCGAATAATTTGAAAGATTTGACAGTGGATATTCCGCTGGGCAAGCTGGTCTGCATTACGGGTGTATCGGGCTCGGGCAAGTCGACTTTGATGGTGGATGTGCTATACAGTGCCCTGGCGCGTGACCTGAACGGCGCTCATACCCAGCCCGGCGCACATGAGCGGATCGAAGGGTTAGAGTATGTTGATAAAGTGATCAACATCGATCAATCCCCAATTGGCCGGACGCCGCGATCCAACCCGGGCACCTATACCGGCCTGTTCGATGAGATTCGCCAGCTGTTTGCTGAAATGCCTGAAAGCAAGATGCGGGGCTATAAACCGGGGCGTTTTTCCTTCAATATCCACGGCGGCCGCTGCGAGGCCTGCCAGGGACAGGGTCAACTGCGGATTGAAATGCAGTTTCTGCCGGACGTGTACGTGCCCTGCGATGTATGCCATGGCGCCCGTTTCAACCGCGAGACGCTCCAGGTGCGTTTCAAAGGTCTTTCCATCGCGGATGTCCTTGATACCACCGTCGATCAAGGGGTGGTATTGTTCTCTTCCCTCCCATCGCTGATGAACAAGCTGCGTTTGCTTCAAGAAGTTGGGTTGGGATATATCCGGATTGGCCAGCCGGCGACCACGCTTTCGGGTGGTGAGGCTCAACGGGAGATCGGAAGAGCACACGTTGAACTCCAGTCACCGCT
>CAZBDC010000083.1:0-22386 GCA_964490575.1 uncultured Anaerolineaceae bacterium | reverse complement strand
AAGCCAGCTGGTCGGCTATCCCTCCCAGTTCCCGAGCGTTTCGATGGTGGATTGGAACACCGGCGCGCCCAACGCGCGCCTGCGCGTGCTGGAACTGCTGATCAGAAATATCGCGCCCGGCGACCGGGTGGTCAGCGCCGCGACCGGCAGCCCCTATTATGAAGCGCAGGCCTTCCTCGGCGCGGATGGGAAGCGCAAGTTGTTGCTGGTCAGCAAGCGCAGCCGCCCCGCCGAAATCAGCCTGCCCGGGTTCGCCGGGGCCAGCGTAGAAGTGGTCGACCAGGCCACCGCCGGCGGCCCGGCGCGAGTCGAGACGCTCAGCGGCGAAACCTTCCGCCTGCCGGGCTTCGCCGTGGGCGTGGCAACGTTGGAATAAACGCGCGAAGGAGCCTTGGAACGGGATGAGTATTGCCCTGGTTATCTTTGATGTGGACGGGACCCTGGCAAAGCCTTACACGCTGGAACTGCTGCCGCAGGTCAGAGAATTCTTCGCCCTGGTCCTCCAGCCAGGCTGCGCCGGTCGGCCGAAAGTCGCCATCGCCACCAACCAGGGCGGCGTGGGGATGCGCTACTGGATGGAACGCAATGCCTTTGGCAGCCCCGAAAAATACCCAACTGAAGACAGCATCGCCGGGCGCCTGCGCGAGCTGGTGAGCGCATTGGGCGGCGACCATAACCTGCTGGTCTACACCAGCTTTCGCTACCGCAGCGACCGCGGGGCCTGGTCGCCGGCGCCGCCCGAGCGGGCCGGCGACCCGCGCTGGTCGAAGGCCTGGCGCAAACCGGAACCGGGCATGTTACTCCAGGCCATGCAGGACGCCCGGGTGGAGCCAGAGCAAACCCTGTTCGTTGGCGACAGCGAGGACGACCGGGGCGCGGCCCGCGCGGCCGGGTGCGCCTTCATGGAAGCAGGCGAGTTTTTCAGCCAGGCCTGGGCGGGCTGCGCCGACCTGAAACGCCTGGGCGCATGAGGAAAAAGAGCGGGTATAATTCAGGGGTTGTCCGAAAAATACTTTTGGACAACCCCATTCACCGATTACAGGTTGTTGTCTGACACGCATTATGTCCATTAAAACCATCTGGCACGAACACACCTCGGTCCGCTCCGCCGACACGGACTTTTTGCAGCGCTGGAAGATCTCTGGCTTTTCCGCCGCGATGGTCGAGGCCGCCGGGCGACATGCCGAACACCTGGGCTTCGGCTTTCACGACATGCTGGAAGCTGACCGCGTCTGGGTCCTCTCGCGCTTGAAGATCCGCATCTTCAACTTCCCGCGCATCAACGACCGGGTCACCATCCAGACCTGGCCAAAGGGCATCCAGCAGAAGCTTTTCTTCATGCGCGATTACCACCTGCTGGGCGAGAACGGCGAAAAGTATGCCTCGGCGAGCTCGGCCTACGTGCTGATCAGCCCTCAGGCCCGGCGGATCCTGCTCCCACAGGTGCTGAGTGGAAACCTACCCGATAACGGCGGGCTGAACGCGCTGGACGAGCCGCTCGAGAAAATTTCGCCGGTGGAGGCGCTGGAAGAGCAGTTCACCGTCCGGGCCGGCTACAGCGCGGTCGACTTGATGAACCACGTCAACAACACCCGCTACATCGACTGGACCAGCGACTGCTTCTCCTTCGAGGAACACGGCGCGCACCGCCTGAACTGGCTGCAGATCAACTACATCAACGAGATCAAGCCCGGCGAGCGGGTGGCGCTCTATAAAGGCGCCTACCCCGGGCAGCCGGGCACCTGGTACGTGACCGGGCAGAACCTGAGCACCGGCCAAAAAGCCTTCGAGGCAGCCCTCGGCTGGGAGGCATGATGGAACGTGTCGAACTGCTGGCGCCGGCTAAAGACCTGGAGACAGGCATCGCCGCGATCAACTGCGGGGCAGATGCTGTGTATGTGGGCGCGGCCCGTTTTGGTGCGCGCGAAGCGGCCGGCAACCCCCTGGCGGATATCGCCGGTCTGGTGAACTATGCGCACAAGTACTGGGCGCGGGTCTACGTGACCGTTAACACCCTGCTGCGCGACGACGAGTTGCCCCAGGCCGAGCGCCTGGTCCGCGAACTGTACGAACTGGGCGCCGACGCGCTCATCATCCAGGACCCCGGGCTGCTGGAGCTTGACCTGCCGCCTATCCCACTCTTTGCCAGCACCCAGATGCACAACCACACTCCCGAGCGGGTGGCTTTCCTGGAAGCGGTCGGCATCCGGCGGGCCATCCTGGCGCGCGAGTTGAGCCTGGAACAGATCCGCTCCATCCGCGCCGCGACCACGCTCGAGCTGGAAACCTTCATCCACGGCGCGCTGTGCGTCAGCTACAGCGGGCAGTGCTGGATGAGCTACGCTGCCGGCGGGCGTAGCGGCAACCGCGGGCAGTGCGCCCAGCCCTGCCGGCGCGCCTACCGCCTGGTCGATCGCACCGGCACAACGCTGGTCGAGGGCCGCCACCTGCTCTCGCTGCGTGATCTAAACCTGTCCGGTCACCTGAGCGAGCTGCTGGAGGCCGGGGTGCGCTCGTTCAAGATCGAGGGCCGGCTAAAGGACAAAACCTACGTGATGAACGTGGTCGGCCACTACCGCCAGGAACTGGATGGGCTGCTGAAAGGGCGCGGCATGCGGCCGGCCGCTTCCGGCCGGGTGATCTTTGACTTCTCGCCCGACCCTCGCAAGACCTTCAACCGCGGTTTTACCACCTACTTCCTGCACGGGCGCAAAGCCCCAGTCGGATCGCCGGACACGCCCAAAGCGCTGGGCGAAGTCGTCGGTCGCGTCACGCGCCTGTCGCGCAATTCATTCACTCTGGACGGCAAGACCGAGCTGCACCGCGCGGATGGGCTGTGCTTTTTCGACGAGCGGCGCGAGCTGGTCGGCACCACGGTCAACGACGTGCAGGGTCGAACGGTTTTCCCCGAGCGGATGGACGGGCTGGCAGTCGGGACGCTGGTGTACCGCAACCACGATCACGTCTTCCTGAGCGCGCTGGAAAAGAGCAAGACCGAGCGCAAGATCGCCGTGCGCTTCCGCCTGGTCGCTTCACTCAAGGGCATGGCGTTGTTCGCCCTGGACGAGGATGGCAACGAGGCCATGTTTGCGTTGGAAGCGGAAAAAATCCCGGCCGAGAAGCCCGCGCAGGCCCTGGAGACCATCGACCGCCAGCTCCGCCGGCTGGGAGGGACAGAGTTCGAGTGCACCTACGTCCGCATCGACCTGCCCGAGGCGCTGTTCATCCCCCTGGGAACGCTCAACGCGCTGCGCCGCGGCACGCTGGAAGCCCTTTCCCGCCAGCGTGAGGAAAATTTCCCGCGCTGGAGCGCCGCAATTATCCCCAACCAGGCGCCTTTCCCCACCAGCACACTGACCTACCGGGGCAACGTGCTCAACCGCAAAGCAGCGGATTTTTACCGCCGCCACGGGGTGACCCAGATCGAGCCGGCGGCCGAATCCGGGCTGGATATGACCGGAAAGAACGTAATGACTACCCGCCACTGCATCAAGCACCAGTTGGGCTGGTGCGCACGCTACAGCAAGTGCGAAGGCCTGCCCGAGCGCCTGGAAGAGCCCCTCGCGCTGGTCGACGAGCAGGGCCAGCGCTACCCGCTGCGCTTCAACTGCGCGGCCTGCGAGATGGAAGTCTACTTCGGCGCGGTTGAGGAGTGAGGATCGGTCGCCCGGAATCGCGCTCATCACCTAAAAAACATCTATAATAGTGTCAACCCTTTCAACCAGATCATGCCGGCGCGCTGCCCTTTAAATGATGAGCAGCCGCCTGGCCGTATATGACAGGGAAGGATCTCCATGCACACCCAGACACTCGATGGAATCTGGCTGTTCCGCCAGCGGGATACCCAGGAATGGATGCAAGGCGCCGTGCCGGGCAGCGTCCACACGGACTTGCTGGCTACCGGGCGCATCCCGGATCCGTTCGCCGGAACGAACGAGGAGCAGGTCCAATGGGTGGCGGAAAAAGATTGGGAATATCGCCACTACTTTTACCTGAACCCGGCGCTCCAGGGCCAGCAGCAGATTTTCCTGGTGTGCGACGGCCTGGATACACTGGCCGACGTGCGGCTGAACGGGAAGATCATCGGCCTGGCCAATAATATGTTCCATCCCTGGCGCTGGGAAATCACCAGCCTGCTCCAGGAAGGCGAAAACCGGCTGGATATCCTCTTTCGTTCGCCGGTCGCCTACGTTCGCCAGCGCCAGCGGGTCAACCCGATGATCGACATGAATATGGGCATCCGCGGCGGGCCGCACCTGCGCAAAGTCCCCAGCCACTTTGGCTGGGATTGGGGGCCGCGCCTGCCCTGCATCGGCATCTGGCGCCCCGTGCGGCTGGAAGGCCGCCGCGGCGGCGTACTGGAAGAGGTGCGCTTTGAACAACAGCACGAGGACGGCATGGTGATGCTGACGACCCGGGTGCGCTGCAGCCTGCCAGAAGCCGAGGAGACCCCGCTGACCATCCGCCTGCGTTTGACCGGCCCCGCACCCGACCGCCAGGTCTGGCAGGCCGACGCGCCAGCCCGGGCGCAGCAATCGATTCCGATCAAAATCACCGATCCGCAGTTGTGGTGGCCGAACGGACTGGGGGACCCGGCCCTCTACCAGGTCGACGTGGACCTGATCGAGGAGCGCCCTGGCCAGCCAACCCGCCTGATCGATACCCGCGCCTATGAATTGGGCCTGCGCACGCTCGCGCTGCGCCGGGTGGAAGACGAGCACGGCGAGAGCTTCGGCTTTGTCGTCAACGGCGTGCCATTCTTCGCCAAAGGCGCCAACTGGATCCCGGCCGATTCGTTCCCGGCCCGGGTATCCCCACAGGCTTACCAGCACCTGCTCCGCTCAGCCGCCGAGGCTAACTTCAACATGCTGCGGGTGTGGGGCGGCGGGTATTACGAAGACAACCATTTCTACGCACTGTGCGACCGCTACGGCCTCCTGGTGTGGCAGGATTTTATCTTCGCCTGTGCCACCTACCCGCTCGACGACCCGGCCTACCGCGACAGCCTGCGGGCCGAGGTAGTCGAGAACGTGCGCCGGCTGCGCCATCACGCCTGCCTGGCGATGTGGTGCGGCAACAACGAGATCGAGTGGCTGGCAAAGGATTGGGGCTGGATCCAGAAACGTCCCGCCCTGGCCGAGGCTTACCAGGCCTTCTTTTTCCGGGCGCTCCCGGAGGTGCTGGCGGCCGAAGATCCCGACCACCCCTACTGGCCCAGCTCGCCGTCATCCAACGAACCATTCATCGAGCCCAACAGTCACCGGCGCGGCGACGCACACCTGTGGGAGGTCTACCACCGCTACAAGCTGCCGGCCTATTACCGCAAGCAAAACCCGCGCTTTGCCAGCGAGTTCGGCTTCCAATCGCTGCCCGCCCCCCAGACCCTGGCCGCCTTCAGCGAGCCCGGCCAGATGCGCCTGGGCTCAAAGGTCATGCGCAGCCACCAGCGCGCGCTGGCCGGCAACCCCAAGTTGACCTGGTACCTGGCGCAGCGTTTCCGCCTGCCGCGCGAAATCGCCGGACTGGCCTACCTCAGCCAGGTATACCAGGCTGAAGCGGTCCGCACCGCCGTTGAGCACTGGCGCCGGCATCCGGAAATTACCGGCGGCGCGCTGTACTGGCAGCTCAACGACTGCTGGCCGGTCATCTCGTGGGCCAGCATCGACTATTATGGACGCTGGAAGGCCCTTCAGTATGCCGCACAGCGCTTTTTCGCACCGGTGCACCTGTCGATCGAGGAAGACCCCGGCCCGCCATCTGCCGCGGTCTGGCTGGCTAACGACAGCCGCTCCGCCTGGCGCGGCGAGATGCGCTGGACCCTGGAAACGCTGGACGGGACGGTGCTGGAAGGCGGCGAACAGATCGTGGACGCCGCGCCGCTTTCGGCGAGCTGCCTCCTGCGCAAGGACTTTTCAGAAAGCAAGCCCAGGATCGACCGTCGCCGGACGATTTTCACCGCCGGGTTGTGGGAGAATGGGGTGCAGGTGACGCTGCAGGTAGCCACCTTTGCCGCAGAGAAAGCCATGCCGCTGGAAGACCCCGGCCTGGATTACCAAATCGAGTCGATCGATGACCGGCTGGCAATCCGGCTGCAAACGCGGCGCCTGGCGCGCTTCATCCAGCTCGACCTGACAGGCGCAGATGTGCTTTTCAGCGACAATTACTTCGACCTGCCCGCCAGGCGCGCGGTCGAGGTTGAGTGCGCGTTGCCGCGCGGCTGGACGCTCGAACAGGCTCAGGCTGCCTTACAGGTGCGCTCGCTGGCCAGCCTGGACTGTTACCCGGCCGCCGCCAGCAATTTGAAAAGCGGCTGGGCGCTGGTGGAGAGCCTGGCGCAGACAGCGGTCGCCCTGGTGCGCATGTAATTTCCGGCAAGGAGGCGCCTCGTGATAGTAAAAACCAGATTCCTGGCAGTGTTTGAAACCGTCCTGGTCTTTGGCCTGGTAACGACCGGCTTTCATGCACTGCGCATGGCCCCACAGCTGCGCGCCTGGGAGGAGAGTCTCCCCGGCGGGTGGCCCTGGATCGCCTATGCAGCGCTGCTGGTCTTCACCCCCTTCTTCCTGCGCGCCGCCCGGCGGCCGTTGGCTGCCTATGGTCTGTCCTGGCGGCCGCCGGGCTACCACCTGCGCATCTTCGGAGCGGCATTCCTGCCGGTTTTCCTGCTGGGCACCGCGCTGGGTTGGGTCGACTGGCGGCAGTGGCCTGGGGCGCTGCTGGTTTCAGCCCTGGCAGCCGCCCTGCTGGCGCTGGCAGCCTGGATGCTGCGCCGCCAGCCGACCGCGCCCGCGATCCCGGGCTGGTTGGGACTACTGGCGCCCATCTTCATCCTTCCGCTGGCGGCGAGCCGGGCGGAGAACGCGCTGTTCAGCCTGGTGGGGGCTTACCTGCTGATCGGCCCGGCAGAAGAGCTGTTCTTCCGTGGCTACGCCCAATCGCGGCTCAACCTGGCCTTTGGGCGGCCCTTCAAGACGCTGGGCATCCAATGGGGCTGGGGGATGGTGATCAGCGCCGCGCTGTTCGGGCTGTGGCACGTAGCCATGAACCCCCAGGCCGCATCGGCCTGGCCGCACGCGCTGTGGACCTTTTTCGCCGGGCTGATCTTTGCCATCGTGCGCGAAAAGAGCGCCAGCGTGCTTGCCCCGGCCCTGCTGCATGGCGTTCTGAACTATGGCCCGCAGGCGCTGCTGTTCGACCTGTTTTTCTCTTGAGCCTCAGAGCCAAATGTAGTTATTTGGCGGGCAAAGCCCGCCAAATAACTACAGGTTAAGTTTGCAACCACTCCTCAACGTTGGTCCGCAGCACGCTGAGCGGGATGCCACCGTTGCGCAGGAGCACATCATGGAATTCGCGCACGTCGAAGCGCGGGCCAAATACCGCCTCAGCTTCCTGGCGCAGGGCACGGATTTCCAGCTCGCCAATCTTATAGGCCACCGCCTGGCCAGGCCAACCGATGTAGCGGTCCACCTCGTTGGCGATGTTGAGCAGTGAAAGAGCCGTGTTTTCGGCCAGGTAGTCGATCGCCTGCTGGCGGGTCCAATCGAAGAAATGCAGCCCGGTATCGACCACCAGCCGGGCTGCGCGCCACATCTCGTAAACCAGCCGGCCAAAGTTGGTGTAGGGATCACGGAAAAAGCCCATCTCCAGCCCCAACCGCTCGGCATACAGCGCCCACCCCTCGATGAAGGCCGTCGTCTCACCCCATTTGCGGAACTCCGGCACGCCCTGCATTTCAAGTTGGAGGGCCAGCTGCAGGTGATGCCCGGGAACCGCTTCGTGCAGCGAGAGCGCCTCATATTCATACAGCGGGCGGCTCTTGAGATCGTAGGTGTTGACGTAGTAGAACCCAGCCGTCGTGCCATCCCCGGAAGGCAGGAAATAATAAGCCGAGGTAGACGCTGGCGCCAGGTAGGCCGGGATCTCGCGCATCCCAAAAGGCGTGCGCGGCAGGGTTTTGAACAGCCCCGGCAGCTGCCCCTCGATGCGCTTCATCAGCCAGGCCACTTCTTTCATAAGCTGTTCAGGCGTATCCACGAAGAAGCGCGGATCAGCGCGCAGCGAGTCAGAGAACGCGCGCAGCGAACCCGAAAAACCGACCGAGCGGATCACCTCTTCCATCTCGGCCCGGATGCGGGCCACCTCAGCCAGCCCGGTTTCGTGGACCTGGCGAGGGGTGAGATCCAGCGAAGTATAGCGCCGGACACAGAATTCGTAATACGACTTAGCATCCGGCATCTGCGGCGTAGCCAGGTCAGGCGGGGTCTGGGGCAGGTACTCCATCTCCAGGAAATCCGCCAGGCGGCGGTAACCGCCCGCCAGCGGCCCGGCCACAGCCGCCCGCCCGGCTGCCAGCAAGCGGTCGCGCTCCTCGGGCGGGATCGAAGCGGGCAGGTCGCGGAAAGGCCGGAAGAAGGCATTGTTTTCCACCGCTTCTGGCTGGTCTGCCGCTGCCGCGTGCATCCGGCAGCCTTCCAGCACACCGGCCAGCGCGGTGCGGGCCGGCAGATAGCCGCGCGCCGCCCCGGCCCGCATCAGGGCGACCAGGTCGTCAACCAGGCCTGGGAAGGCCTCCAGGCGGCGCAGGTAAGCCGTATACTCAGCACCGGTGCGAAAGGGGATCAGGTCGACGATTTCAGCGAAATGGACCGGCGCCCCGTTCATCTTGGTCAGCGGGATGTAATAAGTCTTATACTCCAACTCGCCCAACTGCAGACGCAGCTCGCGCTCGAAGAACTCGTAGTTCACCCGCCCGCCTGGGTCGAGCGCGGCGCGGTCGATTGCGCGAAGCCGGTCCAGGAACCCGCGCACCATCTGCGCCTGGCGCTCGAAAGCCGCTTCGGTCAGGGTTGGCAGGTGGTCGTCGTAGCGGTGATCGCCGGTTTGCGTGGCAAAGAGCGGGTTTTCGCGCAGGCGGAAGGCCCACTCCTCCTGAATTAATTGTTCAAACTGCTCGGCAGGTGTGATGAGATCAGCCATGACAATCCCCGAAATTAACGCTGGCCGCGTTGATAAGCGAGCTGACCCGCCACAAAGGTATGGGTCACCTCATTTTGAGGAGAGAGGACGGCCAGGTCCGCGGCGAAACCGGGCGCGATGGCGCCCATGGCCTCCAGCCCAAGCAGGCCGGCAGGAGTAGTTGTGGCCATGCCCACCGCTTCGGCCAGGCTGCAGCCCGTGTAAGCCATCATATTGCGAACCGCCTGGTCCAGGCGCAGGATGCTGCCGGCCAGGACGCCGTCTTCCAGGCGCGCGCTTTCCTCAGTCACAATCACGTGATGGTGGCCCAGTTCATAATGCCCGGGGGACATGCCCATGGCCGCCATGCAGTCGGTGACGAGGGTGATGCCGGCGGCGCCTTTCACGCGGTAGGCCAGGTCGACCATCGCGGGGTGGGAATGAATGCCATCCACAATCAGGCCACAGGGCACATCCGATGTCAGGATAGCGCCCATCAGGCCCGGCTCACGGTGCTGGAGCGGGCTCTGGGCATTGTACAGGTGAGTGGCCCAGCGCACCCCACCGGCGAAGGCGGCCCGGGCCTGCTCATAGGTCGCATCAGAATGTCCGATGCTGACCACAATGCCCATTTCATTGAGGACCTGGACGGCCTCCAGGCCGTGCTCGAGCTCGGGCGCCAGGGTGACCACCCGCACGGTCTCGGAATCTGCCCAGCGGCGAATCTCGGCGACGTCCAGCGGACGGATGTAGGCCGGCGGGTGCGCGCCCTTGCGCTTGAGGTTAAGATAAGGACCTTCCAGGTGTACGCCCAGCACCCGCGCTTCCGGCGGCTTGTTTTCGCGGCAGGCCCGGGCAACTTCACCCAGGCGAGCCGGGTACGACTCAAAAGCCGAGGTAATGATGGTAGGCAAGAAAGCCGTCACGCCGGTTTCCGGCAGACGAGCAGCCACCGGCAAGATGCCGGCCGCATCGTTGGTAAAGTCAAACCCGTAGGCGCCGTTGACCTGCACGTCGATCAAGCCGGGGATAATCGTCCCCTCGACGGCCAGGTCGGCGCCCGGGTCGCGGCCGGGGGACAGGCGGGAGATCGAACCCCCGGTTATATAAAGGGTGGTTTCCTGGATCTGCCCGGCAGGCAGGAGCGTGGGCCCTGAAAGTGAGAAGGATGTTTGAGTCATCGGAAATTTTCCTTACTTGATTGGATCATTCTGCACTGGAAGCGCAAAATGATCCAATCAAAACTAACCACGAGCGGTCTTCAGGATTTCGATCCCGTATCCGGCAAGCTCGAGCGTACCAGAGACCGGAGCGCCCGTAACCAGGTTCTGGTAAGACGCGCCGTCCAACTGCACGGTTACCGGCTGTGGATTAAAATTCATCACAAAGATAAACCGGTTTTCCCCATCGCCGCGCAGTTGAGCAGTTACGCCCTGGGGCAGGTCAACCGGCATCGCCCGCAGCAGGTTGAGGTCACCGGCCAGCCTGGCATAGAAATCCGCCAGGAAGCGGTCTTCGTTGCGCGAAGCCATGTAATAAGCCTGTCCCTGGCCAAATTTGTTGACCGTCAGCGCGGGGCGCCCGGCGTAGAAATCGCTCCCAAAGGTCGCCAGCACCTGGGCCCCCTCGGCGTGAATGAGGGCGAAGTAGTCCCGCGCCTCGTACGCACCGGCCAGTCCCAGCGGGTTGCCTTCGGCCATGATGACCTGATTGCGCTCATCGGCGGTGACCGTGTCGATTTCCTCATCCCACACGCCGAACACTTCGCGCAGCCCGTCTCCAGGCCAGCCGCCCAGGAAGCACAAATCCGTCTCGTCGACGATCCCCGACCAGTAGGTGCAAACGACCGTCCCGCCGCCCGCCACAAACTGCTTGAGCCTTTCAGCTACGCCCGGCAGGAGCATATACAGCATCGGAGCGACCACCAGCTTGTAAGGAGTGAAGTCGGCCCATTCCGGGATCACGTCGACCGGGACGCCCATCGACCAGAAGGGCCGGTAATGGTTGATACAGGTCTCGGCGTACAGGCGCCGGTCGCGTCCCAGGCCGTTCAGATCGTCGATGGCCCAACGATTTTCCCAATCGTAGATGATGGCCACATCGGGCCGGACGGTCGAGCCGATCACCGGGTCGAGCTTCTGCAGCACTGCGCCCAGCTCAGCCACATCCTGAAAAACGCGCGTGTTTTCATGGCCAACGTGGTCGACTACCGCGCCATGGAACTTCTCGGCACTGCCACGGCTCTTGCGCCACTGGAAATACTGGACCGTATCCGAACCGTGTGCGACCGCCTGCAGGCTGCTGAGCTTGTGCATGCCCGGCCGCTTGAGCTTGGGAACCGGCTGCCAGTTGGTATTAGAAGGGGTCGACTCCATCAGCATGAACGGCTGCCCAACCTTCATCGAGCGGTTCTGGTCGTGGACGAAAGAAATCTGCTGCGCCAGCTTCCAGTCGGTCTCGGTCGTGTGCCAGACCGGGTAATTGTCCCAGGAAATCACATCCACCGCTTTAGCAAAGCGCGGGTAGTTCAGCCCCGTGTAAAGCCCCATGAAGTTGGTGGTGATCGGCGTGGCGGGGGTCAGCTCGCGCAGCGGCTCGATCTCACAGCGGTAGAAGTCGATCGTCTGGTCGGTGGTGTAGCGCTTCCAGTCGAGGGTCAGACCGTGCAGCGAACGCTCGCCCAGCGGGCCAGGCGACTCGACCTGGCTCCAATCGGTATAGGTGTGGCTCCAGAAAGCCGCCCACCAGGCCTGGTTGAGCTTCTCCAGGTCGTTGTTATAGCGGGCCTTCAGCCAGGTGCGGAAAGCCTCCTGGCACAGGTCGCAGTGGCACTCGCCGCCGTACTCGTTGGAGATGTGCCAGACCAGCAGGGCCGGGTGATCCTTGTACCGCTCGGCCATTTTGCGGTTGACGACCTGGACCTTCTCCCGGTACACCGGCGAGGTCATGCAGTGGTTGTGCCGCCCGCCGTGCATGATGCGGCGCCGGTCAGGGGTGACGCGCAGAATTTCGGGGTACTTCTGCGACAGCCAGGCCGGGCGGGCTCCGCTGGGCGTCGCCAGCACGGCGTAGCCGCCGTTCTCGGCCAGCATATCCATGATTTTGTCCAGCCAGGCGAAGTCGAACCGGCCTTCTTCTGGCTCAATTTTGGCCCACGCAAAGATAGCAGTGCTCATCGTATTGCAGTTGGCCAGCTTCATCAGGCGCATGTCTTCCTGCCAGACCGCCTCGGGCCACTGGTCAGGGTTATAGTCGCCGCCATGCATGAAATGGGGATAACGCGGGTTGATCGGGGGGAATTTGGTAGTCATAGGATCCTTTTGTGTGATTCGGGCCTGGTCTCGCCATCGCACCAGCCGGTAAAACAAGGCCAGGGTAATTTTCTTACAAAGCCAGATGATTTAATTCTACCTTAATTCGCCGGTTGCCCCAGCCCCGTAACGGAATCCAACGCGGCCTCCACACAGACTCAAAAAAACCTGCAATTGACCCATGCAACCTCTTGACAAAATCGTTATCGACGATTTTGGCCGGGCGTTGGTCGAGCTGGGCCAGCGGGATGAAGCGCTCGGGCAGGCCTGGCAGGTGCCCAACGCTGAGCCAGTCACCGCCCGCTAGTTCGTCAGCATGGCAGCCGCCGCGCTGGGTACACGGCCCCGGATGATGGTTGCCGGGCGGCTGATGATGCGCGTGCTCGGCCTGTTCATCCCCGAAGTGCGCGAGATGATCGAGCTGGAGTATGAAGTACTGAAGCCCTACGTGGTTGATGACCGCAAGTACAAGCAGGCTTTTGGCGATCACAGCACCCCCCTGCCGGAGGCAATCCGCCGGACGGCAGCCTGGTACCAGGGCCATCACGCTTAAAAGCAAACCAGGGATTTTACTGAACCTGAATGCTTGCGCCCAACTGCCTCAACGACTCCTCGATATTCTCATAACCGCGCTCGATATGCTCGACACCCATGATCGTAGACTGACCGTGGGCCAGGATCGCCGCAATAACGTAGGTAAACCCGGCGCGTAGATCGGGGACACAAATCGTGCTGCCTTTCAACGCCGAGGGGCCTTTGATCACACAACTGTGGCGATAGTTGCTAAACCGGAAGCGGCAGGATGATCCGCCCAGGCAGGAATCATACAGGGCGATATCGGCGTCCATTTTTTGCAGCTCGCTCACGTACCCGAAACGGCTCTCGAACACCGTTTCGTGCACCACCGACATCCCGTTTGCCTGGGTCAGCAGCATCACGAAGGGCGGCTGCCAGTCGGTCATAAAGCCCGGGTGCACATTGGTCTCAATCGCGATTGGGCTGAGGACTCCCTGGCGGTAAAAGCGGATGCCGGCGTTATCGATGTCGAACTGCCCACCGATACGCCGGATCGTGTTCAGGAAAGTCACCATATCCGCCTGCCGTGCGCCCAGCACAGTGATTTCGCCACGCGTGGCAAGAGCAGCACAGGCCATCGAGGCCGCCACAATCCGGTCAGGGATAATCTCGTGCGAGACCCCAGCCAGCGAGTTGACCCCTTCGACCACCAGCGTGCGGTCGGAATTATAGTCGATGATTGCCCCCATCTTTTGCAAGCACATCACCAGGTCCATGATCTCCGGTTCGATCGCGGCATTGCGAATAAAGGTCCGCCCTTTGGCCAGTACAGCGCCCATCAACAGGTTTTCCGTTGTGGTAACCGAGGGAAACGGCAACACGATTTCTGCTCCGCACAGCCCATCGGAGCGAATATCGTAAACATCATCGCGCACCTCTACCTGCGCGCCCATCTTGCGGTAGCCTTCCAGGTGAAAATCGACCGGGCGCGGGCCAATCCGGTCTCCACCCGCTGCGATGGGGATAATGGCGCGGCCCGTGCGGTGCAGCAGCGCAGGCACCATCATGATTGCCAGCCGGTTGCGCGACCCCAGTTCAAAGAGGATTTCACTGGTCAAAATCGAAGGCGTATGGATTTGAATCTCATGCGGGCCAGGCGAGGTGAACCGCGCCCCTAGCGCCTCGCAGATGGCCTGGGTGATCTGGCTGTCGCCAATCTGAGGCGCGTTTGAGAAGATACAGGGCATTTTGGTCAGCAGGGACAGGACCATCAGCTTGGTGATGGAATTTTTTGCCCCGCTCAAATGTACCGTACCGCGCAGCGGCGTCCCACCCTCAATGATCCAGGTTGTCATCATTCCTCCTGTGTTATTGCACTCGCCGGAGCGCTTCTTCATAAATTGCCGCGTGGTTAACCATCGTTGGCACACGGCGGGCGTCCTCAGGTGCAAAGAAGCCACGCTCACCGCTCTCCGCGTTTGCTGCGAATGGGAGCAGTTCTTCGATCTGGCAGAGGAAATACACCTGCACTGATATGGGATAGCTCCAGCGGTGGTTCTCTGGCCTGGGGCCAAGGATTTCAAGTTCCTGAATGCCGATCAAATCAACAATTTTAACCCGGGCAAAGGCTTCTTCCCATACCTCACGCATGGCCGCCTGCCTGGGCGTTTCTCCTGACTCGATCCGACCGCCGGGTATATCCCAGTCACGGCTTTTCAGGCGGGTGAGCAAGATCCGGTCGGCATCGAAAGTGAAACCGAATGCCGAACCGCAAATCTCGTGTGGCGGCATCTCGTCGGTGATATAGAGTCTCCCCTCGCTGGGGCTTGGCATCCAGGGAATCGCACGATCGACGTGAACCAATTTTTTCATAGTTGATAAGGCGGGTTTCTGTGTTTAACATCATGCCAATGGATCATGGGATATCTCTCTATTTTATTATAGAATGATCCGATATCGGCAGTTATGACCATCTCGAGAAATCGTAGGAGCAGGGATGCCAGAAAAAGATTATTTTGTTTATCGCAACCGCCAGACGCGCGAGATTTCGTTCCCGCTGGGCGGAATTGGCACCGGTTCGATCGGGCTGTCGGGCAGTGGTCGTCTCGTGGATTGGGAAATCTACAACCGGCCCAACAAAGGCTCTTTCAACGGATTCAGCCACTTTGCCATCCGCGCAGAGCGTGCATCGCAGGTAGTTGACGCGCGCGTACTGCACGGCGACCTGCACCCGCCTTACTCAGGCAGCTTAAGCGGGAACGCCTTTAACTCGTTTGGGTTTGGGCCAAATCGCGAAACTCTGGCAGGGCTGCCGCACTTCAGAGAAGTCGAATTTACCGGCACGTTTCCCCTGGCCCGGCTGCGCTTCCTGGATGAAGCAAGCGGCTTCCCTGGTGAAGTGCAGTTGCTTGCTTTCAACCCATTCATCCCTCTAAACGAGTTTGATTCGGGCATTCCGGCCGCCTTTTTTGAATTCAAAGTTACCAATACCAGTTCCGAAACGCTGACCTACCTGCTGGCCGGCTCGTTGAGCAACCCATTCCCGGCCAATAACATCCACACAATCTATGAAGAAAGCCAAAGAACCTACCTGCACCTGCGCAGCGACAGCCCGGTCCCAGGGCCAACTGGCCCTGGCGACCTGACCCTGGCTGTTGAAGGCGGGGAAATCTCTGCCCAGGCTTTCTGGTTTCGAGGGGCCTGGTTCGATAATCTGGAGGTGTACTGGCGTGAGTTCAGCTGCCAGCCTGGTGGGTTAAAGCCACGTGAGTACCCACCGGACAGAGCCGGCGAAAAGAATACGGCCAGCCTGGGCAGCCGTTTTACCCTCCCACCCGGGCAATCCCAGCGGGTGCGCTTTATCCTCTCGTGGAGCTTTCCGATCTTTGAGAACTACTGGAACGAGGCCACCAACCAGATAGCCCGCCAGAAGGGGCTTGAGTCGCGCTGGAAGAATTACTACGCGACCCGCTTCGAAAATTCATTCTTCAGCGCCCAGTATGCCCTGGAAAACTGGGACCGGCTGTACGAAGAAACACGCCTGTTCCAGGAAGCGCTGTATGCCTCGGACCTGGAACCGGTCGTGATTGACGCCATCACCGCCAACCTGGCCGTTTTAAAATCGGCCACCGTCCTGCGCCTGGAAGACGGCACCTTTTACGGGTTCGAAGGCTGCCATCCAGGCGCCGGCTGCTGTGAGGGCTCCTGCACGCATGTGTGGAACTATACCCAGGCGGCCGCTTTTCTCTTCCCGGCCCTGGAACGATCCATGCGGGCGGCAGATTTTTCGCTCAACCAGCGCAAGGATGGGGCCATGCGCTTCCGCCTTCCCCTGCCGGCGGCCATCGGCGCCGAAGAATACTGGACCTTCCATCCCTGCGCCGACGGGCAGTTTGGAAACGTGCTCAAAGCCTACGCTGATTGGAAAATCTCCGGCGACACCGGCTGGCTGGCGCGCTACTGGCAGGCGATCAAAAAAGCGATCGAATTCGCCTGGGCTCCAACCAACGAATATCGTTGGGACCCGCAGCGCTCGGGAGTGCTGGCAGGCCGAATGCACCACACCCTGGATATGGAGCTCTATGGGCCCAGTTCCTGGCTGAACGGTTTCTACCTGGCAGCGCTCAAAGCCGGGGCCGAGATGGCCGAGGCGCTGGGAGAAAAGGACACCGCCCAGGAATACCGCCAAATCTTCGCCCGCGGCAAGGCCTGGACGGACGCAAACCTCTTCAACGGGGAATACTACATCCAGTTGATCGACTTGAATGACCGCTCGCTGATCGAAGCCTTCGACCAGAGCGGGGCGTCATTGGTCGGCACAATCATGGATGCTTACTGGAACCCAGAACACGGTGAGATCAAGTACCAGATTGGAGAGGGCTGCGAGATCGACCAGCTGCTGGCCCAGTGGCACGCAAACCTGTACGGCCTGGGCGAGATTTTCGACCCGGAACAGGCGCGCCTGGCGCTGTCCTCGCTCTTTCGCTACAACTTTAAGCCGTCGATGCGCGATTTTTACAACCCGTGCCGGGTGTTCGCCCTCAACGACGAACGTGGCCTGGTGATGTGCGAGTGGCCCGCCCACGTGCGCAAGCCCATCATTCCCGTACCCTATTCGCAGGAAGTCATGACCGGCTTTGAATATGCCGCGGCGATTCTGATGGTCCAGAGCGGGCTGGTGGAAGAAGGGTTAGAAGTGGTGCGGGCGATCCGCGAGCGATACGACGGTGAGAAACGCAACCCGTGGAACGAGATCGAATGCGGCAGCAATTACGCGCGCACGATGGCCAGCTATGGGCTGCTGCTGGCTTTCAGCGGATTCAGCTTCGATCTTACGCGCGGGCGGGTGGGCTTCAACCCCATCCGGCTTGTGGACGGAAGATTCCAGGCCTTCTGGTCGCTGGGGACCGGCTGGGGAACCTACCGCCAGGATTCCAGGCGGATCGAGCTGCAAATCTTATCCGGCACGCTGACAATCCACTGCCTGCAGCTGCCTTTCCTCAAAAACAACGAGGCCAGCGAGGTAAGCCTCGCCGGCCGCCGGCTGGCATTCGAACAGACCGGCGGCGATGTCATCCTGGCCGAGACAATCACACTCCAGCGCGGGAGCCGGCTCGTGATCGAGCGGATCAGCGCTGGCTGATCACGACCCAGCGTTCGTCGGTATCCTCACGGTACAGAATGATGGCCAGGGAAGGCCGTAAATCCGTATAAACCCTGACCTGGTCGACCGGTACGCGCTCGACCCGGGTTATCTTATAACGGATCGAATTGCTGTTACTCAAGTAGAGTTCCACAACATCACCGGCCTGGAAAGACTGCACCACTGCCTCAGTTTGCGGGTTCCAGGGCAGCGCGACCACTCGCCGCAGCTCCGTGCCCTCGAGCCACTCGGCGCCGGCCGGTTTCCACTCTCCTGCATCAAAAGTGCTTTTACCAAGTTTGAAATACCAACCGCCCGGCAAAGTGATGCCCGTTGGATAAGGCACACCAGCCGGCAGGGCGCGGGGCGCCAGGAAATTGGTCGGCGGGACCTCAGCCGGCCCACGCAGCATCAAAGACAGGAAATAGGGAACGGCAATAATCAGGGCGATGCCAACCAGGATGGCCTCAACGATAAGAATTTTGTGCATCAATGGCAGCGCCGCCAGGCGAGCTGTCCACTTCACCGCGGGCGCAGGCGCGAGCGCAGCCTGTGCCTCTGGCACAGCCGGCTCCTCCTCAACCGCTTGTTCACCTGGCAGAGCGATCGCGACCGGCACCTGCGGCCGCTCTTCTACAGGCAGGTCCTCCAGAACAATCGAGCGGATATCCTCGAAAGGTTCCTGGCTTCCCTTGCCATGAGGCAGCTCTGGCACCAGGGACGTAGAAATTTCCGATTCGGCGGATTCTTGTGGGACAGCGTCGGTTCCAGCCAGGAAAGTCGCCGCATAGAAGTCGTCCTCAGAAACTTGCGAGGGGCCTGTACCCTGATCGCGGCTCAGCTTAATCTGATCCCAGAAATCCTCAGCCCGGATAGTCCGCCCTTCATCGCCCGAGCCGATTTCCTGTTCGCCCCAAATTAATTGTTCATCTTCAGGGCTAAATCCGGACAAATCAGCCAGATCCTGCGGCTCAACCGGTACAAATGGAATCGGAGGCTCACTGGGCCGCGTAGCATCATAGGTTTCGGCCTGGTCCACACTGAATGATCGATAAGGCTGGTCCGTCTCATCAGAGGAAGAATAGGGTTCAACCGTATCCTCAAAAGATGTAAACGGCTGAGCTTGATCTTCGAACGAAGTATAAAGCTCGCCGGCCTCCTCAGCCCCACCGCCTGAAACCTGTTCAAAGCGGGATTCAAGATCCGCCAGGATCGTTTCTTCATCAATGAGCGAAGACTCGCCCGCGCTCGGAACAACCGGTTCCTCAGCCAGGAAGTCCAGCGTAAGATCCGGTTGGAGCGCTTCTTCACCAGCAATACCCAGGCTGCGATCGAGACGCCCGGAAACCAGGTCATCTGAAACTTCCCCAGGACTTTCGGCCAGGGCGCGCTCTTCCAGGTCAGCGCCCTCCTGCACCGGTTCAACAGATCCTGTCTTTTTCTCTTCCGGTCGCCGCAAAACGCCAGTTATAAAATTCTTCAGTCGTGCTGTGACCGAACCAGGCCTGTCACTTCCCAGGCTCACGTCAGCGGCGTCAGCCTCTGCCGTTTCATCTCGCAGCTCTGCCACCCAATCCTGCCCGCTTTCTACCGGGCGCACCTGTTGTTCGGTCTGCTCAATTGCATCCGCCGCGCCGCTTTCGAGCAGTGCGCCTGAATCGCCGCCAGCGGTTTGTAGACCAGGCTCCAGATTCCCTTCCGTCTCTGCCAGCAGATCACCCTCAACCTCAGGGGAGACACCGGACCCTTCCAAAGGTTCTCCAAATGGCTCACCCGATTCCAATTCGATGACAAAATCCTCTGGCTCGACCCAGGCAGAAGGCTCAGCAATCGATGCTGTGCTCAGGCGCCCGGCCAGGATATCTTGCTCTATCTCCGCTTCCACCGGCTCAAGCGGTGGAGTCTCCTCCGGCTGCTCTGGTTGGCCGGTCTGTTCCCTGCGCACCAGGCGGCCAGTCCACCCCAAAGGCCCTGTTATCCGCCGCAGCGGCCCGGTTATACTCTGAATCAGGCGGCCCGTCCGCCCAACCGGCTTAGGCTGGTTAGCCTCCTCTGTTGCCAGGTTCTGGCGCAGTTCGCTAACATAACCATCAATTTCAGCCTGGTCTGGCTTCCGCTCCCCCTCCTCTTTACCTCCACGCAGGATCCCGGTGATGATCGAACCTAACTGACCGGTTACGCGCCGGCGTTTACCTGCCGGGTGAGGTTCTTGTGAGCCTTCGCCGGTTTCCTGCAGCGGCCCGGTGATTCGCCGCAGCGAACCCGTCACCCGCTTCAACAGGCTGCCTGAGCCCTTCGCTCGCGCCGGCTCCTCTCCGGGCTGGTCCGGTTGGAGCGGGGGAACAGGCGGCGCAGTTTCCACCGGCGCCGATTCCGCTGGCAGGCTCTCCTCGACACTGAATGACATAAATGGCCGTTCGGGCAATTCAGGAGGCGCTGCCGGTTGTTCGGCCTCCTCAAATGAGACAAATGGCTGATCAGCAGCCGCCTCTCGCTCGCCCGCCACCTGGCCCAAACGCGAACCAAGATCTTCCGGCGGCGCAGGTTCTACCTGTTCCCCAATCTCTGGTGGCGATATGATGATCGGTTCTCCAGGCCCCAGTTCGATGACAAAATCCTCAGGCTCCGAGCGTCCAGGCGGCTCAGCAGCTAAAGTCTGGCCCAGGCGTCCGGTCAAACCACCTTCTTCGATTTCCGCTTCCGAGCGCTCCAGCGGTGGGATTGGCTTTTCCGGCAGTTCCAGCTGGCCGGTTCCTCCCCGGCGAAACAGAAAACCGGTCAGGTTGCGCGGGTTGGTCACCCATCTTAACGCCCCGGTGAATGAATGGAGCAGTTCGCCCGTTTCTCCTGGCTTTTGAGACCTGCCAGACTCATCTCGTTCAAGATGTTCGCGAAGCTCAGAAACGTCTTCGTCAACTCCAGAACGCGTCCGTTTTCGCTCGGCCCGCGCCGGGCCACCTTCTGCCGGGGAACCGCGGAGAAGCCCGGTAACAAACGCCCCCAACTGGCCAGTGATACTCCGGCGCTTCACTTCCGGGTATGGTTCTGGCTTGGCTTCGATCGACTCCAAACGGCCATGAAAATCCGAACCCGCCTGCTTCAGGTCAGGTTCTTCCAGCGCTTCGGCGCTTTCCTCGAGGGCGCCAGTAAACCCCGATGGCAAGATCCCCGTTTGCTCACCCTGTTCGGGGTTTTCGCCCGAATTGATCGGCGGAATGAGGGGGACAGGGCCAGGCTCTTTTCTTTCAGGGAGACGGTCACCAGGTGATTCGTCGCCCACCGGTTCAGACATTCGAGGAACTTCAGGATCTTCAGACATGATACTTTCCTATCTCCTTAAGGGAGCGCCGGAGGAACAACCGGCTCTTCGAGACGGAAGACTGCCGGGATTTCGCCATCTCTGACAACCCGAACTTTTAGGGTGCGGAAAAGATCGGGCAGAACGACCGTCACTTCCTCTCCCACCCGCCGGCCTGACAGATCGAAAATCACTTCACCTCGCACCGTCTGGGCAGTCAAAACTGTTCCATCTGTGAAGCGCGCCTCAACACTGATTCCTTCCACTTTTTCAGCTTCTTCCGGATAATTATTGACATTGCCATCCATATAGACCAGTACGCGGATACGGCCCATCGAGCGCACAACAGTTGGAGTCACCGTAGGCGTTGGCATGGCAGTGGGAACCGGCGTGGGCACAAACGTTGCCCGGGCAACCAGCTGGCTGCGATCTGCCCGTCGAATTCGATACAGGTCAAACTCATCCAGCGACTTCCAAAAATCATTCACATAGATCACCCCGCTCGAACAAAGAAACCTGGAGGCATTTTCCCAGGTTGCGGGCAGCCTGTTATATTCGAGATATGTGAAAGCCGTCGAGAGACATTGAAAACCACTGTGGTAAGATACAAAAGTAAACTTCCACATATCCTCATAACTTGCGTTGAGCTTGCGCAAGTCCATCAAATATTTCACCTGATAGCAGTTCGAGCGTAACGTACGCGCAAAAATTGGGATCGTATCCCGGGCGCGGGCCAGGTCAATACCATACTGGCAGGTGGAGCACTCACTGTCAATTGCCCGCATCAGCCCACCGCGCATGGTCGCCTGCAGCCAGGATGGGAGCCGGCCATAAATCAGGCTGCAATCGAAAAATAACCCATTGCAGATCTCTTGGTAGAGAGCATTGTCCCAACGCAAGGCCACATCAGCGCCAGCCTGGCTTAGTTGACCCAGGCCATATTCATAAAAGGCCCGGCGGCCGTTACCTGGCCAGAACTGTGATTCCTGCTCGATCATCACCTTAATCAGGCGCGGTGGAATGCCGATATCGCGCGCCGTGCCCCAGATGACCACATCATACTGGTTTTGCCAGTCGACCACGGCCGATGCAGCCCGTTCCAGGCCGCACGGGTTCGGCGCCCCACTGGCATACAGCCCCCCACCCGGGCAGTCCTGAGCATTAACCACCCCGGCAGCAATCAGCTGGCCTGCCAGGTACTGGTATGGCTCCATCGTGTTTAGCTCATCCGGCAGGGCAGGAAACTCAGCCCAGGCCGGAAGCTGGGTGCGCGGCAGACCCCAGATGGCAGAACAGGCATCCTGATACAGCACAATCGGCACCAGCGAACTTAGCTCAATGCGATCTCCGTCGACCGTCCGCACAACCCGCAGGGTCGCCATGACACGCTGGCTTTCATCCCCGTAGCTGGATACTGCCCAAAATTCGAGGACAGAATCGGTTGTAATTGGGACATCACAGCGGGAAGACGGGCAGAAAAATTCCCGGCCGTTTAGAACCCCATGAATACTGGTTATTTGCTCCCCCAGCACCGGCTCGTAAGCATAAATCGACACAAAAAATTCTCCCTGCTGGTCAGGGGGAATAATGAGGTTCACCACCATTTCCTGGACAGGGACAGATCGGAAGAGCGTCGTGTAGGGAAAGAGTGTAGGATAGGGTGT
>CAZBDC010000082.1:4186-22541 GCA_964490575.1 uncultured Anaerolineaceae bacterium | reverse complement strand
TTGCTGGCGCAGTGTTGCCGAAAAGTGGTGGCGCATTTACGGGCGAATATTGACAGTTAGTATACCGCGTTTCGCCCCAGGCAGAATAACGCAGTTCGGAGACAGTTCCATCCTGCTTGATCGTCTTGGATGTACTGTTCAAATGATCGGTGAGGAAATAGTACCGGTCATACGCGGAACTGTTTCCTTGTACGCGCATAGCGATCCGGGCTCCCGCAGCCGAATAGTAGGTGCGCCAGGTAATGGAACTCTGCCCTGTCGGTACCGGATGGGTATGGTAAGGTCTTGCACCGAAGTTGCCGATCGTCATACCTACGATGGACGTTTCGCTGACATCCGAATAGAGATCGGCAGGAATATCTTGAACAGGTTGTTTACTGACCTTCTATATCTTCTTCGTCCAAAAGCATATTCCCAACATGGATACTGCATAATATCTTGAAGAGAAAGATCGTAATGGTGCTTACGGTTATCTATTCATAAATACGCCCTAACTGGCAGAAATTTAAAACCTGTAATTGCTCCTCTCTTTTGAAGACATGCCTTCAAGAATTTAGAGATATAGACTCTGGTTTTTACCTCGGTAATTCTAAATATATCTTTCCCAGTAACTATGTCCGCTTTAAGAGCTTCCTTCACAATATCCAACTCTGGATATTGTACACTCCATTTACTGGGCGTTAACCAAGACGTCTTCTCATAATGGAGACCGTTCATCATGTTTAAGACATTGAGAATCGAATATCCAGGAAGCTCTATCCCACTTAAGTGAAATACGCGTACCGGTAACAATTGAACTCCATAAATATTTTCTTCAATAAGAACGTTAGTTACTCTCTTCGAGACAACGAACCAGGGTTTGAGAGGACAAAAGAGGTTATCTGTAGGGTTTTTCCCTTTTATAGTGATTGTAGCATCAACAGGCCAATCACCAATTTGTTGACCCTCTGAAAAAATATCATCGTCCAACCCCTTGAAATCATAACTCTGAGCAATTGTTGCTTCTTCGACTTCCTCAAAGAACAACTGGTAGAAAATTGTTTCGCCCATGTTTATATCCTTCCTGGTAAACTATTTTCTGTAAAGCAAGCCGGGATTCTTCAAAACCGGCGTAATAATTCGCTCTTTGAATAATTCGAGAAATTTCCATGTGTTCCCGGCGCTGGAAACCCATGTTGCCGTTCGTGGGGAGTCACTTTTTCAAGGCCTGGTCATTCTTTTATTGAAATTACTGCCTGATCTCTGTTATAGAGCTTTGATATTCAGAAATTATTTACAATCTGGTATCCAATCTAGACAACCGCCCGTATCCAAAAACTTTTTATGCGCTTCATCCGGCGTCTGCCAGTCAGGGTCTTGAATTCCCAAGGTTCGAATGTACTGGCGAAACTCATCTTCGGTGTGGAAACCTTCCGTGACGTTCTGGCTCGGAATCATGGCAAACCAATGATAATAATTGTCCCGAATGTAAGCGTCGGCCTGCTTATTAACATGAGCGGAATACGCCATAATGACGCCACCTTCCACGGCAAATTTCTCTAATTCTGCTACACGAGAATAAATGTAAACCTTTACAACCTCTTGCTCCTGGCTTTTGGGCAAGTCAACATGTAGACTGTTGAGTAGGTCCAAATTCCACGAAGAAGAGAATATGTCGCGTGTCACCTGCTGCTCAAAGGAGGCAATCCGTTGGCACAGCAAATCGGTGCGCCGTCGCGGGCGGACCCCCGTGCGGGCTTCTGCGGCCAGCACCAGGTTTTCCGCTTGGGTGCAGGAAACGGTATCGCCCGGATGATGCGTGCCAGATACCCACAAGCGACCATAGGTGGGGCTGTGCAGGCTGACCACCGCCGCCTGGTATCCCAGGCAGATCTCATCGTCCATATGCCCGAAAGCCGCATTGGGAAAGGTTTGGCTGGTATTCGAAACTGGCATTCCGGTCAGATCTCCATCATATTGAAGACGCTGCCCGGTGGATTGCAGGATTTGCAGTTCGGCCTTCACATAGCCCCGCCCGATTTCTTCCAGCAGATGGGCGATCTGGCGAGCTTCTTCCCAGTTCAGACCACTCAGGGTTCGGCTGACCCCGCTGTAATCCGCCCAGCCTGGTGTCCCCAGGCTTCGGCAACCGCCTGATCCTTGTCGAGGGGATGGGCCGCCTGGCTGATGTCCTGCAAGTACTGCGCTCCACCTAAAATGGAAACGAGAAATTCCAGCACTTTGGTTTGCGGTGTATGATGATATCGTTTCTGCTTTAGCGGGATACGCTCCAATCGTTCTGGCAGGCCGAGGTGTTCGGCAAACCAGCCCCAGGCTACCAGAAATGCGTGTTGTGTTTGTTGGACTTTGTTTTCGCCGTTGCTCATGCCCGCCCCTTGCTGTACCGAGAATAGGCATGAGCATACAGGATCCGGATTCGGTTGGTAAGGTTCGGAAATTCTTTGCGTTTTAAGCCGTTTTTTGTGATTCGGCTTCTGATTGCACAAAACTTACGCTAGTCTCTTGCTATTCTTCCTGCCAAACAACATTTTTTGGCAAAGATTTATTCACAAAAAAGAAGTTAGCAATTTCAATTATTGTTGAAATGGGCAAGCAGTATCTTAATGGAATAGGTGTAGGAGTACCACCCGAATCGAAATCGATATATGATTCTTCTTCGGCATCCAAATTCTTGTTGTATGTGATCAAATACGGGGTCTCGCTATTTTGATTGATGAATTCAGCAAATCCATAAGATTTTCCAACCCCTAAAGTTAATGAACCAAACCCCATCGAATCCAATATGAATATTTTATTCCCAGAATTCATGGCTGTATTTAAAACATTAAACAATTCCTTTTCATGAGAGATTATTATCTCTCCATTATTGGTATAAGAATCAATTAATTTGAACTCGCTCATAGCATCATCCCTCTGAAAAAATTCTAGTGATTATATTTGCCGGAGACACATTTATATTTTCTAATGTGTCTCCGGCAAATTTATATCTCATCACTGCCCGATGAAAAGTCTGTCATAATTGTTAGGGCCAATGACCCTTAGCTGTGTATCGGTCAATAGCATGCGGGGTAATAAACTACTGCATGAAGCACAAGGAGGATTATTAATATACAGAGTTCCCTTCGTCCAACCTTGTTGCTGCATTAAAGCAGATGCATGGCCTTCAACATGTGTTCTCGTGACGATATTAAATCCCCTTGTTCCGGAAGGCATTTGGGACGCAGGGCCATTAACACCACTTACCAATGGTGTTCTTACACCTCCAGCTTCAAGTACCCCAGTGGTCTTATCATGTTGGCCTGTACGGACAGGGAGTTCTGGAGGTGCAGCAGCAGATGTGCCATAAATTAGGCCTCCGATAATTGTTGATGCTTCAACAGTCGAGACCCCAGCAGTAAATACCGTAGTTGAATTGGCCAAAGCACCAATTCCCATGAGTGCCTCTCCAGCCATCCCTACCACGACAGGCGCAGCCACGCTAACGGTCAAACCAACTGCAGCACCAGCTAATGCGCTTTTTCCTACTGAGGCCAGATCGATATTTTGCGTTAGCGCTGTCCCAAGATCGCCACCGTTTGTCTGGTAATTGTTATATACCTGAGTTCCATAACTAATGCCAGCACCTATTAATGCTCCACCAATTGTTAATACAGGTAACCAGGCAAAATGTCCAGTTGGGTCAGTATATCGAAGTGGATTGTTGTTGACAAAAGCGTATCTATCCCATGCCATGGGATTTTCAGGCTGAGGGATGATGGTATCTGGGCTGATGAAACGTCCGAGCGATCTGTCATACCATCTCGCTCCGTAAAAATAGAGACTTGCTTCCGCCAGAGCTTGCCCAGTGTACTGTCGTTTGGTCGGCGTGGTTCCGCTGGTATACCGGGTATCCCCCCAGGCCGAATAACGTAGTTCGGAGACAGTTCCATCCTGCTTGATCGTCTTCGCCGTGCTGTTCAAATAATCGGTGAGGAAATAGTACTGGTCATACGCGACACTGTTGCCTTGCACCCGCATTGCAATACGGGCTCCCGCAGTCGAATAGTAGGTGCGCCAGGTAATGGTACTCTGCCCTGTCGGTGCCGTATGGGTATGGTAGGGCCTTGTGCCAAAGTTACCGGTCGTCATGCCTACGACGGACATTTCGCTGACATCTGCACAGATGACCGGCAAGAAAACCTTGAACGGATTGTTCACCAGTGGATGGTCGCCCACCGGGTACGTAGTTCCTGGTCCTAACTCGACTTCGAAGTAGTCGCCAATATAGACCGTCCTGACCGTATCATTGACCGTACTGCCGGTCAGTGCAATCACCCGCTTTGCATCGCCATCATACACATAGCGTGCGTTAATCGGATCACCGTTTGTGGTGGTAATCGTGGTCAGCCGATTTTCAGCATCGTACCCCAGACCATACAATCCACCGGGGATATTCCGAGTGGTCATGTTCCCGTTCGCATCATAGCTAAAGGAGCGCCCATCGCTAGTAGCTGACACCGCATGCGGAGGAGCTGAGCTGCCGCCATAGGTGTAGGTGAAGTTGTAATCATGACGAATGTTGTCCTGATCCAACGTAAAACCAACACGGGAAGAAATGTTCCCTGTCGAGACATTATATTCAGGATCTTCGTTATATGAGCCGGTCACCAGATCCAGGCGGTTGAGACTGTCATAGGTGAAGGTCAGCGTTTCATTAGCTGCATTGTCGAGCAGAGTCTGGATATTCCCCACTGCATCATACGTCAGGGTCAGATTCTGGTAGGGGGGTATACCACTCTTTTGCGCCTGGAGGATATTCAACCGTCCGCCCTGCTGGTTCCAGGGGTAATAGGTGTAGGTCTGATTGATACCGTTCCCCAAGACACGCCTTATGGCGCGGCCTGCGGCATCGTAACTCGTCGCCGATACATAATATTGGGTAATGTCTGTCGCATCCTGGATGGAGGAAACCTGTTTGATCGTTCCCTGTGGGTGATAGGCAAAGTTCACCGTTTCACCATTGGGATAAACCATTTGCTGCACAGAGTTATCCGGGTTGTATGACCAGTAGGTGTGGTAGATACCCAGATCGCGATTGTCATCCAGTTGATCGACAATGTGCCGGTTTTCGTGAATCATACGACCGCGCAGATCATATTCCCAAGTCGTCGTACCAGAAGTGTCAGTCATCCCGGTCCGCCGGCCCTTGCCGCTGTTGGTCGCGCTGCTGGCGTCATAAGTAAATGTAACCGGCGGGTTCGTCCCGGAACAATTCGCAAAGGTTTTGCCGGTCAGGCGGTTGAGGCGATCATAGGCCAGCGCCGTAGAACAACCACGGGCATCCGTTTGGGTCTTCAGGTTACCCAACGCATCGTACTGGTACATCCAATACCCCATATCTGGGTCGGTCATGCTGGTTTTCCGCCCGGCCAGGTCAAAGGTTATATTAGTCGCCGCGTTCCCGTATGTGGCGGCGGTCAACAAGTCTGTCACGGTGAACGTGTAGCTGACGTCCGGACCGGTGGCCGCATCTACGTATACCAAATGGCCGAAGACATCCGTGTAATTTGTCGTAGCATTGTTCCTGGCATCTGTAATGGTGGTAAGGAGCAGGTTTCCCTGGTTTGGGAGAGTACCGATGCTGTAAGTGGATGTGGTGGCGGTCAGGTCGGGCGCGGTGACCGTTTTCACTCGCCCCAGCGCATTGTACACGGTTGAAGTAAAGTTGCTATGATCCGCAGCAAAGGTGATCGCCCGATAGGGGTTGCCCGGCAGGGCCCACGTAGCGAGATCCGTGGGCGTTGATTGTTTGGTTACCCGGCCAAAGGCATCATACTCGGTTTGGGCGACGATGTCACGGGTCGCTCCCTGAACAATGGCCTCGCTAGTCTGCGTTTGGATCAGCCGGCCCAACCCACTGAAGATATTTCGCGTGGTAGCGTCATAATAACCCAATGTATTCTTTTGGGAAACCTTGATCCACGCTGGCGTGCTGGAAGTTCCTCCATATTCTGTATACGCTACCTTAATTGTGGGCGAAGCCGAATTATCCCCCGGCAGAATGAGCGCGGTCATCCGGCCAAACGGATCATATTGGGCGTAGGCATACGCGCCGTTCGGGTCGATTTCGGTGGTGGGTAAGCCAAGGAAATAGCCACCCATCGCGACGGGTGTTCCACCGGTCGGCGTAATGGTTTCCTCATAGCGATATTGCGTGGTTTGCCCGAGATCGTTCGTTTCCGAGATCACCCGGGAAGCGAACATTGCATCATAGGCCCAGATAGTAACCAGCGGGTTCTGGACGGGAGTACTTTGCAAGTCGACTTGATCGGCACGCTTGGCATAGGTTCCCTCTGTTTGACTGGTGGTCAGTTTCGTTCGATTCCCCCAGTTGTCATAGGTGTAATACTCGTCCCGGTACCGGGGGTCTTCATAGTCCGTGGCGCCGCCACTCTTGGGGAAATACAAAAGCGTCCGCTGTCCGGTTTGCAGATACATTCCGGTATGAGCGGTATCGGGAGTATCCAGCAGTTCGCCGCTGCCGCGCATACTACAGTACGAACTGGTGTTTCCATTGACCCCATCGTCGTATAAATTACAGGTAGAGGAAACTAAATTAGCAATCGGGTAGTTTCCACAGGTTCCTTCCGGGCTTCCTGCCGGGCAGGTATACACATTGATTGACCCAGCCAATTCCGTCAGGTTGTACATATTATCTGGGATGCCTGGATCGGTTCCGTTATCGTGGAAATTCGTCGCGACACCGATCCCTGGTTTCACCGTGATCCGTGTCCCGCGATACGGAACCCAGGCTGTGCCATCCCAATAATGTTCGATCAACTCACTCTGGTTTCCATACACGTCGTAAGCGAACGTGGAGCGCTTGCCGGTAAAAATGCTGCCGCCATCGCCGTAATCCTGGGTCGTTTCGGCAGTTTCCCGAACCCAATAGACATTCTGGTCCTTGAAACAGGTACTGTATTTATCAGGCCTGGGGCAAAATGTGGTATTGGTTGGGGTATACGTTGCTGTTGTGGTCCCGGTGTATTCAAAGCTGCTCATCTGTAAGAGCGTATTGCTCAAGCTGAATTGCTTTATACTTTCCACCTGGCCCTTGTTTGCATCGCCCTGGAAGAAGGTTGTGCGGACGATACCATCTGGCCCGGTGACCGTAACAATCCGGTTGCCGCGGAATTCCGAGTTCGGTTCAATGGCTAAAAGGCTGGATGAATTATTGTTAACGTAATCCGAATGGCTGGCGTCGTTCACAGCTCCAGTGTCGGTCCCATTATCGGTATAGTCGTACTCAAAAGTGAACGACTGCCCGCTCACGCTATCCCGGACAATCCGCTGCTTGACCCGGTAATGGGTGAGGATCGGCTTAGCGTTACAATTACTGGCATATGCGGAACCACGGGACAAAACGATCCACGGTTCGAAACGATTGATATTGGCCGGCGCGATCAACTTAGCCGTCACAACGCCATTGGCGCTGACCGTGACTTTTTTCGACCGAAATACGGGGTTGTCAGGATCATTCTCCCGGTAATAAATTTTATACTGGATATCGGAAGATGTACTGGTCTGTATGGAACAGCTCAACAGATACCCGGAGCCGGGGCGCAGGAGCAGGCCATTGGGCAGATACGAACAATTATTGGGAAAATGCGGGTCACAGCCGGGCGCTGCTGGATCAATCCTGAAAGCGGATGGAGCGGTAGTTAATGGTATCGCTTCGCCGTTATATAAATCCTTTTTCTGCGACTCGGTCCCGGCATCAGCCATGAAGGGTATTTGTCGGGTCGTACCCTCCAGGACGATATCTTTTTCTTCATACTTGAAAATGATGTATCCTCCATACCCATTTTCGACGATGGTCAGGTGTTCTTTGTCGTCCTGGTTGTAAATTTGCGAACTATTCGGATCGGGATCGGGTTGTTGTCCATATTTGAAGCTAATGGCAGGCAGCGCGTTGCTGCTGCCCAGCGCAGCGCCCCCCACGCCATATTGGGTCACGTTCTGCAATACAGAAACATAATTCCCGTTCTTCACCCGGAATGTAGGGTCGCTCACCGGACAATTCGATACATTGGGATCGCACGGTGTCCATCGGCTTTCCGGGAAAATCGAGACGCTGCTGGTATTCGGCGCATAATTCAGTTTATATTCTCGGATGGTTTTCCAGGCGTTAGTTGACGGGTCGATCACCTCCACTTTGATGCTCGCTAATCGAAATTGCTCGTAACGGTGCCTGTCAGTACCATAATCGCCCCAAATGTAAATGTAATCCGGACGATACTCCTTGACGAATTCGACCCTTGTTTTTCCATCCGGGTAAGAAACAATATAGGGGTAAACCGAAACGTCGATATTATCATGCTGACAAGCTGGATCGATTGGCGAACCAGTGTGCGGGACACATTTATCGTCCGTGATAAAGGTCCAATTGTAGGTCAAACTTTTCCCCGTGTGATAACGGGCTTCGCGCAGGAACCAACCCCAGGGACGGCGGGTGCAACGATAATAGTAGCCGCCATTCGGATTGACGCCACAATTCTTGTTCGTTGCATCTGACTCTACCTGGGTATCTGTCTCCGTGTAGTAAGCTGTGTAATTCGCATGGGTGCTTGAAGGGTCTCCGAAGGTGTAACGCGTTCCCGTTTTATCCCAGGCAACCCACAAATCATATTCCAGACCAAATTGCGAAGCGGTCGGGTCCGTACGGTGCAAGTAGCGTCGGATTCTCCAGAAGTTATCGTTCGTGGCCCTGTAATCGATGTAACTACTGGCTTTGTAAGTCGGAACCAGGCTGAGGGCAACGTCCCCAACGGTTAGAGAGAAGGTATCATCGCCGTCCCAGTCTTCGTTCTTGCCCAAATTGCGAATAATGGAGCCGCCGTGAGAGAGCGACCAGCCGGCGCCCACCCAGGATACCTGGTTGCCGACCGTCAGCGTGCTGTAATCCCCACCTGTAGGTCGATCGTAGAAAAAGCCCTCCAATGACATGCTGTTGTAATCCAGGCTGATGGAAGGTTTGATCCCACCAGGACCAGCGGGGACATCGATCGGTATGGAATAGGAAGCCGATCCGGTAAATTCAGCAACCTGGGCAGCATCCAACGGCGGCATCGCGTAGGAGGAAAAGGAATTTGCGCCTAACGAGAACAGGCTGAAATGTTTTGTCCAGGCGCGCAAAATGTGATTCTCGGTATCGATCTGGCTGGGCAGCGGCAGCCAGATTCCCACAGTCTCGTCAAAGTAGAATAGATCCAAGACCGAGGGATCAATTCCAATAGTAGCCGGATCGTAAGTGATCTCGATTTCCAGGGATTGGTAAAACTGATGGATCGGATTTTGGCTCTCTGTTCCTTTCGCGAACAGTTCAAAGGCATTTTTACCGTTGCTCGGAAGACCGGGCAAGCGTTTTCCAGGAAGTCGGGCGGTGATTTCAGCTTCTTCTGTCAGGGCGTCTTTGGGAAATTTGACTTTCAGGGTGTGATCTTTGAAATTAGCTTGCAGCTCACCACCATTGATATCCAGTTTTATGGTGCGTTCTGCCAATAGCGAAAGGATGGTTTCTGCCAAAAGGTTACTGGTTTCGGATAAGCTGGCCTGGATCTCTTCGTCGCCAGAGGTTTTTGCAGTTTTGAAGATCAGATCGCCGGTCCAGGAGTTTATCGGAAAAACAACCGAATTCACCAGGGGATCGAACGTCCCTTCTTTTAGATTTTCAGGCTCCCAGCGGGTGGGAAGAAGGAGTTGTATTGTCCAGCCAGATGGGATGGTAGATACAACGCTGGATTGAACAAGCCAGGTAACCGTAACTTTTTGGCCAGGCTTATAATAGCGATCCGCGCTGGACAGGGTGAGCCGATAGGATTCGGGGATCGTTGTTGGCTCAACGGGGGTGGGTGTCGCTGTCCAACCTGGCGTTGGTTCCGTTGAAACAGGAGAGGAGACTACGGTAGGTGTTACTGTAGCAGTCATTGCAACCAAAGGCGTAGCCGTCGTGGTCAGTTCACCTGTCGGCGTCTCATCCGGAGGCGGATAAGGCCAATCCGGCGTTGGAGTTTGCGTTATGTCACTTAATGCGTTTACAACGCTGTTGTTATATTCGGGAGCGAATAAACTACTCGACGAGATCCGTGCTGGTCCGATCAGGGAAGCCAATAGTGAAACGATCATGAGGAGTGTCATGTAGAGATTCACAGTGATGTCCGCCTTAATGTAGTCAGTTAGACCGCCGTAAAAGTTGCGTATTCATTGTAATAAGAGGCCGCGAGGATCGCAATCATAATTTTCGTCACAAAAATCGTGTGATCGAGACATAATCGGATAATTTTATGGTTTTGGATGGAGCGATACCGGGTAGCCGAACTGCTGCAAGTTGATCACGCCGAAACCGCGCAAGAACGCCAGGTTCGGCAGGATGGAATGAGAAAGCCCTATGGCTCTTTCTGGATCATCTTGACGGCGTCTTTGCCCGGCGTGATAATGGGGAGCATGAACGACCGGTCCGATATCGAATGGGCCCCCAGGGTCAGCCTGTCTAAAATCTGCGAGCTTTACCTCAGCGAAGCGCGCGGCGACTGCGCCGACGATCTGGTCGCCGAGGTTGGCTTCAGCCTGCTGGCCCGCTGCCGGAGCATTCTGGAGTTTACCGCTGCCTGCGAGGGGGAGGTGCGCTGCAAACGCTGCGCCGCGGCCGGCCGCGAGACGATCCTGGCGCGCAGGACAAAAAAACCGGCTGAGATCCTGCGCTGCCCGGCCTGCGGCTGGCAGGTGCGCTGGCGGGTGTACCTGGCCGAATCCGAGAAGGTGGATGGGCAGCTGCACGCCGGGAACGCGCGGGCGGCCTTCCAGCGCTACGTCAGCCGGTACCCGCACTGCCACAGCCGCGAGGAGAAAATCCTGGCCATCGACCGCCTGATCCACGAGTTCCACTGGGTGCTGGTGGATGTGAAGGGCGCCAGGGCTTCCAAACCGGCCGGGGTCAACCTGCTGCGCGGGTCAACCACCCAGGTGCTGGAAATGCTGAACGAGCTGACCTATGGCGAAAATACGCCCCCTGAACTGCTCTCAGGACGCGAGTGGTGGCGCGCGCAGGAGCCGATTGTGAAACGGTGGGAAGACTTAACCGGTTAGGGCTGGGCGAACTTTCCCCCGCTCAACAGGCCCGGAATACCGGTGTTGTCCAATAAGCCCGGGAAGTTGTCCACCAGCGGTCCAAACAGATAAACCGGCACGTTGAACGGGGTGTGCCCGGTGGTCGACCAGCTTACCTCCGGCAGGTTGCCCTGCCCGTTGCTTTGCAGAACGCTTAGCCCGCCCGTCTCGTGGTCGGCGGTGACCAGGATCAGCGTATCTGGGTGGTTGGTCGCCCAGTCCAGCGCAGTGCCCACGGCGCGGTCGAGCTCGAGCATTTCGCCAACCAGCGCCTCGAGGTTGTTGTAGTGCCCGGCGTAGTCAATCAGCCCGCTCTCGATCACCACGAACAGCCCGTCCGGGTCGTTATCGAGAATGCGCAGAGCCACACTGGTCATTTCCCACAGGTGCGGGCGTTCGCCCAGGCCGTCGACCGCGAAGGGGAAGCTGCCCTCGCCAAACTGGCCGGAAAGGTAGGTGATCGATTCGGTGTCCAGCGCCAGGAGGCCCTCCCGGTCTGTGACCACGCTGTAACCGGCCTGGCTGGCTGCCCCGGGATCGATCCCCTCGCCGCCGCCGCCCAGCAGGAGGTTGGGCCGGGTCTGGCCCAGGTAATCGGCGGCGATCTCCCCGGTGAGGATGCGGCTGGCGGCGTGCGCGCCAAAGCCGGCCGGGGTGGCGTGGGTGATCGGCGTGGTGGTAACCAGCCCGGTGCTCAGGCCGTGGTCTCGCGCGTACTCGAGCAGGGTATACAGCTCGCGCCCATCCCCCGGCAGCGCCAGGCCCAACACGCCCGGGCTGACCTTTTGGCCGGTGGCCATGGCCGTGGAAGCAGCGGCCGAGTCGGTCAGCTCCCCGCCCACCGCGTGGGTGGTCATCTCGGCCTGGTAAGCGAAGCGCTCGAAAGACAACCCGCTTGCCGAGCCGTGCAGGTACATCCCGGCCGCTTTCACCTGTTCGAAGCCCATCCCATCCCCGATAAAAAGGATCACGTGCCTGGCCTGGAAGGGCAGCGCCGGCTGCTCGGCGGTCGGGACCGTTGTTTGGGTGGCTGCTGGCAGCTCCGTTTGGGGCGGTGGATATGCCGCCGTCTCTTGCGGGAGACTTTGAGCGTCCGGTGGATCGAGCTTATTGACGAGAGGGAGGTTGGCGGGTATCTCCTGACCGCATGGCTGGGCCGCGCCGGCGGGATGTTCGCGCGTGGTTGAAACGCCCGGACCGGTTGGTGCGATTGTGGGGCCGGGAGCGTATGCCGGTTTCTGCCAGAATGTGGAACAGGCCAGGGTCAGCCCAACCAGCAGACTCAGCCAGAGTATACGAATGGTCGGCGAGTTCGTACGTGTCATCATCCAGGTTCCCGCGTCGCTTGCTTGCCCTATTGTACAGCAAATGGCTCGCAACCCAACCCCGGTATCAACCGTCGAACAGCGGACGCTGTCTCGACCCTGGCCCGCGAAAGCCGCTCGCGCTTAGTTTTGTGAAATCAAATAAGCAGGTACAATAATCCTATGGCTAACGAAACGGCTCCCAGCGCCATCACCATCCGCGAAGCCGCGGCGGCTTTCGTAGACAGCGTCTCGCTGGCGCGCAGCGCAAACACGACCCGCACCTACCGCAACGGCCTGGCGATCTTTATGGATGTCCTGGCCGGGCATAAGCTCGACCCCGAGAAGGCGTCCATCGCCCAGTTGAAAGAGGAAGCCATTGTCTGGCTGGCGACCGCGCTGAAAGACCGCGCGCCGACCACCGAGCGCCTGTACCTGACGGCCGCTACCAGTTTCTACGAATACCTGGTGGCCGAAAACCTGGCCTCGATCAACCTGCCCCGCGTGCGCCTGCTCATCCGCCAGCGCGCCCGGCGGCCCGGGCAGCGCCTGCCCCAGTTCCCGCGCGACGCGATCGACCAGATTGTCGATTTCCTGATTGAGCTCAAAGGCGCCGAATCCGAGGACGAGAGCGCCCACCTGCGCGACCTGCGCGACCGGGCTTTCCTGATCACCCTGGCCGATACCGGGCTGCGCGTGCACGAAGCCTGCGGGCTGCGCCGGGGCGACATAGACTGGAACGAGGGCCGCGCCATCATCATCGGCAAAGGCAACAAACAGGCCGTGGTGCGCTTCTCACAGCGCTCGCTCCTGGCCCTGCGCGACTATCTCAGCGCCCGCGCCCGGCTGGATGGCAGTTCTGGCCGCCCGCTGGGTTCCCTGCCGCTTTTTGCCCGCCACGACAAAGGCGCCGGCAAAAAGGTAAAACCGATTACCACCGCCACCGGGCGCAACATCGTCGCCGGGCGGGTCGAGCAGATCCTGGGCGCCGAGGCGGTCGGCACGATCACCCCGCATTCCTTCCGTCACTACTTTGTCACCCGCGTCTTGCAGGCCTCCGGCAACCTCAAGCTGGCCCAGGAGCTGGCCCGCCATACCAATATCGCCGTCACCCAGCGCTACGCCCACCTGTCGGATGACGAGCTGGATAAGGGCTACTACGAGGCGTTTGAGGACCAGCCAAAATCGAATACCTGATTCAGGGAGAGTAGATATGGAACAGGAACCCATCCTCAGTCCGCATGAAGCCGCCGTGATCCTGGCGATTGCAGATTCCAGCCAGCCGCTCTGGCTGGAGGAAATCGTCCGGGAGAGCGGTCTCGAGCTTGCCCAGGCTCGCTCGTCTGTCGAGCGGCTCAAGCTCAAGGGCGCGGTCGAGCAGGTGGCGGAACGGGTGGAAACCCGGGTTTCGCTGTCGGCGGCCGGGCAGGACAGCCTGGAAAAGGGCCTGCCTGAGCTGCGCCTGGTCGAGACGCTTCGCGCGGCCGGCTCGCTTCGAGCCGCTGGCTCTTTGAGCGTACCCGAGCTGCAAACCCGCGACGACCTGCCACCCTCGGAAGCCGGCGCGGCCTTTGGCGCGTTAAAGACGCGCGGGCTGCTGGCGCTGGAGGGCGGCCTGGTGCGGCTGGCAGATGGCGCCGACCTTTCCGAGCTGGAGGCCCGCCAGGCGCTCCTCGCGCGGGTGGCCGCGGCCGGGCAGCTTGAGATGGAAGCGCTCTCCACGGCGGAGCAGTCCTGGCTGGCGGACCGGCGCATGAAGGCGCTCTTTAACATCAAAGAAGAAAAGATCAGGCAGTACCGCCTGACGGCGCTGGGGGCCGGCCTGCGCCAGGCCGCCGCGCAGGTTAAAGACGAGATCAGCCGGCTGACCGCGCAGATGCTGAAAGATGGCTCGTGGGAGGGGCGGCGCTTTCGCCGCTACAGTATCGGGCTGCCGCCGCGCCTGGTGGCGGGCTACCGCAATCCTTACCGGCGCTTCCTCGACCAGACCAAGCAGACCCTGCTCGGGCTGGGGTTCGAGGAGATGCGCGGATCGCTGGTCGAAAACGAATTCTGGAATATGGATGCGCTCTTTATGCCCCAGTTCCACCCGGCCCGCGACATCCACGACGTCTATTACATTGCCGAGCCAACCCAGGCCCGCCAGATCGAGGAGCCTTACCTCTCCAACGTGGCGGCCGCGCACGAGGGCGGCCTGGCAGGCTCGCGCGGCTGGGGCTACCTGTTCGACCGCGAGCGGGCCCGCCGCCTGATCCTGCGCAGCCAGGGCACCGCCCTCTCCGCCCGCCAGCTGGCTGCCCGGCCGAAAATCCCCGGCAAGTATTTCTCCATGGCGCGCTGCTTCCGCTACGACTCGGTCGACGCGACCCACGCCCCGGATTTCATCCAGATCGAAGGCATTGTCCTTTCGGAAGGGGTCAATATGCGCCACCTGATGGGCATCCTCGAACTGTTTGCCCGCGAGCTGGCCCAGGCCAAAGACATCCGCTTCACCACCGATTACTACCCGTTTACCGAGCCTTCCGTCCAGGTTCACATGCGCCATCCTGTGCTGGGCTGGCTCGAGCTGGGCGGGGCCGGCCTCTTCCGCCCCGAGCTGACCGCCGCTCTGGGGGTGGCTGTGCCGGTGATCGCCTGGGGCCTGGGCCTGGACCGCATGGCGATGATGGCGCTGGGCAAGAACGATATCCGCCACCTGTTCACCAACAACCTGCCGCGCGGGCTGGCCGACAACCGCGTTACCGAGGAGGCGTCCTGATGCCGACCATTTCTGTGCTCAAGAGCGATTTTTACCAGCTGGCCGGGCTGGACCCGGCCTATCCGCTGTCGGCGCTGTTTGATGATCTGCTGCTGGTCAAGGGCGAGCTTTCCTCGCGCGCGCGCGATGGGCAGCCACTGCGGGCAGCGGACGGCCGCTGGCTGGAACCGGTTGGGGATCTTTACCTGCGCATCGAGCTGGCCGACACAAACCGCCCTGACCTGTGGTGCCTGGAGGGCGTGGCGCGCCAGCTGCGCGACCACCGGGCCGGGCGCAGGCGGAATTACCCCTTCTATACCACCCGGCCGGCCGAGCGGCGCATCCAGGTCGACCCGTGTCTGGAAGGCATCCGCCCCTTTATCGGCGGGTTCCTGGCCGAAGGCGGCCGGGTCGACGAGGCCTCCCTGCTGGCCTTCATCGAGGGCCAGGAAACGCTTGACCGCAACTTTGGCCGCCGGCGAAAAGCGGTTTCGATCGGGCTGTACGACGGCCGCGCCGCCCGTTTTCCGCTGGCGTACCGGGCGGTTGGGTGGGATGAAGTGCGCTTTGAACCGCTGGCGCCAACGGCGCAGCTTAAAGAGGGTCAATCCTGGGCGACAGGCGTCGCCCTGACCCCGCGCGAGATCCTCGAGCGCCACCCGACCGGGCAGGAATACGCCGCGACCCTGGCGGGCGCCGGCCGGGTCCCGCTGCTGGTGGATGCCGCCGGGGATGTCCTTTCGCTCATCCCGATCATCAACAGCGCCGGGCTGGGGCGGGTTACCCCCGGCATGACTTCCCTGTTTGTCGAAGCCACCGGGGTGGATCTCGACCAGGTCTTGCTGACCCTCAACATCCTTTCCGCCAACCTGGCCGACCGCGGCTGGAGTATCCAGCCCGTCACGGCTGAGTACCCCTACGACACGCCGCGCGGGCGCAGCGTGACCGCGCCCCACCCACTGGCCGTGACGCAGCAGGTGCCGCTCGAGCTGTTTGACCGCGTCCTGGGCGAGAAGGTGGGCGCTGCCCAGATCCTCCAAAAACTGGAGGCTTACGGCGTGGCTGCCTCCGCCGGCCAGGATGCGATCACCGCCATCGCGCCCGATTACCGCCAGGACTATCTCCACCCGGTCGACGTGATCGAAGATTTTGCCATCAGCCGCGGGTATGCGTCTTTCACGCCCCTGCTGCCGGCTGATTTCACCGTTGGCAGGCTCGCTCCCCTGACCGGGTTTGAAGATCTGCTGCGTGACCTGATGATCGGCTTTGGCTTCGAGGAAGCCATCTGCAACATCCTCACCGGCCTGGATGTAATCCGCCGGCGCATGCAGGTCGGCCTGGAAGCGCAGGATGGGCGCCCGCCTTTCCACGGCGGGCCGTCCGTCCGCATCGAGAACGTGATGAACCTCAACTACGCCCACCTGCGCGATTGGGTGCTGCCCTCGCTGTTCGAGATCGAGTCGCACTCGGAGGGCGCGCTTTACCCGCACCGCGTGTTCGAGGTAGGCGAGGTGGCCGTCTTCGACCCGGCCGATAACATGGGCTCGCGCACCGAATCGCGGCTGGGGGCGCTCCTGGCGGCCGAGGATGCCTCCTTCGATGCCGCCCAATCAGTATTGTATGCCCTGCTGAATTCGCTTGGGCTGCCCTTCCGCGTGCTTCCATGGGAACATCCCTCCTTTATCCCGGGGCGGGTCGGGCTGATCGTGGCCGGCGATGGGACCCGCCGCGAAGACCCCTCTGCCTGGCTGGGCTTTATCGGCGAATTTTCACCCCAGGTGCTCGCCGGCTGGGGCGCCCGCGTTCCGGCGGCCGGCTTTGAGCTATCGGTTCAGTCTGTGTGGAGCGCCTGTCCATGAATCGGGCTTCCCGCCCTCTCTCCCTGGCCCGCGAAGCCGGCGTCTATGAACTTGTAGAGCAACGCATCGCGGGCTGGGCCGGCGGGCGCGAAGATGTCCAGGCTGTGATCGTCGTCGGTTCGCGTGCCCGCATCGATCACCCCGCCGATCGCTGGTCAGACCTTGACCTGATCGTGTTCGTATCTGGAGTGGATCCTTACCGGCAGTCCGGCGATTGGCAGCCCGCGCTGCAAGCTGCATTTCCTCTGCCTGTGTGGTTATCCGCTTTTGACACTACCGGCCGCGGCGACCCGGAGTGGGAGTTTGTTCTGGAGGGTGGGGTGAAAGTGGACCTGGTTTTCACGCTGAACCGCTCGCCCAGAGGGAAAGAGGCCACCCTGGCCGAGATGGTGGAGTCGTTTCCATATCGCTATGTGCTGGAAGACGGGATGCGGGCGCTGGTGGAGAAAACCTCCGGACCGCCGGTTCAATTGGGGCCTCCGCCGGTACAGGTGCTGCCTTCTGCGGCAGAATATAAAGCCTTGATCGACAATACGCTCCTGAACGTTGTTCGCGCGGTGAAACTTTCGAAGCGCGGGGAGTTGTGGCGCGCCGTCCAGGTGATCAATACTGCTTTGCAGGGGCAGGTCCTGAAGCTGTTGGTCTGGCACGCGGCGGCGCGGTCCTTCCCCGGCGGCGTTCCTTACTACCGCGGCCGATTTTTAGAGGAGTGGGCCGACCCGCGCATGCTCGCGCAGGCAGCGGATACCTTGGCTGGTTACTCCAACGAGTCGGTCCGGCGTGCGGTCGAAGGTGTTTTTCGCTTTATAACTGCTGTGACTGCTGAAATTTACCAGGCCGCCGGCCTGGCTTATCCCCAGGGAACGATCGAGCACCTCCGGAATTGGGCGACAGACCTTGTTTCGCAGGATGGTTGAGGTAAATCGATGCGGATTTCGATCCGGGGCGCTTGTGAGAACAACCTGCAGAATCTCGACCTGGAGATCGAGGATGGGCTGACGGTTGTCACCGGCGTATCGGGATCGGGGAAGACTTCGCTTGTCTTCGACACCCTCTATCACGAGGCGCGCCGGCGCTTCCTCGAGAGCTTTGCGACAGGGGCTGCGGCGCTCAGCCTCACTCCGGCGGCCGTCCGTTCGATTTCCGGGCTGGGTCCGGCTGTGGCGGTCGGCCAGAACCTGCTCAACCGCAACCCGGCTTCCACCCTGGCGACGGCTTCCGGGTTGCACCCATTCCTGCGCCTGCTGTATGCCCGTTTTGGCGAGCGCCGCTGCCCGGCCTGCGGGGCCGGGCTGGTTGTGCTCAGCGAG
>CAZBDC010000082.1:0-4176 GCA_964490575.1 uncultured Anaerolineaceae bacterium | reverse complement strand
CTATCCTACACTCTTTCCCTACACGACGCTCTTCCGATCTGAGGATGAGATCGTCGAGCGAATGGTGGACTTGGCCGGCGCTGCGCCGGTAAATGTTGCCGCGCCCTTGCTGCACGGCGCGCGCGGCAGCCACCGGACTTTACTGGCCCTGCTGGCCGGCCAGTTTGGCGCGCCGGCCCTGTGGGTCGATGCCCGGCCTTGGGATGGCGCCTCGCTCGATCCGGCCCGCCCGCATGACCTGGAGGTTGAACTGGCCCGGCTGACCGGGGCGGTTGAGGTTCAGCAGGCGCGCGCCCTGGTGCGCCAGGTGGCTGCCCTGGGCGCGCAGGCCGTCATCCTGCGTTCAGCCGGGCAGGAGTGGACCTGTTTGCGCGCGCCTGTCTGCGCTCGCTGCGGGCGCTGGTTCGCCCCGCTGGAGCCGGTCGATTTTTCGCGATCATGCCCGGAGTGCGGCGGGCAGGGCTGTATGGCCTGCGCCGGCAGCGGCCTGCAGCCTGAGGCGGCGGCTGTGCGCTGGCAGGGATTGGGCCTGCCGGAACTGCTGGCACTCTCAGTGAGCGAGGCGCGCGCGCTATTCCAGGCAGTTTCGCTGCCTTCTACTGCCGCCCGGCTGCGGGCCGAGATCGTCCGGCGGCTGGATGCGCTGGATACGGTTGGCCTGGGCTACCTTGGCCTGGACCGCTCCTCGCCCACCCTCTCGCGCGGCGAGGCGCAGCGCGTGCGCCTGGCGGTGGCCCTCACCAGCCGCCTGGAGGATCTGATCCACGTGCTCGACGAGCCAACCGTTGGCCAGCACCCGGCGGACGTGACCCGGCTGCTGCCAGCCTTTCGTCAGCTGGCCGGCCCGGTCGTTTACGGCGAGCACGACCGCGCCGCCGCGGCGATTGCCGACCCGGTCATCGGTCTCGGGCCGGGCGCCGGCGTCCAGGGCGGAAAGCTGCTCTACCAGGGCACCCCGGCCGGGCTGTGGGAGGCGGACACGCCGACCGGGCGCTGTTTCAGCCTGCGGGAGCGAATCCCGGCTTTCAAGCCGCGCCCCAGGCCGCGCCAGTTCCTGACCTTTCGCCGTGCCAGCCTGCGCAACCTGCAGGAGATTGATGTGCCGGTCCCGCTCGAGCGTTTGACGGTTGTCAGCGGGGTTTCTGGCTCAGGCAAAAGCACCTTTGTCGAAGATGTGCTGGTGGCATCCCTCCAGCGGGACTGCCCGACCGGCTGCGAGGCGGTCGAAGGCCCGCGCCTGACCCCGACCCTGGTCGATCAGAGCCCGATTGGCGCCAACCCGCGCTCCAACCCGGCCACCTATACCGGGCTGGCCGATGTCATCCGCGACCTGTTCGCCGCCCGGACCGGCCTTTCGCCCTCCCACTTTTCGTTCAACCGCCCAGAAGGGGCCTGCCTGGCCTGCAATGGCATTGGCGCGGTTGAAGTAAAAATGCGCTATCTCCCTTCCACCTGGATTCCCTGTGCGGACTGCGCCGGGCAGCGCTTCTCCGAGGAAGTTCTGGCTGCGCCGGTGGTCTTTCATGGCAGGGACAGCGAGCGCTCCCTGACCATCGCCGACTTTTACCGCCTGCCGGTGATCGAGGCGCTGCCCCTCCTGCTGGAGAACAGCGCGCTGCCGCCGGCCAAACGCCAGCGGGCCAGCGGCGTGCTGCATGCGCTTGTCGATGTTGGGCTGGATTATCTGCCGCTCGGCCAGCCATCGCCCACCCTGTCCGGTGGAGAGGCTCAGCGGGTCAAGCTGACCAAATACCTGGGACGGCGCTCGTTGGCCGGCGAATTGCTCGTGCTGGATGAGCCTTCGACCGGGCTGCACCCGCGCGACGTCGCCGGCCTGCTGGTTGTCCTCGACCGGCTGGTGCGCAGCGGCGCGACCGTGGTGGTCGTCGAGCACAACCTGGATATCATCCGCGCCGCCGACTGGATCATCGACCTGGGCCCGGGCGCCGGGCCGGCGGGCGGGCGGCTGGTCTATGCCGGGCCTCCGGCAGGTCTCCTGGCTGAGGGCGAGTCGCTCACCGGCCGGGCGCTGCGCGAGGAGGAAGTCATCGAGCCTCGCGCCTGGCCTGCCCCGCTCGGCGCTGCTCGCCAGGCCGCCATCCAGATCCGTTCTGCCAGCGCCAATAACCTGCGCCAGGTCAGCGTCGATATCCCCAAAAACGCCCTGACCGTGGTGACCGGGGTGTCAGGCTCCGGAAAATCCAGCCTGGTTGGCGATGTGCTGGAGGCCGAAGCGCGCCGCCGTTACCTGGAGAGCCTGTCGATGTACGAGCGCCAGGGCGTCCGCGAAGGGCCAGAGGCGCAGGTCGAATCGGTTTCCGGGCTGGGCGTGACTGCCGCCCTGGGCACTGACCGGCGCATCTATGACCGTCGGGCCACGGTTGGCACCGTCACTGAGCTGATCCGCCATCTGGCCATCCTGTTTTCCCTGGCCGGCGAACTTCACTGCCTGCAGTGTGAAACACCCATGCAGCGCGACCTGCCGGGCCGCCGCGAGTGGCTGTGCCCGGCCTGCGGGACCCGCCAGCCGGTTGGCCAGCCGCGCCACTTCCTGCCGACCACCTACGCGGCGGTCTGCCGCAAGTGTCACGGCGTTGGCACGCTCCAGTTTCCCAGGCCCGAGAAACTGATTATCCATCCCGAAAAACCGCTGTGTGATGGCGCCATGTACTCGCCCGGGTTTTTCCCCAAGGGCTACCTCGGCAAGCCCTATAACGGCGGCTATGATCTGGTCCAGGCCCTGGCTGCCCGTTACCATTTCGATCCCTTCCAGACCCCCTGGAATGCAATGACGCCCCAGGCACAGCAGGCCTTTCTGTTCGGCGACCCTGAGCCGATGGAAGTTACCTACCACAGCCGCACGGGGCGCTCTACCACGCGCGTGCAGAACTTTCCTGGCTTTTACGGCTGGATCCGCGATTGGGATGTGGGCGGCACCTATACCGAAACCCGTCCCTGCCCAGAGTGCGGTGGATCGCGCCTGCGCCCTGAGTACGCCCGGGTGCGGCTGGCCGGGTACACCATTCATGAGCTCAGCCTGATGCCGCTGACCAGCCTGGCGGATGTTTTGGACCAGCTTCTGCCGCTCGAAAGCCTCCTGGTCGATTCGGCGGCGGTCAGCCTGGCAGCCCCTGGCCTGGAGACAGCCCGCCGCCGGCTGCGGTTTTTGCTCAGGGTTGGGCTGGCCTACCTTAACCTCGACCGGTTGGCCAATACGCTCTCGGCCGGGGAAGCGCAGCGGATCCGGTTAGCCGGGCTGCTGGGCAGCGAGCTGACCGCGCTGACCGTCTTGCTGGATGAGCCCACCCGCGGGCTGCACCCGGCTGAAGTGGAAGCCCTGCTCTCGGCGCTGCTCGAGCTGCGCAGCGCCGGCAATACGGTTGTGGTGGTCGAGCACGAGCCGCAGTTCATGCGCGCCGCCGATTACCTGATCGATATGGGCCCGGGGAGCGGGGCGGCGGGTGGGGAGGTGGTCGCCAGCGGCAGCCCGGCGGTCGTGGCCCACGCGAATACCATCACCGCCCGCTGGCTGAGGGGCGAAAAGCACCCCATGGCGGGGCTTTCCATCCGGCGCCGCGCGCCGCGCGGGTGGATGATCGTGCGCGGCGCGCGGGCCAACAACCTGCGTGGGGAGGATATCCGTTTTCCACTGGGAGTGCTGCTGGGGGTCTGCGGCGTGTCGGGTTCGGGGACAAGCACCCTGGTGATGGATACTTTGGGGCGCGCGCTGGTTCCCAAAAAGTACACCACTTCCGTGGCCCAGGAGCCGGTTGACCCGGGCGCGCACGATGCGATCGAAGGCGCCCCGGCCTGTGCGGTGTTGATTGACCAGACCCGGTCCGGGATCAGCAGCCCGGCCGATTTCCTGGGCCTCCAGGAACAGTTGGTCAGGCTCTATGCGGAGGGCGAGGATGCCCAGGCCCTGGGGCTGGATGTCAGCCGGCTGGGCAGGCGCTGTTCGGTCTGCCGCGGCAGCGGCGTTGTGCGGATCGATATGGGCTTCTTGCCGGATGTCCACACCCCCTGTGAGACCTGCCGCGGGACCGGGTTCCTGCCGGAAGCCTGGCTGGCGCGGCTGGGTGGGCTGGCATTGCCGGAGGTGTTTGGCCTGACTATCGCCGAAGTCGGCGACCATTTCAAGGATCAGCCCGATCTGCAGCGCCCGCTGGCGGCGGC
>CAZBDC010000081.1:0-22617 GCA_964490575.1 uncultured Anaerolineaceae bacterium | reverse complement strand
ACACCCTATCCTACACTCTTTCCCTACACGACGCTCTTCCGATCTCTCAATATTGGCGTAACGGTCGTGGCTGTCTTTAACCTCGCTGCGCTTGCCGAACAGCGCATCAGCCTCATCGAAGAGCAGGATGGCTCCGCCATACCCGGCCGCCTGGAAGATACGCCGCAGGTTTTTTTCAGTTTCGCCAATGTACTTGCTAACCACGCCGGAGAGGTCGACCCGGTAGAGGTCCAGTCCGAGCTGGTTGGCGATCACCTCAGCCGCCAGGGTCTTGCCGGTCCCGCTGCCGCCGGCGAAAATCACGCTGGCACCGGCGCTGCGCTCAAGCGCAGCATAGCCCCAGGTATGATAGACCTTCTGGCGATGGGCGACATGAGCCGCGATCTCCCTGAGCAGATCTTTGGCGAGATCCGGTAAAACCAGGTCGTCCCAGGTCCGCGAACTCTCCACGCGTTGGGCCAGATCGTCCAGGCTGGGGCGGCCCTGGCGGCGGCAGGCTTCCCACAAGCGCTGCTCAAGGGCCACAGCCGGCTCGTTTTCAGGCAGGCCGGCGAGCGCGTCCCTGGCAGCCGCCTGGATCAGCGCCAGCGGAAGTTGGAACTGGGCACTCAGCACCGGCACGAACCCGTTCAGCCACGCGCCGCGGTCGCCCAGTGCATCCTGCCAGGCCGTCTCCCGTTCGCTTGTAGGAGGAAGCTCGACCGCCAACCGGACTACCTGGCGCCGTACCGGAAACGGTACGGGCAGGTCAGCGGTCACGAGAGCCGGGAATCCACCTTCCGAGAGAAATGCGCCGCACGCAGCCATCTCTCGAGGACCGCCCGGAACTCCTGTTCCACCGTCCATCTCCACCAGAAGCAGTCCACCGGTCAGGCGAGCTTCCCGCTCCCACAGGCGCGCCAGGCCATGCCGCTCAACAGGATCCACAGGCAGGTCAGAGGCGCGCAGCAAGAATAGCCGGCGCTCAAGCTTTTCAGCCGTCCCCCAGGCAACCGATAAACGGGTGGCTGAATCTGCGCCAGTAAGATAGACGACCGGCGGCTCAGGCGAATCGAGCAGGTAGGCAGCCCGGCCTGCCTCGCGATCATTCCCCAGAGCGGGTACATGATGCTGTGGAGGAACCGGTTCGACCAGGCCTTCCAGGCCCGCATCCAACCCGGCCACCCCGGCCAGGAAGTGCAGGATACGCTCAGAAACGCGCAGCGGTGCACGGGTCAGCCCGCCGCGCTCATCCAAATCTACCAGCCGCCAGTAGCGCAGCGGCGCACCGGGCGAAAGCGCGCTCCAATGCGCCCCGGGCAGCGTCGATAACGCCAGCCCAGGCGTAGCAAATGCGACATCCCCGCCACCAGCACTAAACTCCGCGCACAGGCGGCCAACCGCGGCATCCATTTCGACCGCGGCGCACAGCATAAGAAGGTCAGTCTCGAACTCGGACAGGCCGAACAGCGCTGCCAGCAAACTCGCCGCCGAAAGTGATCCCTCCGGCGGCGGTTCTGGCAGGCGCTCAGGTGAACGATCGAGCGCTCGTAGCAAGCAGTTGCGCACCTTCGCCAGCCGGTAGTTAAGATCCTGGCGGTTTTCAGCCTGCCAGCCAGCCAGTTCGATGACAGTTTTCATGGCAGTATCACCGCTGGCTCGTTGTACCCGCCAGGAGGCGTGTATACGAGCGGCGAATCAGCCCCATCCACGCGCACCCGCACCAGATAAGTCCCGGCGGGGACGCCAGGAATGGGAAAAACGAGCTGTGCTGTAGGTGGATCCTCCGGATTGCGGGGATTCGCCTGGAAGGAGAAGGAAAAAGCAGGCCGGGTAGAAGGCGCGCCCAGCTCATTCAGGAATACAGATGCCCGCTGTTGAGCGCCAACCGTAGGGGCCAGGTCGATCTGCAGGCGGCGCGGATCATCCACGGTCGCAGGTAAAACCGTAATATCATAATTTCCGCCGGTCTCCGTAATCTGCGGCTGGAGCACAAAAGCTGCTACATTTGATTCGATCCCGCGGTGCTCGGACGGTGGTGTGCCGATATCGAACAGGTGAGCCACCTGTACACCAGTGATCCCGGCCAGCAGACCGGTGGGCAAATCGAAAGAGATCTCCTCGTTGGTTATCATCAGGTTCGCCGCGGAAAGGTCCACCCCTCCTACAATCACATGGGTGTTCTCGCCACGCAGCGCGTAACCACGCAGGGTGACTCTGCCGCCCGCCAGGATTGGTTCACCAACCCCGGCTTCAGCAATTACATCTTCAATGCGCGGATGCCTGAACGGCACAGCGTACACGTTGTAAGCCCGGACCGGCAGAGCTGCCCGGGCCGGGCGCCTGCTTTCGATGAGGACCGCGGAAACCTGGTAAAATGCGCTCGGCGCATACGCGGCGCTCAATGTCCCCCACAAGTTCGAGATATCCTCAGGAGAGGGATAGTACGGCGTGATCTTGATCGCCTCAAACTGGTCGGCCAGCCCAGACGCAGCAAAGGCAGCCAGGATGCTGGCAGTCGTATCAACCGTCACCAGGCTCGTTGAGGTCAGCGCGGTGCGGATGAGGGCGCGCGGCAGGACCGGCGTCTCGTGGAAGGCCTGCATAGCAAACCCCAACAGGGCTTCGCTCAGGAAATCGCGCGTGCCGTGGGCTGAAACCATGTAGAGCAGGTCAAGCACCAGGTGAGGACTGCCGGCAGGCTCTCCCCGGCTGTTTCGAGCCGGGAGCTGGTTTTGCGCCCAACCCGGGTTTGCTGCTGCCCGGTAGAAGAAAATGTTGAGCGTCGGCGCCGCATCATCCACCAGGCGGGGCGCAATGGTCGTAAACCGCAGGTCAGGAACAACCCCAATAATGCTGGCGCCTTCAGCCGGGTTCTCCAGCAGGTAACGCAGCACAGCGCTGACCGCTGCGATTGCCAGATTGCTGCTCATCGACGCCGCGGAACAGCAGTTCCGCCCTCCTGCCGCCCCGCCAGGTAATCATCCAGAGAGCGCACCGGGCGGGCGGGCTGCGGGGCGCGGTGTGGAGCAGCTGGGCGCGCCGGTAGGGTGGCCGCGGGCGGAGCATGTACTTCAATCCGTCCGATGGAGACATGCACTTCTGGGATAGGCGCTTGCGGTATTTCAGGGAAAGGCCGTTCACGCCCGGATGGTTCGCGCAGAAGCGGTTCCTGAGGTATCCCAAAAGCCGGTTGCAAAAGCTGCTCGACGCGTTCCAGGCGCACGATTGCCGGCATTGGGCTTTCGACGCCGCCCGGTGGTTCGGCCGGCTCAGGGAAGAGAAGCTCGTGCTGAGGCCCTTCATCTGTCCGGGTCGAGGCATTTTCGTGGAAAACAACCTGTGTTTCAACCAAAAGACCAGGCTGGCTACCCGTCTCTCCAGCCGGGGAAGCTGGGGATTCAATCGTTGTTTCGGAGGACGCAGCCCGGCCCGAATGATTCCCTGGCTGGAGAAAGAGGTTTTTAATCGCGGGGCCGCCTCGCAAGTTGTCCCCGTCCGGTGGTTGCCGCTTCGGGCCGGGTTCAGACGTTTGCCCGCGCTCACCGGTCTCCGCCTGGTTCCAGGCTGCTCCGTCCAGCGTTTCGAAGCGCGCCGGCTGGCGCGGCTGCACCGCGCCTGGGCCTGGCTCGCTAAAGCTGCGGGTCATGATCCTCTCAAAAAAATCAATCATCCCACCACCATTTCCAGATAGCGCCGTCGTCGCATGGGACTCAGGCTCAGGATATCTCCCTCGTTCCAGCCATACGCGGAAGCCAGCAGATGCACTTCGCGCAGCAGGCGCCCCACCCAGGTTTCGATCTCGTGCCAAAGGTAAGACACGATGTCAAATGGAGCCTCCCAGGCATAGCCGCAGTCGGGGCAGCGCAGCGCCAGCTGGACATCTGCCTGTGGGTCATATTCAGCCAGCGCCTGGGCACAGTCTGCCAGCACTTCCACTGGCAGGTCGGCTGGAAGAACCGGCCTGTTCTCGCGCTCCGCGGAAACCACCAAACGGTAGAAAAGTGACTTTTGATCTTGAACCTGAAGCGGCGGCGGACTGCCTCCGGAACGATCTACCTCTCTTGCGCGATCCCGCTCCCGGGCCATCTCGATCAGGTCGTGGGTGGTCGGCGCGCGCAGGCAGACGGTATAAGCACTCCCATCTACCAGGACCTGCCGGGTTGGCAGGACCGAATCGCCTGCTTTCTCGCCGCCCGCATAAGGCACACGGATATCAGCGGTGCAGAAGTTCAGCTCAATCCGCTCGCCGCAACGTGGGCAGCCGGCAACAGCTACCAGCCGGTCGCCAAACAGGCTTTCCCGCAGCGCCAACAGCGCTGCGTCCCGCCGTCCAATGTTCCAGCCCGCCAGCCTATCGACCGGCTGGTCTGGTAAGGCTGCTGCCAGTAAGAGCAACGCCTGAGCATAAGGCGGTTGGTTAGCGCCCCGCTCCCAAATTTCGATCAGGTCTGCTATCCGAATCGTCTCGATGCGCATTCCTTATTCTCCTACCCTCCCAGCGCGGCGAAACCTGTTATCCCCTGGACAGGCTCGCGCCACGCTGCTGCCTTACGCAATCGACGGTTCCGATGGCTCCTGGACTTCTTCGTCGCGCTCCCAGCCTTCGTTTTGCAGCACAAGGGTCTGGATCGCCACTGCATTAGCGCTGGCATCCAGCTCGGGCAGGGCGGTAAATTCAGACACCCAGGCCCGGTACACGCGGTAGGCCAGTGCCAGCTGCCCCGCCTCGTTATACAATTCGATGATCAGATCTTTGCGGAAGTCTTTCAGGCTGAGTTCTGCTCCCAGCCCACGGCCATGCTGCCAGACCTTGTTGGCCCACTGCTCAAATTCTTTGTCATGCGTCACACCCCGCTCAAGCGTGATGGGCTCAAACTTTACCTGCCCGGGTGACTTACGCATGAAATTCAAATCGCCACCCTCGCGGTGCTCGACCACCTCGGTCGTACGCTTGAGCGCACTGATCTTACTGACCCCGGCGACATATCGTCCGTCCCACTTCACACGGAATTTGAAATTCTTGTACGGATCTAAACGCGATTGGTTAACTTCAAACTTTGCCACAATCCACTCTCCTTAAGCCTGCAACTGTCCGGCCATTTGCTGGATCTTGAGCACGACAAACTCGGCCGGCTTTAGCGGCGCAAAACCGACCACGATGTTGACGATGCCCCGGTCGATATCGTTCTGGGTGGTGGTCTCGTGATCGCACTTCACATAATAAGCCTCGCGGGCAGTCTGCCCCTGGAAAGCGCCCTGGCGGAATAGAGAATTCATGAATGCCCCAACGTTCAAGCGGATCTGCGACCAAAGCGGATCGTCGTTGGGCTCAAACACAACCCATTTCAAGCCCTGAAACAGGCTTTCTTCGATATAAAGCGCCAATCGACGGATTGGGATATATTTGTATTCACTGGCCTTCTGATCAGCGCCCTCCATCGTGCGGGCACCCCAGACGACGTCGCCGTACACCGGGAAATTGCGCAAAGCATTCAATCCAAGTGGATTTAAACCGCCGTTTTCGCCATCCGTCATCTTATAAGCAACCGTCGCACCGCGCAGCAGGGCCTCAGTCCCAGCCGGAGCTTTCCAGATGCCGCGCTGGGCATCGGTGCGGGCGAAGACACCCGCGACCGCGCCGCTGGCGGGCATATTTTCAGGCGTGGCGCCCTTCAATGGATTTGGCGCGACCAGCCGCGGGAAATAAACGGCAGCGTTCTTGCTGCCCAGCCCAGCATTATTCGTCTGCCAGGTCTTCATGAGATCGGGAGAGGTCACAGTACTGGCAATATCGAGGATCAGGAAGGCTCGCTTGGTCTCGACATACGTGATGGCTTCACTGTATACATCCCGCATGTCAGCTTCTTCCAGGTTGACCGCCGCCGGGATACACAGCAAGTTAAAGACAAATGGAACGATTTTGTCCAGGGCGTGCAGGCCTGTCTTGCCGCTGCTCGAGCCTTTGAGCGCCGCCCCTCCCGTGCTGGTGCGCCAGGTGTTTGAACCAGGCTCGTCACCATCCGCGCCATTTCGCGTGCGGTTGTTCGGCGCACTGGGGACCGTGGTCGGAACATCAAAGCTTGTTGTGTCACTTAGCCGTCGCAGGCGCACCAGCGTCGACGCCGAATTGACAATCGGTAGCGCATAGCGGGCGTGGTCCGGGTCCATGCTCAAGCTAAAATAGTCCTCGCTGTTCACGACTACCCCGGGATCGGCGCCTTCGACCTCCTCGATCTTGAGATTGAACAGTCCGGTGGCCGCACCAGCGGGCAGGCTGACCCGGATCCGGTCATTCGCCCAGGCGCCTGGGCTACTGGCATCGACAGCCAGGATATTGTCTGTCCCATCGGTGAGCGTCACAGTCGCTGTAGCAGCCGAACCGGCGGTCACCCGCACGACATAAGCCACGCTGCCCCCGTTCAAATAGTAGTGCTGAATGGCAAAACTGGCAGCGCTGCGGTTATCCAGCCCACCGAAAACCCGCTCAAAGTCGCCAAATGAGGTGACTCGGACTGGCTCGTTAACTGGACCCTTCTTGAAGAAATCTACAAAGGCAGTGTCGGAAGTGCTGACACCGGAAATCGTGCGCACTTCACTCTTGATTTCCTCCACATAAACGCCTGGATAGTTATACGTCTGAGGCATACCATGCTCCTGTTTACATACCGGCTGGCGGATCGGGCTACCCCCGATCCAGAGAACATGAAACAACCCACATCGCCTGTCGATTAGCGAGTGACTTCTTCGGACTTTTCCCCAATCTTTTTCCGATGGCCTGGTCAGCAACAATAAATGCTGGTAATGTTTGCACAAACAAACTATATCTTGATTATATTAATCACTTAAGTAAACTTTGTCAATAAGCAAATCTTCGTTTTTTTACCTGGCCGGATTCAACGAAGGGCAGGCGACCCAGGTTGCCTGCCCTTTATCAATAGTTGGGATTAATTATCTGATTGGCGCCCGCCCAATTGGCGCCGCCTCAGCGCACCTGGATGGATCGAAACAGTGCATCCAGTACTGCCAGGCTCGGTGAATAACTCCCGGCAGGCTGGCTCTCGAGCAGTTCTGTCACTTCCGCCAGGTGGGCCAGGTAATTATCATAAAAATTCGGATCCTGCAGGACGACCTCCGGGTCGGGCAGGGCCGGGTTTGAGACCGGCATAATCGCCGAAATCAGCCACCGGTTGTCGTTGGTCAACGCCTGAAAAGTGTAAAAAAGGCCCATATTGTTAATCGGGAAGATATCCTGGCCATACTGGCTCAGGAACGTTACCCCCGCGCCACCTTCAAAGTCCAGGTAACCCACCCGCGCCGCCAGCGCCTGCCCGGCAGGCCAGGAAGGGAAAAAAGGCAGCGGGAACGGCAGGTTAGCAGTCGCCCGGCTGGAAAGCATCTGCTGGAGAGTCGCCAGCCGGTCGCCGGCCGACGGGTCAATAGCATAGTACTCATCGACCGGGTAGACGAAGATCTGCGCCAGGTGCATTGCGTCCGGCGGCAGCGGATAGCCTTCCAGCAGCAACGCCGTATGCCGGGGAGCCAGTTCCCAGTACGGCAGATCGTCCCCGGTCTGCGGATCGATCACGGCAGCAATAATCCCTGTGGCCAGGGCCGGGTCGTAAGAGAAAGAAATCCCATCCTGGTTATATTCGACTCTCGCCGGACCAGCCGGGACAGGAGTATCGGTTGGCTGGTCAGGTCCGGCGGTCGGAGATGCAGTTTCTTCCGCCGGCGGTTGGGGTTCAGCGGCAGGTGTATCGGTTTCCCGCGGTAAACTTTGGATGATCGGCAAAGCCACCATGGCCGTCGGGGTCACCTGCGCCGCGCGCGAGCGATAATAGAATACACCGCCCACCAACGCCAGGCAAAGCAGCAGCGCCGCGACCCCGGCGCAGGCCAACACACCGGCCAGCCAGGGCTTTGGACCAGAACGTTGAGCCGGCGGAGGCGGCCCAGGTGGCGGAGAAAAAGGAGGCGGAGCAGGTAGAGGGGGTTCAGGCCAGGGCGGGGGAGGCGACTCGGGCGGGGTTTGCACAGGCATTTGGTCCAGTTCTGTGCCACACTCTTCACAGAAATGCGCATCAGGCGGATTGGCATACCCACAGCGGGGACAGGATAACCTGGATACAGTCATAGGTTCCTCAGTAAAGGCAATGATAATCGCGGGGCAGACAGCAGCCTGGATAGCCCCCACCTTGTGCGAGATACAATGCGCGACTCCCAGGCGAGCCGATGAATTTATTATACGGATCGCCTGCCCTGTTGGCTATAAAATTCACCAAAAGAATTTGACAGGCAGGTATCCAGAGAAGATCTCCGGCCATATCTTATACGGGTGGATCACCCCCTGGATGCGCCTGGGCGCTCAGCCGCTGCCCGAGCCGGCAGTCGCGGATGGCTATACGCTGCGCGCCACCCACCCTCCTTCTACCGGTCCCGGCTGCTGGGCCGATTGCGAGCGCATGGCCGACCTGCTCAACGCGGCTTTCGAGCGTCCCGGCTTCCACCAGCCCCAGGAATATCACAACTGGATGATGGAGGCGTCCATGTTTCTAAACGAGCTCAACCTGGTCATCGTGGCCCCAGATGGCAGCTTCGCCGCCCACGCCGCGTTGAATTACGTCGGCGCAAATCGCTATGCTGTCTTTGAACCGGTCTGCACCCACCCAGGCCACCGCCAGCGCGGCCTGGCCAAAGCGCTCATGCTGGAGGGCCTGCGCCGGGTTCGCAGCCTGGGCGCTCAAATCGTCGAGGTCTCCACCGGTGACGCCGGTGCTGCCAACGCCCTGTACGACTCGATCGGGTTCACCGAGTATTACAGAGCCTACGCGGGGAAGATGACCTGGTAATTATCTATTTCCTACTCTTAATGCCGGTATCGTTTAGTGCAGGCGGCTTTCATCGTCCGCATAACAACGAACGAAGTCCGAAAAGCTTATAAACTGTGGACCGCCTCTCATGATACAATCCATGGATAAATCCACCAGGAAGCAGGATCCATCATGAATGCCACAGCCAGCATCGAAGCCGAGCAAGAGATTAAGCACAACTACCGCCACAACTTTCTTGTCAACGCCCTCGATGGGGCCACCTACTGGTTTGGCTACAGCTTTATCTCACCCATTATCATTCTGCCGCTGTATGTCAGCTACTTCACCAGCAACCCGATCCTGATCGGCCTGCTTTCATTTCTGAATACGGCCGGCTTCCTGGTTCCGCAGCTCTTCACGGCCAACTTTGTCGCCCGCGCGCCCGTCAAGAAGTGGTTCCCGGTCACCCTGGGCTTCTTTTCCGAGCGCGTGCCGGTCTTCTTATTCCCACTGACCGTTCTGCTGTTCGCCAAAGACCGGCCTGAACTGGCTCTGCTGACTTTCTTCCTGCTCTACGCCTGGTACATGGTTGGCGCCGGGCTGATCATCGTCGGCTGGCAGGACATGATCGCCAAGATCATCCCGGTCGAACGGCGCGGGCGCTTCTTTGGCATCACCAACTTCGTCGGCAACGCCACCGGCATCCTCGGCGCGGGCTCGGTCGGCTGGGTGCTGGCCAACTATGAGTTCCCCCAGGGCTTCCTGTTCGCATTCACGGCCGCGGCGGTGATGGTCCTGCTCTCGTGGATTTTCATCAGCCTGACCCGCGAGCCGGCCATCCAGAGCAGTAAACCGGCCGTCTCACAGCTCGATTTCCTGCGCACCCTGCCACGCGTGCTGCGCCAGGATAAAAATTTCGCCCGCTACCTCGCCTTCCAGATTCTCAGCGCCGTCAGCCTGATGGCCTCAGGTTTTCTGGTCGTCCATGCAAAAGAAGCCTGGAACATGCCCGACAGCATGGCAGGCGGATTTATCATCGCCCTGCAGGTCGGCCAGTCGGTCGCCAACCTGCTGTTTGGCTTTATTAGCGATCATAAGGGCCACAAACAGACCCTGGAAGCCTGCATACTGCTGGGCATTGTCTCGCTCGGGCTAGCCATCGTCGCCGGGAGCCCGCTGTGGTTCTACGCCGTCTTTTTCCTGCGGGGGATGATGCTGGCCGGCAATATGCTCTCGGGCATGTCGATCGCCATGGAATTCTCCAGCGTAGAGGACCGCCCGGCCTACATCGGCATGGCCAACACCATCCCGGGCGTGGCCTCGGCCATAGCCCCGCTGTTCGGCGGCTGGCTGGCGGGAGCCGCCGGCTACCCGCTTATGTTTGGGCTGTCAGCCGCGGTCGGGCTGGCCGGGTTCGTGCTGTTGCGCTGGTTCGTCCGTGACCCGCGCTTCCACCGCCTACGAATTGCCGCGGAAACGCCGGCAAACAACTAACCAGGTTTACCAATCACACAAATGACACCTAGCGATTCGCCATTTCACACAGTCTGCATTTACTGCGGCTCAGCCGACAGGGTTCACCCGGCCTTCCTGGCCGCAGCCGCCGAGATGGGGCGCGCGCTGGTCGAGGCCGGACTGGCGCTGGTCTACGGCGCAGGCAGCACCGGGCTGATGGGCGCCGTCGCCAACGGCGTACTGGCGGCCGGCGGCGAAGCCATCGGCGTGGCGCCCCGCAACCTCTTCTCACCCAATCTTATCCACAGCGGGCTGACCCGCCTGGAACTGGTCGACACAATCCACCAGCGCAAGGCCCGGATGAGTGAGCTCGCTGATGCCTTCATCGCTCTGCCCGGCGGCTTTGGAACGCTCGAAGAACTGTTCGAAACGCTGACCTGGTCGCAGATTGGGCTGCACGCCAAGCCAATCGGCCTGCTCAACACCCGCCATTATTTCGACCCGTTACTCGAACTGGTACAGCACGCACTGAGCGAGGGTTTCATTTATGATGAGCACCGCACCCTGCTGCAGAGCGATGAAGATCCACGCCGCCTATTGGAATTGCTGAGAAGCTTCGAGGTTCCGGCCAACCTCGACCGCTGGATGAACCGCGACCCGGGGAGCAGCGAGGGCGCGTGACATGCCCGTCGGCGCCGCGGAAATATCAATTATTTAAGTTTTGCCGCCACCTGGACTTCCTGTAGCCCAGGCCGCAGCAGGCGTGAGATTGGGCAGCCGCGCTCCGCCTCACCGGCAATGCGCTCAAAACCAGCCTGGTCGAGGTTGGCTACCTGTCCTTCGACCTCCAGCCGCACGCGGGTAATCGTCCAGGCGCCTTCCACCTGTTCCATCGTCAGGGTCGCGCGGGTCTCCAGCCGCTGCGGCTCATACCCCTGTTTTTTAAGCGTTGAAGCGAAAGCCATGCTGAAACAGCCGGCGTGCGCGGCAGCAATCAGTTCTTCGGGGCTGGTCGTCGGCTCGTTCTCGAAGCGTCCGGACCAGGTATAAATATCGCTACTCAGCACGCCCGAAGGGGTCGTCAGAAAGCCTTTACCGCTGCGCGAATCGCCTTCCCAAACAGCCTCAGCGGTGCGTTTTATCGTTGCCATGGTTGATAGCCTCCCTAATCATGATTCAGATTGTGGTCATTTTGCGAGGACGGCTGCGCCATCCAGGTCAAACAGCACATTGTACCAATCCAGTACTATTTCTCTTGCCAAGGGTAACATGAATTGAAGCGGGAATCAAGATTTTGTTGATAGAATTTTATAAGAATATGCCCCGATAATTCTACGATCGCCGGTTTTGGTATTTCCTTTCGCTTTCCGGTTACAATTATCTTCAACATCTGTCCCGGAAAGGTCTTTCCACTCATGTCGATCGACGAAAACAACGCCCCTGCCTACCGCTGGTACATTCTGGGGCTGGCCATGCTCACCAACGTCCTGGCCTCTGCCATGCCCGGGATGTGCATGCCGGTTCTGTTTGACCAGATCTCGGCCGATTTAAGCTTGAGCCTGGTCGAGGTGGGGTTTATTTGGGGCATCAGCTCGCTGCCGGGCATCGCAACCGCCTTGCTGGGCGGGGCCATCGGCGACCGGTTTGGTCCCCGGCGTGTGTTGATCCTGGCATGCCTGCTGGTTGGGCTGACCGGGGCGCTGCGTGGGCTGGCGGTCGATTTCTTCACCCTGGCGCTGACGATGTTCCTGTTTGGCATGTTTACCCCTTTCATCACCCTCAACGGCTTCAAAACCTGCGGAATGTGGTTCCCCAGCCGGCAGATGGGTCTTGCCAGTGGGGTTCTGTCGATGGGCATGGCGCTGGGTTTTCTGCTCAGTTCGATGCTGAGCGCCACCGTCCTCTCACCACTCCTGGGCGGCTGGCGGTCTGTCCTGTTCCTGTATGGCGGCGTCGCAGCGCTGCTAACCATCCCATGGGCATTGACCCGCCCGACCCCGACCACCACAGACGCCGGTGGTGCCGCAGCCCTGCGGTCGTTCCGCGCCAACCTGGTCAGCATGACGCGCATCCGCAGCATCTGGTTATATGGGATAGCCCTGTTAGGCTTTATTGGTGCCGTGCAGGGTGCGCTGGGCTACCTGCCGCTTTTCCTGCGCGGGCAGGGCTGGACCCCAACCTCTGCGGACGGCGCGCTGGCTGCCTTCCACACCGTCAGCATGATCTTTGTCATCCCGATCGCGCTAATTTCCGACCGGCTGGGCACGCGCAGGGGCATCCTGATCCCGGCCGCGCTCATGGCAGCAACCGGATTTGGGTTGTTATCGTTGGTCGAAGGGCCACTGGTTTGGGCGGCGGTCTTGCTGGCCGGCCTGGTCAGGGATGGCTTCATGGCTGTTTTCATGACTGCCGTCCTTGAAACCGAGGGGGTCGGGCCAGCCTACGCCGGCACGGCGCTTGGGCTGGTGATGATCTTTTCCGGGCTGGGCAACCTGGTCGCCCCACCGTTGGGCAACAGCTTTGCAGTCACAGCCCCTGAGCTGCCCTTCCTCTTCTGGGCGGTCATGGCGGTGGTTGGTGTTGCCGGACTGCTCCTGGCCCGGCCAAAACAGCGGGAGGCGCCGGCCCGGGCCTGACAGCTGGTATTAGGTCAGTCCAACGCCTGGAAAACCAGGTTCTGGAACAGGACCGAATGTAGATAAGGCGCATACAGGCGCTGGGTCGCAAGCAGCAGGACCATTTCTTCCTGCGGATCGATCACCATTTCGGTGCCGGCTGCGCCGCCCCACCCAAACGAGCCAACGCTGCGCATAGCGCCATTCAACCCGCGATCAAGCAGAACACCCACCCCCAGCCCGTAGCCGAAACCGAAATTCGGGTATTCAGGTGTGCCCATGGTAGCAAGCTGCGCCGGGTTGAGGTGATTGCTGCGCATCAGTTCAACTGTCCTCGTGCCCAACAGGCGGACGCCGTCCAATTCCCCGCCGTTGAGCAGCATGCGGGCGAAACGCAGGTAATCACGCTGAGTCGAAACCAGGCCCATCCCGCCTAGCGCTGCTACGGGCGGCTTCAGCAGAATGCTTGCGCCGGGTGCCTCTGCCAGGATAGTCCTACCGTCTTCGCCGGTGGTGTAGAGTGCAGCAAATCGACCAGCTTTTTCGGGCGGAACCCAGAAATCGGTATCTTGCATGCCCAGCGGCTCGAAGATTCGCTTCTTCAGGAAATCCTCAAAAGGCATGTCCGCCAGCAGGCTGACCAGGTAGCCAATCACATCGTGCGACATGCTGTAATTGTAGATCGCGCCAGGATGGTTAATCAGCGGAAGTTGGGCCAGCTTTTCCACGATCTCCGCCAGCGGTTTTTGCCCGTAGGTAACCAGATCAATCATCCGCGCTTTGGCGTACAGGCGGTCGACCGGGTTTTCGGGATCGAAGCCATAGGTCAGCCCGGAGGTATGGGTGAACAGGTGCCGGATGGTCATGGGCCGTTCGGGGTCCACCAGGCGCATCCCCTCCAGGTTCATCCCGGCAAAGACCTTGACCTTGCCAAAGGCGGGAATGTAACGAGCGACGGGGTCCTCCAGCAGGAAGCGGCCTTCTTCAAACAACATCAGCAGCGCCGCGCAGGCGACCGGCTTGGTCTGCGAGTACATCCGGAAAATCGTATCCTTTTCCAGCGAGCGGCCGGCTTCCACGTCCATCAAGCCGATCACCTCGTCGTATACGACCTCTCCGCGCCGGTAGACCAGCATCGAGAAGCCCGGGAAATCACCGGCATCGATCAGCCGCTGCATGGCCGGAACAATCCGGTCCCAGCGGCAGGTGCCAGCAGGCATAGAGTTGTAAATGTTCTTTTCCATGTAGTCTCTCCCGGAAAATGATTGAGATGATTATAGCAGAAAGACAGGTTCGAACCGGGATGCAGAGGATATCCTCTGCATCCCGGTTCATTTTCACCCAACGCAAACACCTATATAATAAGCCCACAAGGAGACTCACCCATGACCAATCGTTTCGAAGACGTGCTTGCCGGGCGCGAGGCCAACTGCATTCTGCCGTTCCTCTGGCAGCGTGGTGAACAGGAAAGCGTGATCCGCGAGGAGATGGCCCGGGTCCACCAGGCCGGCATCGGCGCGGTGTGCGTGGAAGCACGCCCGCACCCCGACTTCCTTGGCCCACGCTGGTGGCGCGACATGGATATCATCATGGAAGAGGCCCGCACGCGAGGTATGCGGGTATGGGTGCTAGACGACGACCACTTCCCCACCGGGCATGCAGCGGGCAAGATGAAAGATGCTCCGCCTGAACTGCAGCGCTCTTTCCTGCGGGAAAACCACTTCGACACACTCGGCCCCCAGAAGCACGCCGCTTTCCTGGTCAAGCCATTTTTCATTGACCTTTTTCGCCCCGCCGCGGGTGACGTCCAGCTCATGGCAGTCATCGCCGCCCGGCGGGACCCGGCCAGCAACCGCCTGGCGGGTGAATTCATCGACCTGACGGGCCAGATCGATGGAGAACTGCTCTATTGGGATGTCCCGGATGGGTACTGGCGTATCTTCTTCCTGACCACTTCCCCGCGTGGCGGAAGCGAGCGCCAGGCCGACTACCTCAACCCGCTGATCCCGGCATCAGTCAAAGTTCTTCTGGATACCGTGTACGAGCCCTTTTATGCCCGTTACGCCGAGGACTTCGGCCGGACCTTTGCCGGGTTCTTTTCAGACGAACCCGGCTTCTACAATGATCCGCAGACCTTCAACTATCAATCGGGATTGGGAAGGCCTGGCGTGCCGCTTCCCTGGCGCAGCGACCTGCTTGACCTGCTGGTAGCTGAGAGCAGCCTGGGCGAGGAAATCCGCCGGCTGCTGCCCCTGCTTTGGCAGGCCGGAGATGACACCGCCGGCGCAGTGCGCTTCGCTTATATGGACCTGGTCAGCCGGCTATATGCTGAGCACTTCACGGGCCAGATCGGTGACTGGTGCCGCGCCCACCAGGTCGAGTATATCGGCCATGTGCTGGAAGATAACGGGGTGCACACCCGCCTGGGCTGCGGCCCCGGGCACTACTTCCGCGCGCTGTGGGGCCAGGATATGGCCGGGTTAGATGTCGTCCTGTGGCAGCTCGCACCCGGGTTCGACGGCGGATTTTTTACCGCCGTTGCTGGCGAGGCCGATGGTGAGTTCTACCACTACGGCCTGGCCAAGCTGGGTTCTTCACTCGGGCACCTGGACCCCAAGAAACAGGGCCGCGCGATGTGCGAGGTCTTCGGTGCCTACGGCTGGGCCGAGGGACTCAAGCTGATGAAATGGATAACCGACCACATGTTGGTCCGGGGCGTCAACGTTTTTGTCCCACACGCCTTTTCACAGGCCGAGTTCCCCGACCACGACTGCCCGCCGCACATGTATGCCCGCGGGAAGAACCCGCAGTACCGCTACTACCGTGCATTGAATGAATACACCAACCGCACCAGTCACCTGCTGTCGGGCGGGACGCACATCTCCTCATTAGCAGTCCTGTACCACGCCGAAGCCGAGTGGGCAGGCGATTGGATGCCCTTCCACCAGCCGGTCAGGCGCCTGATGCAGCGCCAGGTCGACTGTGACGTGCTGCCTGCCGATGTACTGCTCGACTCCGCCAATGTAGCCGATGGGCTGCTTCAGGCCGGCGGAGAAAGCTACCGCGCCCTGGTCATCCCCTACAGCCAGGCGCTGCCGGAAAAACTGCTCGCGCGGCTCGCCGATTTTGCCGAAGCCGGGCTGCCGGTCGTGTTTGTCGACCGCTTACCCGAGCGCATCGCCGACCACCCGCGCGAAAACCAACTTCTGGCGCGTCTGGCAACCTTGCCCGGGGTTAAGATCGTCGCGCTGGAAGCGCTGGCCCAGTACGCACGCGCCCAGGGCTGGCACGAAATCGATGCCGAAGCCAACCAGCCTTACCTGCGCAGCTACCACGTCCGCCACTCAGGGCTGGATATTTTTATGTTCACCAACGAGCACCCCGCCCAGGCCATTGAAACGCGTATCACGATCCGCGGACAGAACGGCCCGGCCGTTGGCTACGATGCCTTCGAAAACCAGGCCGTCCGGTTGGATATAAGCGAGATTGAAGGCAGTCTGGCCTTCCCGCTGAAGCTCAGCCCATACGAGGCATTGCTGGTCGCCTGCGGGCCGGCGGTAAGCGAGGCAGTGAACGTCGCGGCGGAACCGGCCCGGGCCTGGCCAACCGACCCGGACAGGATCCTGGAAGTGCATGGGCCCTGGGCCGTCTCGACCGCATCCGCCGAAGCCTACCCAATCTTTACCCCCTGGCAAACGCTGGAGACGCTTTCCGACCTCGGCCAACCCGGCGCGCTGCCGCTCTTCTCCGGCACCTTCCGCTATGAAACCGAGTTCGAAGGCCCCCCACAAAGCGGCCCCGGGCTGCTTAACCTGGGCACGCTGTACGAGACAGCTGAAGTGTGGTTGAACGGCGAGCGCATCGGCGAGCGCATCGGCCCGCCCTACCGGCTGCCGGTTGATAACCTGCAGGCGGGCAAAAACCACCTGGTCATTGAAGTCACCAATACCCTCGCCCGCTCCGTTCAGGATTTCTTCTCACGCTTCGCCACCCAAGATCCCAGCGGCCTGCTTGGCCCGGTGCGTTTTGAATGGTAGGGTTTATCCTGCCCAGATAGCATTCAACACAACATGAAAGCGCCGTTATGTCCGGCGCTTTTTATGATGAATTGAAAATACCAGTTGACAGAACATAATTTCTATTATATAATGTACTTAACTGATCATCAATTCGACCAAACCAACCAGGAGTGTAACCCATGGCCCGTGTAGTTCATTTCGAAGTTCCGACGACCGATGCAGCCGCCAGCAGCAAGTTCTACGAAAATGTTCTTGGCTGGAAGCTTAACAAGTGGGAAGGCCCGATGGAATACTACCTCATCTCAACCGGCGAGCCTGGCACGCCTGGGATCGACGGCGGGCTGGGCGGAGCCGCCAACGAGTTCAATGCCACCGTCAACACCGTTGACGTAGCCGACCTGGACGAAACCCTCCAGCTGGTGCTGGCCAACGGCGGGCAGATCATCATGCCAAAGGATGAAATTCCCGGCGTAGGCTGGCTGGCCTACATCCGCGAACCAGGCGGGGCTGTCCTCGGGCTCATGCAGGCCATGCCTGGGGCAATGTAAACAGAAGCCCTCCCTGGGGTTGTCCGAAAAGTATTTATTTGGCGTTTCAAACCCCTATAGATGGGGGTTTGAAACGCCAAAAATTTTTAATTACTGGCATGACTCTAAGGAACCTATCATCTTGATCCTCCAGGGGCCACATCCGCTGGAGCAGGTTGCGGGGCAGCCGTATTCTTCCATCGTGCTGCGTAGAGCACCACGCTGCCCAGAGCCAGGCCCGCGCCGGCCAGGAACAATCCGCGGAAACCGGTCAGGTCGATCAGCCGGCCACCGGCGAACCCGGCCAGCGCGCTGCCCGTGGCCATGCTGATCGATGCGACAGCGTTTACCGTGGTACGCCAGCGTGGGCGGACCGATTCCTGGCCCAGCAGGCTGCGAGCCGGCGAAGCAATTGCAGAAGCGATGCTGACCAGCAAGAAGGCCGCAGAGGCTGCGATCCAGTGATGAAAGAACGCCAGCCCAAGCGCGGCGAAAGCCAGCAGCACATTGCCTGCCAGCATCGTCAGCCCGGCGCCCCAGCGGCTGAACGCCAACGGCAGCAGGGGCGACAGAAAGAAAGGCAGCAGCCGCACAACCGCGAAAATTGTACCGATCACGCTGGTCGAAACGAGCAGGTCTTTGTTGAAATAGATGTTGAGAAAGGATGTCAGCGTAGACTCCCCTGCAATCTGAAGCCCAAAAAGCACCCCCAGGAATACCAGCAGGCCCAGGGGAGCCGATTGGCGCGCTATCTCTTTTGATGGTTGAATTAACGGGGGCGCCGGGCGGGCTTTCAACAGCAGCCCGGCGGATACCAGGTACCCCATGACCGCCAGCATCAGCGCGGCCTGGTATGCACCGGTGTCACTCAGATCACCGCCGGTCAGGCGCTGCAGAGATTCGGGGAGGAACCCGCCGATCAGGCTGCCGAGAAAAGCCATCACCGGCATAACTGCAGCCTGGAAAGAAAAGGCCATGCCGCGCTGCTCCTCGGGCGTGATCGACATCAGGTAAGGCACACCGTTCACCGACATCAGCGATACCGAAGCCCACAACAGCAGGTTGGTGATCATCAACCCTGCGCCCCAGGCCTCGCGCGGCAGGAGTGGGATGTTCAGGTACGCTGCAAAGAACAACGCGACCAGCACATACCCGGCGATCATCGTTCCGCGCAGGCCAAAACGCGCGCCAATCTCGCCAGCCGGAAGCGCGGTCAGCGCCCAGATGATCTGGCCAGAAGCGGTCAGTGTCCCCAGGAAGGTGGCGTCGAACCCCAGCCCCAGCACGTACAGGTTACCCAGCACACTGTAAATGCCAATATGCCCAAAACCAACCGCGCTGAAGGCCGCCACGTACAGGAGCGCGCTGCGTTCGATCCTGGTAATCGATAAAAGATATGCCCACATGCCTGCTTCCCCAAAATCCGACTGTCCTTTGTCACCCCTCAGGCCATTATAGCAAAGCCAGCCACCTAAGGAGCAAAAATCACCCTCGCGACTGCTGCTCAGATTCCGCGCGACCGAAATCTTCGCTCATGAGAAGCAAAAGCCCAGTTCGCGCAGCGCAGCCAGGATCTCGCCCAGGTCGAAACCAGCCGGTACGACCCGGCAGCCCGCCTGTTCGCCAACCAGCTGCCCAGCCGCACCGGTCAGATAGATCACATCCATCCCGGCATTTTGCGCCCCGGCAATGTCATCGACCGGGTTGTCGCCAATGAAAACGCATTGCGCCGCATCAGCCCCCAGCCGTTCGAGCGCCAGTGTGAAGATGCGCCGGTCGGGCTTCTTGACCCCTACCCGCGAGGACAGGATCAGCGCGTCAAAACAATCCACCAGGCCTGACTCCTCTAAATCGTAATCTGTCAGCAGCGCTTCGGTGTTCGAAACCAGCCCGACCCGATACCCTGCCGCCCGTATCTCGCGCAGCAGGTCATCTGTGTAGGGTTTCCGTTCCAGCCGGACAAGCGAATGGCGGCGAAAGCTCCCGGCGAACGAAGCCACTGCCTGCGTAGAAGAATCCAGGCCATAGGAAGCGAGCAAATCAGCAAATAGGGCGTCGAGCATAAAGCCTTCAGCGTGCTCATTGGCGGCATCATGGCACAGCCGCGTGAAGCGCGCGCGCAGATCCACTCCAGAAACGCGTTGCGGAGAAAAGCAGGCCAGCGCCAGTCTTTCCCAAAAGCGTGAGCTGTCCTCATCGACCCGTACGTCCGCCAGCGTTCCGTACAGGTCAAAAATCACCGCTTTTCGCACACTCGTCATCCCAGTTCCCGCTCGTCTGACAGTTCAGCCTCTTGATGCCGAAATACATGGTTTGAGCCATTATAACCGGTTCCGCAAAAGGTCATGATGGCCTCCCTCTCGCACCTTTCATGCGACTCGCGAGCCGCACCGGTCTTTTTCCTGGCCCAAGAGATCTGGCTGCCTCCCCCGCTCAAAGCTTGAACTTCGCTATAATAAGGCTATCAATGCTTTGCACAACTGCAAGCAATTCAGCAAAAAATAACCCGCAAACCGAGGCGACATGGAACAAAAATGGTGGAAAGAAAGCGTTGTGTACCAGATTTACCCGCGCAGTTTTTACGACAGCAACGGTGATGGGATCGGCGACTTGCGCGGCATCATCCAGAAACTGGACTACCTCAAGCAACTGGGTGTGGATGTCGTCTGGCTCTCGCCCGTCTATAAATCACCCAATGATGACAACGGCTACGACATCAGCGACTACCAGGACATTATGGACGAGTTCGGCACCCTGGCGGATTGGGAAGAACTGGTGGATGGGATGCACGCGCGCGGGATCAGGCTGGTTATGGACCTGGTGGTCAACCACACCTCCGATGAACACCCCTGGTTCTTCGAGGCGCGGAAATCCAAAGATAATCCCTACCGGAATTATTACATCTGGCATCCAGGGAAAGATGGCCGCGAGCCCAACAATTGGGGATCCGCCTTCAGCGGCTCGGCCTGGCAGTATGATGAAGCCACGGGTGAATATTACCTGCACCTGTTTTCCAAAAAACAGCCCGACCTGAACTGGGAAAACCCACAGGTCCGCCAGGCCGTTTTCGACATGATGCACTGGTGGGTCCAGAAAGGCGTGGATGGCTTCCGTATGGATGTGATCAACATGATCTCCAAGGTGCCCGGCCTGCCGGATGAGCCAAAACACACCGCTAGCCGCTACCAGTTCCCTGCCACGACCGCCGTCAACGGCCCGCGGCTGCTCGAATTCCTGGGCGAAATGAAGCAAGAAGTGCTGGCGAAATATGACTTGATCACGGTGGGCGAGACTCCTCACGTGTCGACGGCCCATGCCGCTGCCCTGACCGATGAGGCGACCGGCCCGCTCAATATGGTCTTTCAGTTCGAGCACATGGGCATCGACGCCGACCCGGGCAGCCCCTACGGGCGCTTCAGCCGGACTGCCTGGAAGCTGACCGACCTTAAGAAGCTGATGACCCGCTGGCAAAAAGACCTGGAAGGCAAAGGCTGGAACAGCAACTACCTGAACAACCACGACCAGCCGCGCCAGGTATCGCGATTTGGGAACGATGGCGAATACCGCGTCCAATCGGCCAAGCTGCTGGGGACCTTCCTGCACATGCTGCAAGGCACGCCCTACATTTACCAGGGCGAAGAAATCGGCATGACCAACGTAGCCTTTGATGACATCACCGATTACAACGACATCCAGAGCATCAACTTCTACAGAGAACAGGTGGAAGAAAACGGCGCCGACCCGGCCATGATCCTTAAGATGATTCAGGCCAATGGCCGCGACAATGCACGCACGCCGGTCCAGTGGAATGCCGCACCGCACGGCGGCTTTACCGCCGGCACTCCCTGGTTGAAGGCCAACCCGAACTACCCACAGATCAACGTCGAACAGGCCCTGGCCGACCCGGACTCGATCTTCTACTACTACCAAAAGCTGATCCGGCTGCGCAAATCCACGCCTGCAGTCGTTCATGGGCGCTATGACCTGCTCCTGCCAGACCACGAGCAGATCTACGCCTTCACCCGCACGCTGGATAATGAGCGCCTGCTGGTGGTGTTGAACTTCAGCGCCGAAAACGTCGAATTCGCGTGCCCGGAAGAGATCGCCTGGCAGGACAGCCGGCTGCTGATCGCCAACTACCCGGATACCCCCGGCGACGCGCGGGGCTTCAGCCTAAGACCCTACGAGGCAAGGGTCTATAAGCAGGTAATTTAACGCCAGGCGAATCCTCAGCGGTTCTCTGATCCACCTACCAGCAGAATTTCCTGCAGGCGTTTCTGGCGCAGGAGCAGGTCGCCGATCTCGCGCACCGGGCCTTCCTCTGCGAGGGTCCTGGCAATCGCATCGCGCACCGCTGCCGGTTGGAGATTAATCCCACCCACCTGCGCCAGCGGGACCCATTGCAGCAGGTAGCGGTTTTCCTCCGAGCGCTTCAGCGCCTCCGGGCCGCCAAGGGTCAGCGTTCCAGGCTGGACCTGGACAAAAAAATAATGCCCCATCCGCTCGCCAACTGCGTAATCAAAAGCGGGTTGCAGCCAGGTAGTTTGCAGACCGGTCTCTTCCAACACTTCGCGAGTGCAGGCCTCTTCCGCGCTTTCTCCCGCTTCGATGCGCCCGCCCGGAAACACATAATACTCCCGATCGGCGCGGATGCGGTGGATCAGCAGGATATGCCGTTTACTGATGATGATTGCCACGGACCGGTCTTCCATAATCAAGAATTATATCATCCGATTTACGCGTCTCTTTTTATCCAAAACTTGATATAATCTTTCCAGCAGCTTCCTGGGCCAGGTGGAAGTTCGAAGGTTCAGGGTTTGCCATGGAGATCAGGTACCGACCCGGCTGCCCGAGAAAACAGGCGGTAGGGTCCGTTTGTCGTGTACGCACATCGTTTACCGGGAATTGCTCCCGCTCAGGAGAAATGGCCTTCACAGAACGCTCGCAGTCACTCAGTGGGGATCGCCTGGCGCTCCTCTACCGGCTCACGCAGTCGTTTAACTCGTCGCTCGACCTGAACGAGGTGTTGAACCGCGTCATCGACGAAGTGATCGAGACGCTGCACGCGGAGCGCGGTTTCGTCATGCTGTTCGGGCCGGATGGGCGGCAGGACTTCAGCGTGGCGCGCGGGATCGACCGCCAGACCATCGACCAGCCCCACTCAGATCGGAAGAGCACACGTCTGAACTCCAGTCACCGCTCATTATCT
>CAZBDC010000080.1:0-22629 GCA_964490575.1 uncultured Anaerolineaceae bacterium | reverse complement strand
GTTTTGTGTGGGCGACGCAGTCGCCCACACAAAACGATACAAGTATCAAAAAAGAAATTTTAGAGGAAACTCTATGAACCTTCACTCTCCGCACTTAACTCCTCTGCCACTGGGAAATATTCGCCCACTGGGCTGGCTGGAGCGCCAGCTTCGCATCCAGCTGGATGGCCTGAGCGGTCATCTGGATGAATTCTGGCCAGATGTGAAAGACAGCGCCTGGTTTGGGGGCAGTGCCGACAGCTGGGAGCGCGCCCCCTACTGGCTGGATGGCGTCGTCCCGTTAGCCTGGCTGCTGGACGATGCGCGTCTGAAGGATAAAGTTCAGAAATATATTGAGTACATCATCGATCACCAGGCTGCGGACGGCTGGCTGGGGCCGGGTGATCCAGGAGAATATGACCTGTGGGCGGTTCTGCTGATCGGTAAGGTATTAGCCCAATACCACCAAGCCACCGGCGAAGCGCGCGTCCTGGCGGCGCTGCGTGCCAGCCTGCGCAACCTGGACTGCGTGATCGACCGCCACCCACTCTACAATTGGGGCTCGTTCCGCTGGTTTGAGGGTCTGATCGCGATTTATTATCTCTACGAACGGCAGCCTGAGGACTGGCTTTTGTACCTGGCGGTGAAGCTGCAAGCCCAGGGCTTCCACTGGGGCGACTTTTTCAAACGCTGGCCCTTTACCCAGGCCACCGAGCCGCGCCGCTGGAACTTCATGAGCCATGTGGTCAACAATGCGATGGCGGTCAAGGCGCACGGGTTGTGGTGGCGGCTGACTGGCGCGGAAGCGGACCGGGCCGCAGTGGGTGATATGATCGAGAAACTGGAGCAGCATCATGGCCTGCCGACCGGGATGTTCGCCGGCGACGAGTGCCTGGCTGGAAAGCGCCCAACCCAGGGCAGCGAGCTGTGCGCGGTAGTCGAGTACGCCTATTCACTGGAAACGTTGCTCGCGCTGTTCGGCGATCCGGGTTTCGGTGACCGGCTCGAGCGGGTTGTTTTCAATGCACTGCCGGCCACTTTCTCTCCGGATATGTGGGCTCACCAGTATGACCAGCAGGCCAACCAGGTGGAATGCAGCATCGGCCCGCGCGCCTGGAACACCAATGGCCCCGAGTCCAATATCTACGGGCTGGAGCCGAACTTTGGCTGCTGCACCGCGAACCTGAGCCAGGGCTGGCCCAAGTTCGCCGCGCACCTGTGGATGCGCCCGGCAGATGGCGGGCTGGCGGCTGTCGCTTATGCGCCGGCTGAGGCTGCGCTGGAGATTGGTGGCGCGCCGGTCACGGCGCGGCTGGAGACGGACTACCCGTTTGAGGAGGAACTGTGTTTCACCGTCAGCCTGCCGGATGGCCAGGCTCGCCGTTTTCCGTTCTACCTGCGCATCCCTGGGTGGGCAGCAGGGGCTGAATTACGCATCGGCGGCGAGACGTTCCACCCGGCCCCGGGGGCGTTTTTCTGCCTTGAGCGTGACTGGCAGGGTGAGACTGCCTTTACTTTGACTCTGCCGGCAAAACCCGAATTGTTGCGCGGCTACAATCGATCGGTGGCGCTCAGGCGGGGCCCGCTGGTTTTCGCCCTCAAGATGGGCGAGGAATGGCGCCAGGTGAACGTGGACTATCCTTACCGCGAGCTGCCCCACGCCGACTGGGCGGTTTACCCCACCACGCCCTGGAACTTTGCGCTGCAGCTGAGCGAGGAGGGGTTGGCCGGACAGGTTCGCTTTACCAGGCGCCCGGTTGGTAAACTGCCCTTTTCGCCGGATGGCGCGCCGGTCGAAGCGCACGTGTGGGGACGCCGCCTGCCAGACTGGGGCATGCACGGTCTCTCCGCCGCTGACGTTCCTGAAGGCCCGCAGCGCTCGGACGAGCCGCTTGAGGAACTGGTCTTGATTCCCTATGGCTGCACGAACCTGCGGGTGACCGAGTTCCCCCAGCTGCTTGAATAGCCAGGGTTCAATCAGGTACCTGCCTGGTTGGCGCCAGTTCAAGATGTAAAAAGTTATGAATGTCACTTTTTTGTTTATCTTGTAATCTTTATAATGTATGCATGGTGCCTGAAGAAAGTTCTCTGAGCAGAATTCGAAATATCCATATTCTGACGAAAGGGGGTGATGCGGTGACCAACCTGTACCACTGGCGTTGATCCCAGAGCACCAGGGCGCGCGTGACGTGCCCATCTCTGTCGCGCGGCAGGCTGGCCGTGTCACTCCTCGATTAATTCTCCAATCGCGGGTTCCACATGGGTCTTCGCTGCAGCGTGCGGAGCCCCATTTTAATTTAATGGATAAGGAACCCGAATTATGCGTGCAATTTCTAACGTTCTGACCTCTCGATGGGGTCCCATCATCACCGGAGCTGTGGTGGGCATATTGGCGCCCTTGCTCGTCCGCTTTGGAAACCCGGGCAACATGGGTATTTGCGTGGCTTGCTTCAACCGTGATATCGCCGGAGCCCTTGGGCTGCACCGTGCTGCTGTCGTGCAATATATTCGCCCGGAGATCATCGGCTTTGTGTTCGGAGCGCTGATCGCCGCACTGCTCTTTCGTGAATTTAAACCACGTGGTGGTTCTTCACCGCTGATTCGCTTCCTGCTGGGAATTTTTGCGATGATCGGGGCGCTGGTCTTCCTCGGCTGCCCCTGGCGGGCTTACCTGCGCCTGACCGGCGGGGATTGGAACGCCATCCCCGGCATCCTGGGTTTATTTGCCGGGATTGGGTTGGGAATTGTCTTTCTCAAGCGCGGCTTCAGCCTGGGGCGCAGCCGACCGACCTCAGCGGTTTCTGCCTGGGTTCTGCCCGTCTTTATGCTGATCTTGCTGGTCCTGCTCCTGGCGGCGCCGCTGTTTGGCCGCGATGCTGATGGCAACCCGGTTGGCCCGATCTTCTTCTCACAAAGCGGCCCCGGCAGCCAGCATGCCCCGCTTCTGATCGCCCTGGTCTCTGGCTTGCTGATCGGTTTTCTTGCCCAACGCAGCCGGTTCTGCACCGTTGGCGCCCTGCGGGATATCGTCCTGCTGCGCGATATGCACCTGTTCAACGGTGTTCTTACCTTGCTGGTGGCGGCCTTTGTCACCAATCTCTTGCTTGGGCAGTTCAAGGCCGGCTTTGAGGGCCAGCCGGTGGCTCATACCAACGCGGTGTGGAACTTTTTCGGGATGGCGCTGGCGGGCGTCGCCTTTACCATGGCAGGGGGATGCCCTGGCCGGCAGGTTTTTCTCAGTGGGGAAGGCGATGCTGACGCAGCAATTTTTGTCCTGGGAATGATCTTCGGCGCGGGGATTGCCCATACCTTCAGCCTGGCCAGTTCACCGACTGGCCCAGGCGCTTATGGCCCTGCGGCAGTCATCATTGGGCTGGTTATCCTTTCCATCATTGGTTTCACCATGCGCGAAACGCGCTCTGCTTGAGGAGTTTGCTATGTCCGATCCAAAAATTATTGATGCGCGCGGCCTGTCCTGCCCCGAGCCAGCAATGTTGACCCGTGAAGCTATACTTGCGCTTGGCAAGGGCGTGTTGGTCGTTCTGACTGATTCGGCTACTTCACGCAATAACATTGAGCGTACCGGGCGGTTGGCCGGCTGGAAAGCCGAGATCACCCAGGATCCTGACGATATCTACCGGGTTACGTTGACGAAATGATTTACCTTGATTATGCCGCCACGTCCTGGCCCAAGCCGCCTGAGGTACTGGCTCAAATGCACGATTTTCTGGAGCGTGCCGGGGGCAACCCCGGCCGTTCCGGACACCGCCTGTCGATTGAGGCCGGGCGGATTGTGTATGATACTCGCGAAGCCCTGGCCGAGTTCTTCGGCATCCAGGACCCACTGCGCGTGGTTTTCGCCCTCAATGCCACGCACGCCTTGAATATCGCCCTCCAGGGTCTTTTACGCCCGGGGCAGCGTGTCGTCACAGGGGGTATGGAACATAATGCGGTGATGCGACCGCTGCGCGAGATGGAAAAGCGTGGAGTCCAGGTGGAAATTATCCCTGCGGATGCAGAGGGGCTGCTTTCACCTGCCGGCTTTGTTGCGGCGCTGCAATCCGGCGCACGGCTGGTCGTTGTAAACCATGCCAGTAACGTGACCGGCGCAATCGCCCCGCTGGCTGAGATCGCTGCCCTGGCACATGCCGCCGGCGCGCTGCTGGTAGTGGACGCTGCCCAGACGGCCGGGGTCCTGCCCATTGATATGACTGCTCTGGGAGTCGACCTGCTGGCTTTTACCGGGCACAAGGGATTGCACGGGCCGCCAGGCACCGGTGGGCTGATCCTGGCCGATTCCTTCAACCCGGCTCAACTCGACCCGCTGGTCCGCGGGGGCACGGGCAGCCGCTCAGAGTTTGAGATCCAGCCGGATGATTTGCCCGACCGTTATGAAAGCGGGACTCCCAACGGCGTGGGTATTGCTGGGCTGGGCGCAGGGTTGGGTTGGGTGAAGGAGCGTGGTTTGGCAGCGCTGCGGGAACACGAGCAGCGCCTGGCTGCTCGCCTGCGGGAAGGCCTGGACAGTATCCCCAGCCTGCGCCTGTACGGGCCGCACGACCCCCTGCGGGCGACAGCGGTGGTTTCGTTCACTCTGGCGGGCAAACGAGTCTCGGAAATTGGCTACCGCCTGGATGAGGAGGACTGCATCCTGTGCCGGGTCGGGCTGCACTGCGCCCCGGCGGCGCACCGAAGCATTGGCTCCTTCCCAGAAGGGACGGTGAGGTTTGCTCCTGGTCCGCAGGTGACCCTGGAAGACATTGACACTGCAGTCCGGGCAGTAGAAAGGATTGCGCGGACATGAGCCAGGGAGTCGTGTTGTTTCACACCACTACTTCCGCACTGCGGGCCGAAAAGATTTTCCAGAAAGCCGGGTTGAAAGTCAAGCTCATTCCTACGCCGCGCGAGCTTTCCAGCGACTGCGGAATCGCGCTGCGTTTTGACCTGGCCGACCGGGAGGTGCTGGAAAAGATGCTGGCCGGTGCAGGGGTGGATGGAGAAATTCACCCCTTACCTGCACCTGGGTAGTAGATACGTTTTACCTTTCAGAAACACGTAACCGTCGGCTGCAAGGAAGGGGTTTTGCTCGGCCACCAGCCGGTAGAATTCGGCCGGCTCCAGGCCTGAGCCGGACACCTGCTCACTGACCACTTCGCTCCAGACCATTGCCCGGTTCATCTTGTCCAGTTCTTCGCCCGGGTATTCCATCCACACTAACTCGCAACCGGATGCCGGGCCAGTCTCAAGGGCCTGTGGGGGTGCCTGGGTGGCAGTCAGGGCTTCGATCAGAGTGGGAGAGGGCGTTGTGTTAGCGGTGGGGCTTGGGAGCGGGGTGTGCGTGGCCGGGACAGGCGTAGGTGTTTGGGTGGCGTTAGTGAAATATTGGATCAGCTCGAAGTGATTCCACAGCAAAGCTCCCGCGGTCAAGAGGAAGATCACTGCCAGCAGGACCGAAACCAGGAGATAATAGAAGCGTTTTGCCCGGTACCAGGGAGTCTGAGATGGCCGGTGGGTCGAGGAAGAGGCGCCCCGGCGGGGGGCAACCAGCTTCGCGGCCGGGGATGGGAAAAGGCCAGGACGAGCTGCCGGTCGGTGATTGCCGGTTAGCGTTGGTTGGGTTGAACTCACCCGCGACCCGGTTGCCCAGAGTTGAGTGATCAGCTGCTCGTACTGGATGATCCGCTCGCGGGTCCAGGAAAAATCACCGCCGTGCGCGACCGGGTTGCGCACGGAATTGGCCTGGTTGATGAATTCGGCATCTGCCTCGGACATTCCTAGGTGTGTCCGAGAATTCTCCAGGATATCTTTCCAGGTGAAATTCTTCAAGTCATAGATATCCAGGCGCTGCCTGGGCAGCCGGTTGGCCAGCAGTTCGCGCAGCCGGTCTTCCAGCGCACTGTGCAGGCGGATAAAAGCCAGGCCCAAAACTTCCGATTCGCTGGGACCCGAGGTCAGAATTTTGTGCCCGCGCTGCAGTTTCTGGGTTGCGCTGTCCTGCGCTTCACTCATGCTACTTCCTTCCGACCAGGCTGCGCCCTGGTTAAGGCTTGGGCAGGTTATTCTCCGGCCCGGTCGGCAACTCTGCCGATGCGCTTGATTGGGAGGTAGGGTCTTTGTCGGTTTCCTGCAGTGCAGCCGATAAACTGGCAAGCTGTTCTTCCAGCCCGGCGATTTCGCGGTCGGCTTCGACCAGCTTCACCAGGTGTTTGTCCCGCTCTGCTGCCAGTTCTTCAACTTTCACCTGCAGCCTGCCTCGCTCGGCTTCCAGGCTGGCGTACTTTTTTTTGCTGGCGGAACTGTTCAGGCTGTCCTTGATTTTTCCTGGGATGGACAGGAGCAGTGTGATCAGCACGCCGGCGCCCAGGGCAACTAACAGCGCGACTGCCAGTGAGACCTGGATGCTCCACACGAAGAAGCTGATCGAAACGACGGTTACATTTTGGACCGCAAAAATGACCGCGATGATTGCCAGCAGGACGGCCAGGATCAGAAATATCTGCATAATTTTGCCTCCATCGATGCTGATTCTATCACACGTCCGTCGCCCGTTTGCCAAGCCAGAAGCGCCTTCTGATCAAGATTTGGAGATGCAGGCAAACCCGACCACGCCCGGGCCAAGATGCGCGCCCAGGACCGGGTTAACCTGCCCGAGCCAGACTTCGCCCTCCGGCAGCAGGTCTCTGGCTTCCTCGATCAGAGCCTGCAGGTGTTCTTGCGCTTCTGAATGCAGGAAGGCGATCTTCTCGAACGGGGCATACTGGCGCAAAAGCTCGACCAGGCGCTGCAAGGCATGTTTGCGGGTGCGCAGTTTGGCCGAGGTGGCGACGCCATCGTACATCATCAGAAGGGGTTTGATCTGGAGCATCGTGCCGATTGTTGACATAAAGCCGTTCATCCGGCCGCTGCGGCGCAGGAATTCCAGCGTATCCAGCGCGGCGCAGGTGTGGGTGCGCTTGATTTGTTGTTCGAGCGCTGCCAGGATCTCTGTTACGCGGGCGCCGGCTTGAGCCAGCTTTGCGGCGGTTATGACCAGGAAACCCGTCCCCATGCTGAGCTGGCGCGAGTCCAGCACAGAGACCAGGGTCGAGGTAGTCTCCCTGGCGGCGGACTGGGCCACGCTGACGATGGCGCTCAAGCTGGCGGAGACGTGGATCGAGAGCACCTCGTCCGCGCCCTCCTCGGCCAGCGCGTCATAAACGGCATGAAATTTTTGCATGGAGGGCACCGCCGTGGTGGGTTGGGCCGGGAAGGTGGGCAATTTCTGGTAGAACTCCTCGCGGGTGATGTCGATCCCGTCCAGGTATTCCTGGCTGCCAATGTGAATGTACATTGGGATCACGCGGATGCCGTTTTCTGCAACCACCTCGGGGGGCAGGTCGCACGTGCTGTCAGTAACAATTCGAACGGTCATTTTTTTTATTCCGCCAGATGGTTATAGTACCAGGATGAGGCCCAGTACGATCTCGATGCCCAGGCTGATCAGGTTGGACTGGGCGGTAGATTTATCGAAGACGACCGAAAATGCGCGCGCCGCGGCGATGGCCAGGTAGGCGATGCCGAGCATGAGGTAGGCAGTCTCGCCCAGGAATAGGGGCGCAGCGCCCAGCCCGATAAACAATCCGCCAAAGATTGAGCGGATTTCCGAAACACCCCGTGCACCCCTGGCGGTCAGGCCGATAAAATCATAGGTTGCGCCGGGTTTGATCAACCCCAGCAGCCCGGTCGCCACGGTTGCCAAAGCGGCGATGATCTTTAGAACGAGGATGAAATCCATTTACCCTCCCGATACACATAATTGGCCGGGCCTGAATGGTCACTGATGTTTTGTGAACATTTTTGGGACAGCCTACTGTTAATTGTGGATCAAGACCCTGTTCCTGTAAAGGAGAATGCAGAACGAGTTCTTAAAGAAATTGATTCTGGCTATACTTAATTCATGGAAATCAGCGTGGAACGATTATTATTCGCCTTTGGCATTACTTTGTTAGCCGGCCTGGCCACCGGGGTAGGCAGCATCCTGGCCTTTTATACCCACCAGACCAACCACAAATTTTTATCGGCTGCCCTGGGGTTTTCTGCCGGAGTGATGATCTATGTGTCGCTGATCGAGATTTTCGCCAAAGCGCGGATTTCCCTGGAAGAGGTCTATGGGGCCAGGTGGGGGTACTGGCTGACGACGATTGCTTTCTTCGCCGGGATCGCCTTGATTGCCATGATCGATCAACTGGTGCCTAAGTACGAAAACCCGCACGAAGTACGGGATGTATCCGAAATGGAGCTTTCAACAAGCAAACGCCCGGCAGCGGAAAAGAGCAACCCGGCCTTGTTAAGAATGGGGCTGTTCTCCGCCCTGGCGATTGCCATCCATAACTTCCCGGAGGGCATCGCCGCATTCGCCAGCGCGGTCGAAGACCCTGCCCTGGGGATCAGCATCGCCATCGCGATTGCCATTCACAACGTCCCAGAGGGCATCGCTGTGTCGGTACCGATTTATTTCTCGACCGGCAGCCGGCGGAAAGCGTTCTTTTACTCGTTCCTATCCGGGCTCTCGGAGCCGCTCGGCGCACTGGTCGGGTTTTTGTTGCTGCGTTTTTTCTTCAGCGATGCGATCTTTGGGCTCGTCTTCGGCGGTGTGGCCGGGATCATGGTGTATATCTCACTCGATGAACTGCTGCCGACGGCGGAGAAATATGGGGAACATCACATTGCTATTTACGGCGTGATCACGGGCATGGTGGTCATGGCCGTCAGCCTGTTGTTGTTCGCCTGAGCGCCGAGAGTGCCAGCGCCGCATGCAGTAGTAGAAACCAATCACCATCGATGAAGTCCTGTTCGATAGAGATATGATGGCCCTGCGGGGCACATTTCAATTAAATAACCCGACCACTGGCGAAGTGGAAAGCCTCGCGATCCTGGAAATCGATCGCCTGGAAGAAGGAAAACTTGCCGAATCCTGGGCGCTGACCGTCCCCGGTAGGTGGTGAATTTAATGCGCTTCGCGGGTGCAAAATTGCTGATGAATGGGAAGTAGATGCGCCTCTCTCTGCGGGCGCCACCTGGAAGTGAAGCGGATTTGCTTGAAAAATCTTATAAACCTTTCAAACTTAATTTCGATTTTATAGTGAAATTGAGCGCTATTTCATATAATAGTTGTATCAAGTGATTGAGTGAAAATTATGTGGGAGACTAAGGCGAGTTAATATGCCAAAATTCTGTCGTAACTGTGGGGTGAAAGTTTCGCCAGGAGCAAGATTTTGCAAAAACTGCGGTCTCAAATTTGACCTGCCTGATCCTCCCGATTTGCCGGATCAGGGCACTCCACTGGGACGGGATGATCTGCCAGAGCGCCCGGCGCCACGAGTTCGAACTGCTAAACCCGCTGTTCGGCCTCCCCAAAGACCGGCGCCTGCCCGAAAGCGCGCCAGCCCTGCAAAACAGGGCCGCTCCCCGGTTCTCCTGCTCTTCATCGGCGGCTTTGGGCTGCTGCTGTGCTGCGGTATTGTCGCAGGCGCTTTTCTCCTGTTGAAAAATATGCCGGGAGGCCCGGAGATCGGAATCCCTCAAAACCCGCCGGTCATTATCTCTGAAAATGAGGAAGCTGGCGAGCCGGATTACGAGCTGCGCCGGTTAGCGCCCACGGAAACAGCTTCTGAAACAGTCACAGGCATGACCTCGGGCGGGCCTACGGTGCTATCTCTCAGCGATGGCACCCGGGTCAGGCTGCCTGCCAGCGCTTCTCCAGTACCGGTCGCGCTTACAAAAGAAAGCAGTACGATCCAGCTGGAGGATCGACCAGATTTACAGGTGAGCGGCAGCCAGCGCGTCCTGGAGGTCGATCTTTCCCAGGTGGGTGAAAACTTTGTCCCGGTGCTGACCATCCCGGCGCAGGAGTTGGGTGATCTCGATCCGGCGACGGTCAATATTGCCCGGGTGGGAGACGTGCTGGTTGATGGGGAGCTTCAGAAGGACAGGGTTATTTTCCTGCCCTTTACACTGGATGAAGATGGCAACCTGGTCGTCGTGGACGGGATCACCACTGCGCTTTCAACTCCCGAGATTGGGAGCAGAGGCTCAAATACGGTCCGGATGGCTGCCTTCCGGTCGCGGGCTGCCCAGGTTTCCCGAACCCGGTACATACTGATGACTTTTCAGAGCCACCTGGAATGGCAGATCGCTCCCCGGCTGGTTCGGATGATCCCTGATGCATCGCAGCCCGGCTTACGCCGCCCGGCGGACCTGAAACAGGATAAAGAACTGCTCCAGAAGCCGGTCGTCAATGTTATTGTGCTGGTTCATGGGCATAATGAGGAAGAAAAAGACGGCTCAACCCCGCCCAGCGCTGAAGATCCCTGGATGGTAGAGTACAAAAAAGATGTCTGGATCGAGCTGTATAAATCCTTCCTGGCAGAGAAGAAGGACCAGGTGGACTGCACAGCTTTTTACGAGTTTATCTATCCCACCTATCGCCCGGCTTACAGCCCACTGGAGGGGAGTCCGGTTGAACCCTTGGGAACGACGCTGGCCAAAGCGTTAAAGGTGGGCGCGCGGAACGATGGCTATTTCATCAAAAAGATGGCTGCTGCGAAGATTCCTGTGAACCTGTTCATTACCGCTCACTCGATGGGCGGTCTGGTTTCTCGCGAAGCAATCCGCCAGCTGGACGGCTGGCCGGAGGAGAACTTCCAGCAGCTCGTTACCTGGGGAACGCCGCACCATGGTAGTCCTTTGATCACGTTGGGGTACTTGCTTCATGGACCTTACCAGGCAGTGGGGGGTGGGGCGATGGTGAGCGTCTTCAACAGTTTCCTGGGCGGTGAAAATCTCAACTGGGCGCTGGACCGGTTTATGCAGCTTGATACACCCGGCGAGCGTGATTTACGGTGGGACAACATCCAACCGCTGCGCCTGGACGAACTGTTTACCATTAACCCAGAGGCTATTCCACCCGGAAAAACCGCGGAATATTACGATCTGAACCGGGGTGGCTGGCTTTACAACGATAACCTGCGCCAGTTGAACCAGAGCGATCCTTACCAGAACGGTGAAAAGTATTATTTTCTATACGGCGTGACCTCAAAACGCTTCAATGAGCCATATCTCTTTACGCAAACAGCCCTGGGGGCGACGCTGATTGAAAAACTGCTGCGCGATCCTGAGGCGGCTGTGCCGGGGTTGGGTGGGAGGGCCAGCGACAGCGATGGCGCCGTTCCCCTGGCTAGTATGGCCGGGTTGAATATCGCTAACTTCCGGACTGATAACTTGGGTGATGTGGACCACGAGGAATACTATAGCCACGCGTCCGACCTGTTGTATGGGGGCAAAGTAGCCCGGCGCACCTTTGAGCGGCTTGGGCTGCCCGCCCCGCGCTGCTCCTGCGCCACGCTGGAAGTCGAAAGCCTGGGCGACTTGAAATCCATTGCGCCTGATACGGACCTGGATATCAACGCATTGTTTTCCCTGGATCCAGAGCTGGATTCATCCCCTGGAAAGCGAATCCAGGCGGCCGAAGCCCTTTTTTACATTGCCGGGACAAAAGAGGAATTCAGCCTGGGCGACCTGCAGGTAGAAGAGGATGGGAAGCTGAGCAGCAGCTTTTCGATGCCCGACCTGGGTGCAGGCGAACACCAGTTCGTTGTACGCGCCCACTTTACGGATGGAACGCTGCTCGAATCGAGCCCTCGCTCGAAAGCGATTTATACCGGCATCTATGTCATGGCCAGCCCGGTCGCTGACGGCCTGTGTTACCAGGGCGATCAATTTTTTACCAGCAGTTTTAACTACCTGGAGCGAGGCATGATCTCGGAATGGACCGGAGACGGCGCTTTTACGGTCGACCGGATTCTGCCCAACGATTTCATCCAGATTGTCCAGGAGAAACTTTCAGGTAAAGTCTCGCCGGATGGAAAATCGATTTCCTTGCAGTTTGAATTTGCATACCATGACGCCTACGAAAGCTCTGGCTCCACAACCACCCAGGATATCACCGGCAGTGGATCTTTGATCGATATCCCCTTTGTCGAGCATGTGATTAGAGGGGATGCCGAGTATGACCGTTTTGTGATCGAAGGGGGCCTGGATATCCTCCGCCCGCACATGCAGTTCTGGAGACAAGAAGTGATTACGACCAACCAGGAACAGCAGACTGACCTGGATACGTTTGATGCGATTACCTCCTGCGATGGGCCCGGTCGGATTGAAGTCTGGATGTATATCTCAGGGCTTAACCTTGCGCCCTAACCGCGAAAATATCAAATAAGAGGTTCCATGTCTACCAACACAGTGATTTACCCTGATGAACAAAATGATGGTACCCTCACCTGGGAAGCCGGTATTTCGATGACCGGCAGTTCGGTTCTGCTCCGGCAGTTAGCGCTCGTGTTAGGACTGGGCGCACTCGTCGTTTTTCTGCTCTTAACCGGCCTGCGGGCGGTCGACGGCGACCTGACCCTGGCGCGGGTGGGCAGCTATGCACTCATTTCGCTTGGAATATTCGTGGGGCTGATGTTGTTGAGCGCGGTGGCGATTCTGCTGTTCTATGGCAATCGTTACCAGCAGCGGTATACCCTGACGGATGAGGGCGTGCAGGCGGTTACCACCGGGGGCACGCGCAAACGTAACCAGGTGGTCAACCTGCTGCTGGTCCTTTCCGGCCGGCCGACCGCAATGGGCGCAGGCTTGCTGGCGCATTCCCGCCAGAGTGAGATGGTCCGCTGGACCCGGGTGGATAACATCACCACAGATCAGAGCAGGCATACGATTGCCCTGCGCAAAGGCCAGCGAGCCATCATGCTGGTCCAGTGCACCCCCGAGAATTATGAGATGGTCCTGTCGCGCGCCAACCAGGCGGTTTCGAATCGAAAACCTCGAAAAAATTGACGGTTTTACTGTCGGGCCATGGGCTACCCGGCTGTAGAAATCTACGACATTGCTATCTGACCCTATCTCACCCGGCTGTAGAAATCGACGATATTACCGTCCGGGTCTCGGAACCAGGCCGAACGCGCGCCCCACGGGTAGGTAGCAGGCGGCTTGACCACCGGCAATCCCAGCGCTGTGAGCCGTGCGTATTCCGCATCTACGTCGTCTACTTCAAAGCCAAGCGTGACTCCGCCGTACCCCGCGCCATGCATCGACCCGGGGGCCATCTCTTCCATGCCCTGGCGGGTAAAGATTGCCAGGCTCAGCCCATCCAGCACAAACTCGGCGTGGATATCATCTCCTTCGGGCTGGCAGCCCAGGATGTCGCTGTAGAATCGAACCAGCGCCGGGACATCCTCGGAGACCAGGCATATGCCAGTAAATTTCATCGAGTGTTCTCCTTGCTACATGGCGCTGACCCGATTATATGCCACAATTTTTTCCGTGCCTATGCTTTGTAAGCCTCCAGTGCGGCCTGGCGGGAGACGGCGTGGTCGACAATTGGTCCGGGATACTCCTTGCTAATCACGCACCCGGCCTGGCGCTGGATCTCTTCCGGCATTTTCCACGGCTCATGGATAAACTCATCCGGTACGCGGGCCAGCTCAGGCACCCAGCGCCGGACATAGCTGCCCTGGGGGTCGAATTTCTGCCCCTGCAAAACCGGGTGGAAGATGCGGAAATATGGCGCGGCATCGGTTCCCGTTCCGGCGGTCCACTGCCAGCCGCCGTTATTGGACGCCGGGTCGCCGTCGAGCAGGCGCTGCATGAAATAGCGCTCGCCCCAGCGCCAGTCGACCAGCAGGTCTTTGGTCAGGAACGAGGCCGTGATCATTCGTGCCCGGTTGTGCATCCAACCGGTCTGGTTCAACTGACGCATGGCCGCGTCGACGACCGGGTAGCCGGTGCGTCCATCACACCAGGCGGCGAAGTGAGCCGGATTGTTGCGCCAGCGGACGCCGCGCATGGTTGGGCGGAATGCCATGCGGCGCACGTGCGGGAAGTGGTAAAGGATGGCCAGGTAGAACTCCCGCCAGATCAGCTCGTTCAGCCAGGTCGATGCGCCCTGCCGGGCGAGCGCGTCTGGGGCGCGCTCAATCGCCGCGCGGGCCGCCCAGGCCGCCTGGCGGGCTGAGAGCATGCCGAAGCGCAGGTAGGGGGATAGCCCGGATGTGCCTTCCAGGTCCATCCGGTTGCGCTCTGCGTGATAACCATAGATGGTAGAGTCAAGAAAGTCCGCCAGTCGCCGCTGCGCCTCGGCTTCGCCGGGCGGAAAAAGCCTGGCTGGCTCTCCGGTGAAGGGCAGGTCAGGCAGTGCATCGAGCGGGAGCGAAGCGAGCTGCCGTTCCGAGAAGGCAGGCAGGTGTTCGGGCGCGGGGAGCGGCTGCCCGGGCGCGGGCAGGCTCAGCCAGGCCCGGCTGAACGGGGTAAAGACTGTGTAGGGCTGACCATCGCTTTTGCGCACGGCTTCGACCGGCTGGGCCGCGAGCCCGGCAGTGAACTGAAGTGGAAGCGCCTGCCCGATCCGCGCATCGCGTGATCTGGCGTAAGGCGATACGTCTGCCTCGGCAAAGATCGCGTCTGCACCGGTCTCCGCGAGCACCTGCTGGAGCACTTCCAGCGGATCGCCGCGGCGGACCACCAGCGCACTACCGCGCCTGCGCAGCGCTTCGTCCAACGCGCACAGACCTGCCGCCATGAACCCGGTCCGTTTTTCACTCCTGTACGGCGAGTCCAGCAGCCGCGGGTCAAGCACAAACAGCGGGATGACCGGCCCGCCCTGCGCAAGCGCCTCGGCCAGGGCCTGGTTATCCTCCAGGCGCAGGTCACGGCGAATCCACCAGATCGCCGGGTTCATTGAGCACCTGCCTGGGGAGAGGTCGTACCGTTCACGTTTTCCTCCTTGCCATCTGCGTTCCTATGATTATAAATAACAATACGAATGGGGGATAGCTTGAACATTCCCTGGCGCGGCGCCACAATGAAACCGGTAATCATCATGGCCTACTCATCAAGGAGTAAAACGATGACCGACGGTATGTAGTGGGAAAGAAAGAAACTTAGCCCCCGCGCTCATTCCTCCACCAGCCGGACTCGGATCACCCCGCAGGCGGGCGAGGCCCAGAAACCGCCGAAGACCACCTCATCGCCGTTACGGGCGCGGGTGGGTATAAAGTCACCGCCGGGCGTCAGGTAGCCTTCTTCGACCGAAATGTAGTCGACCGGAGTGAAGACGAAAGGACTTTTGAGCACGTCGTTCCAGCGCGGGCTTTCTTTAGATACCAGGAACAGGTGGAAGTTGCCTGCCAGGTAGAACTCATGCGGACCGGCCTCGACGATCAGGCCAAAGTGAGGCCGGCCGGCAGTTATCTGGGGGTTGCGCCCGTGGCGGTGGTCTTTGTGCTCGGAATATCCACCTATGTTCATGAAAGGTGTTGCTCCCAGGTAGCGCTCGAATTCAAAGCACTGGTTGACCTGGTAATCCTCTTCTACCACAGCCCGGATGCGGCCCGTGCCGTGATAGCGTTGGATCAGCGGCAGTAGAGCCATCACGCTGCGGAAACTTTCCATAAAGGGCAGCGCGCCTTCGCGCACGTTGCCGTTCATATCCAGCAAGCTGTCAACCGCGAAGCAGAAGTACCCGATCGCATTAAAGTCGGCGATGGCGCGCAGCATGTTGCGCGCGTTAATTCCGTCAGCGCTTGACTCGGGGACAAAGAGCGGGTTGTCAGGCCGGGCGTACTGCTGGCAGATGGTACGGTAATCGTTGAAGTTGGCGTGGTAGATATCCGGGGCGATCAGGTCGATGTGGGGAGCGGCGCATTTCCACACGTCGATGGTCCGCCACACTGCGCCGCCAGATGGATAGAACCCGGGTACGGGCCAGCCCGGGTAGCCCAACCAGACGTTGACATACATGGGCAGGGCGTAAGCCTGCTTTCCCTGCACTGCAACCGCATCGATGTACCTGGCAACCGACCAGGCCGTGCAGAACTCGGCGCCGTGCAGCCCAAACAACTCATCCCAGCTGCCCTGCGCCCGCGCGCCGCTGGCCTGCCAGGCCTGCCAGGTTTCGCCCGCGCCGCGCTGCTTAAGATAGGCGATCAACTCTGCAGGAACCTGTTCGTGCAACGCAGCCTCGCCTTCCGGGCTGTAGTCGCGATCCGCGCCCAGGATGCCCGGTTCATTCTCGATCTGCACGGCGATGACGGTGCCCGTTGCGCCGTCGGTTTCTTTCAGGTGAGCCATCAGGGCGCGAAAGGCGCGCGCATCAGCGAGCTGTGACTGCGAACAGAAGGCCGACAACACCTGCATCGGCTGGCCGCTGTGGGAAAGCACGCGCCGGAAGCGCTGCCGGTCGGACTTGACCCAGCCTGGACAGTAGCACATCTCGCCGTTCTTCCAGGTGGCGAACCACAGTACGATCAATCGCAGGTCGTGCTCGCGGCATGAATCCAGCAGCATGTCGACCGGGCTGAAATCGAAAGCGCCTTCTTCTGGCTCGACCTGTTCCCAGTAAACCGGGGCGATCAGCGTATTGCCGCCCAGGGCTTTCACCCCGGTGATGGCCGAGGCCAGCTCGGCTGCGTTGTAGGCGCTGGAATTATGCGCCTGCCCGCCCATTGGCATAAATTGTTTTCCGTCCACGGTAAAAATCATGGCTGTACTCCTGGTTTGATCTTGAGCAGGTGGGTTTTTCTTCCCTGATGGTTTGTACAGATAATTATTCCACGGATAACACCCGGGCTGCCTGCCAGCCCAGCGGTTCCACGCGCACCCAGGCGTTGCCTGCCGCGTCCGGCTCGATGGTGAACCCGCTGCCGGGCGGGTCCAGGTGGATGCGACGGGACGGCCAACCGGTCCAGGCAGGCAGGTAAAAGCACGAATTTGCGCGAACCGCGCCGGTTTCAAGCCAGCGGCAGGTAAACGCTCCACCGGCCGGGTCGCAGGCATAGCTTTCCAGCGTCCCGGCCACGCGCTCGGGGTAGGCGCGGCTGATGGCCTGGAAGGGCGGCAGCCGGTCGAGACCGGGCTCGTACAGCCAGTAGGTGTCGCCGCACAACTCTCGCTCGAACTGCCGCGCGACCATCCAGGCCGCAGGGAGCGTGCTGGGCAGCCCGTCGAAAGCGCCCCACTCGCCGACCAACATGGGCAGTCCCAGCCGGCGGGCCGTCTCGCCATGGCGTGAGAAAATCAGGGAAACTCGCTCTGCACTGGCGCTGGCGATGCTGGCGGTATCCACAACCAGATCATATCCATGTGGGGCGTAGGCCTGGGATGGGTCGGGCGCGCCGCCTGGCTGCTGGAGCGGCTCGATCGCGCTGACCACGCCCATATTCGAGCCCATGGAGGTCTCGAGAAAGAGGATCTTGTGTGAATCAACGCTTCGAATGGCGCGGGCGGTGCGGCGGTAGAACGCCATCAGCGCCTGCTGCTCGAAGGTGGTGTAATATGGGGCAGCCGCGTCGATAACCTGCGCGAACAGCCTGGCGTTCTCCAGCCGCTTCAGGATCGCAAAGCGCCCGGCCGGGTCGAGCCACTGCATGGCTAAGTCCTCGGCGGAAGGAACGCCTGGACCGTCTAACTCTGCCAGCAGTTCCGCACCGCGGGCGAACAGCGCAATCTGCGACTCAAGCGCTGCCGAGCCGGGGAAGGGCTCATTCATCAAGTCATAGCCGATTACAGCCGGGTGGGCTTTAAAGCGCTCTGCCAGGCGTTCCCAGGCCTGTGCGTAATGTTCTTGCAGCCCAACGCCATCCGGCGCAGGCGCGTTGTGCCAGAAGTTATCCAGTGCGGTTTGCACCGCCGGACTGGTGAAGTAGGCGTTGCTCCATACCTCGCTCTCGATCACGTGCGGCTGCTCGCCTGCGAGGGTGGCCCAGGCTGGAGCCCCATCCGAATAAAGCACGCTGTACAGGTCCTGGTGCATATCGAGGATGACGTACAGGCCGCACGCCGCTGCCAGGTCGGCCTGCCGGGCGATCGCCTGGATGTATTCTTCGTTGTAGTCTCCCGGCGCCGGCTCGATCCCGTCCCAGAACACGGCCAGGCGGACGGTGTTGAAGCCCCAGCGGCGCATGGCGGTGTAGTCCGCCTCGGTTGCGCCCAGGTAGCCCGAGTGTGGGTCTTTGTTGGCCAGGTTGGCACCGTGCAGAATGACCTGGCGACCTTCAGGGTCAACGAAGCGGCCGCGGTTCGGGATGATTGGGGGATGTGGGTTAATTTTCGACATAAGTTTTCTGTGATTATACATCCGGGTTTTTTAAGCTGCTGGGGTTCGCAGCCCTGCTGATCCAGGGCAGGCAGATTTAGCGCTCTTTGGGTGGTATGTGAATAGCTGGATTCGGTCTATAATTATTACGTAATTAAATAAGTCCATCTCACGAAAGGAACGTACCATGGGAACCAAAGGTCGCCAGATTGTTGGTATGGATGTCGATGAATTGCTGGGACTGCTCAACCAGGCCTTCGCGGATGAGTGGCTGGCTTACTACCAGTACTGGCTGGGCGCCAAGATCGTCAAGGGCCCGATGAAAGATGCGGTTGCGGCGGAACTGCTGCTTCACGCTACTGAAGAATTGGCCCACGCGGATATGCTGGCGCTGCGCATCATCCAGCTGGGCGGTACGCCGCTGATCAGCCCGGAGGAATGGCTGAAACATACCCACTGCGGTTATGAGGCCCCTACCGATGCCTTCGTCAAGAAGATCCTGGCCCAAAATATCAAGGGCGAGCAGTGCGCTATCGATGTTTACCAGAGGCTGCTGCAGATTGTCAAAGACCCTGACCCGGTCACGTACAACATCGTGCTGACGATCCTCGAACAGGAAGTCGAGCACGAAGAAGATCTGCAATCGCTCGACGAAGATATCGATCTGCTGTTGATGCGCAATTGACAGATTGGCGCCCGAAGACAAGGGATGCCATAGTTTCGTTTGTCCCCGCGCGGTTGAAAATAGCAGCCTGAAAGCGGTTCGATTTGTTTCGGACACAGTGAGGTGTGGAAATGTGGCTGTCTTTCAGGCAGGCCGGGTTATAATGACAACCGCGCGGGTAAACCTGGCCCGGCCCAAAGGAGGGAGAGATGAAGCGGTTTGGGTTTTATGGAATCATTGTGTTGATCATCCTGTTGAGTGCGAGTGCAATGGCTGCCTGCGGACCGCGCGGCGAGCTGGTCCAACCGGGTGACGCTGTAGGTGTGGTCACGGTTACCACGGGGACATCGGCCGATTTTCCGGCGCCTGGGACACTTAATTGTGTTGAACAAGGCAATCAAGGCGAATATTCCTGTACGGCAGTGGTGGGCCAACGGCTGAACATCTCGATCGCGATCTATGATAATAATTTCATCTTGAATGACGATGATGAGATCGAGGGCCTGAACCTGGAACAGAAGTGGAAGGATCACTCGTACGAGTTATTCATCGATAACCGCCCGGTTGACCTGGCGGCGTTTGGCTCGCTGGATATGGAATACCCCACCTATGGTTTCATGCGGTTGTGGAACGTGGTCATCGTCGCAAATGAGCCAGGCGAAGTCACCGTGCGTGGAAAGGGTGAGGCAGGCGGCCAGCCGTTTGATATTACTCAGAAGATTTCCTTCAGCGCGGCGAAGTAGCCGGCGGCTGGCATGACCTCCGTCCCTCCTGCCCGCGTCCAGCGCCTCCTGCGGCGATTTCCACCGACCGGCCTGGAAAGGACCTGGTACCCAAACGGCGGCGATGAGCGCGCGCTGCTTTTATGGCAGTACTTCCGCATTCACCCGGACGAACCGCTGCCGCTGCGCTATGCCCATGGGCTGGCGTATGTAATGGAGAAGATTGCCATCACGCTTCACCCGGACGAACTGCTGGTTGGGGAGGTCGGGTTGGAAAACGTGGCGGTTTCGCGCCCATCTGCGCTCAAGCGAGCCCAGTCTTTCTGGCGGGCGCGCCAGGATCGCTTCTGCAGGTCTTTTCCCTGGCATGCTGCTGAACGGCGAGCGGGGAGGCATGGGTTGAGTTGGAAGTGGACCAACCGGGATGGTCACGCCATCCCCGACTTCTCCCGCCTGGTGGCAGTTGGGTTGGATGGGCTGATTGCAGCTGCCCAGAATTCGAATGTTGAAGAAGAAGGCGCCAGGGGGGAAGTAGCAGAAGAACGGCGGGTTTTTCGCCAGGCGATGGTAGTTTCTCTGCGCGCCCTATCAGCCTATATCCGCCGTTACGCAGACCTGGCGGCTGAGATGGCGCGTTCCGAGTCCGCTCCTCAACGCCACCGGGACTTGGTGGAGATCGCCGGTCGCTGTGCCTGGCTGGCCGGGCACCCGCCGCGCACCTTTCATGAGGCGCTTCAACTGGTCTGGTTTGCCCATCTAGGTATCAAGCTTGATGATGGCGGAGTCGGCCACTCCTTTGGCCGTTTCGACCAGTATCTTTATTCCTTCTACCAGGCCGACTTACAGGCCGGGCGGCTGGATGAAGACTCTGCCCGTGAATGGCTGGCCCTGTTCTGGCTCAAGGTCAACCGCGAGGGCGATGATATTGCCCATCTCAGCCTGGGTGGGCAGACAACAGGTGGGCAGGATGCTGCCAACGACCTGACCCGCCTGTGCCTGTGTGTTGAAGGCTGGATCAGCCGCAAGCAGCCAAACCTGTCCACCCGGGTTCATGCCAGGACGCCAGATTGGCTGTGGCGCGAAATCGCCGAGACCATCCTGCGCGGGGCGGGCCATCCGGCCATTTTCAATGATGATGTCATCATTCCCGGGCTGTTGGATTACGGATTCCCGCCTGAAGAAGCCTATGACTTTGCCCCGGTCGGCTGCGTGGAGACTTTTCTGCCGGGCCTGGGTGCGCCGTGGACGGATGCGTACCTGAACCTGGCCAAGTGCCTGGAGTTGGCTCTCAACAATGGCCGTGACCTGGTTCGTGACCAACGGATTGGCCCGGCCTCCGGCGACCCGCGCGGTTTTGGCGGTTTCGATGACCTGTTCGCCGCTTACGAGACCCAGGTGGAGGCAGCGCTGAATGACCTGCTGTCTGCCAAGGACGACTACGACAGGCGGCTCAGCTGGCACGCTCCTGAACCGCTTAACTCAGCTTTCATCCGTGACTGCCTGGAGCGCGGTCAGGATGCAACCGGAGGTGGAGCGCGCTATCTGTTAACCGGCTTGTATGGGGTAGGACTGGGGACCACGGTTGACAGCCTGGCAGCCCTGGCTGAGCTGGTTTATGGGCAGGGGCAAGTGCCGATAGACGAACTGCTGGCTGCACTGCGGGCTGATTTTGCCGGGCAGGAAGGCCTGCGCCAGATGTGCCTGCAGCGCGCCCCAAAGTACGGCAACGATGACGAGCGAGCCGACCGAATCGCCGTGCGCGCCATCGAGAGTTTTGGGAAGCAGGTCAGGCGCTACTCGGATGAGGCCTGGCAGGCCTGCCTGATACAGAATCCACAGGCGGTCCGCCGGGCTTATCACTACGCCATGTTCGGCTCGGTTCTCAGCCACACCAGCATGGGCGCGCTGACCGCTGCCTCGGCCAACGGCCGCCGGGCAGGTGAAACGCTCAGTGATGGTGGTTCGCCCTCACAGGGATGCAGCCGGCGTGGGGTCACCGCCGCGCTGCGCTCGCTGGCTAAGGCCAGCTACCGCCTGGCGCCGGGCGGAGCGGCGATTAACCTGCGCCTGGCGCCGGCGCATTTTGAAGGCCCGGAGGGGATCGACCGGCTGGTGGCGCTGCTCAAGACTTATGTTGAATTGGGCGGCGAGCAGCTTCAGGTCAACCTGGTCTCGGCTGAGACGCTGCGCCAGGCCCAGGCCAACCCATCTGCCTACCGCGACCTGGTCGTACGCGTCGCCGGGTTCACCGCGTATTTTGTCAGTCTCACCCCTGAGCTTCAACGTGAATTGATTTTGAGGACGGAGTAGAGTATGCCGAAAAAATTTTCCGACCTCACTTTCCCTGGTAAGCTCCGTCGCTTGCACGGCCTGGCAAGCGCGGCGGTGGCCCGTTATGATCTCGAAGATCCCCAGCTTACCTACCATGCCTTTGAAACCAACCTGCTCTACCGGGTGACAACCGCCTTTGGATCGAAGTTCATGCTCCGACTGGCTTCGCCTGGCTGGCGGACATTCGATGATTTATACTCCGAGGCGCTGTGGCTGGAGGCGCTGGCCCGCGAAACGGATATTCCTGCCCCGAGGGTCGTGCTGGCTCGCTCCGGCGAGCTGGTGCTGCCGATTTCCGATCCGGGCATCCCCACGCCATGGAATGTGACCCTGATGAGTTGGGTCCCGGGGCGGCTGTTGGGACATTACCTAAACGAGCGAAACCTGGAGAAGATGGGCGAGCTGTTCGCCGCGCTTCACCAGCATGGGGCAGCCTGGAAACCACCGGCCGGTTTTAGCACCCGGCGCTTCGAGCACTGGCTGTCGCGGGGCGAGGAAAATAAAATCACCGGCCGGGTAGCCCAGGACAGTGCGGTGGCGCTCCCAGACACCGCGCGCGACCTGCTGGAGCGCATGGACGAGCATGTCGAGGCGGCATATGCGGCCATTGACCGGTCAGATTTGCGCGTCATCCACTGCGACCTGTGGCACGATAACATCAAACTTCACAATGGCAACCTGCCCCCATTTGACTTTGAAGATACCGTGTGGGGCTTTCGCGCGCACGATATTGCCATGGCCATGCTTGACCTGCTGGAATCCACAAACGAAAGATCGGAAGAGCACACGTCTGAACTCCAGTC
>CAZBDC010000079.1:0-23122 GCA_964490575.1 uncultured Anaerolineaceae bacterium | reverse complement strand
ACACCCTATCCTACACTCTTTCCCTACACGACGCTCTTCCGATCTCCTTCGCGCAGATCCTTGTGCTCCCGCTGGAAGATTTTTTCTCCGTTGACAAAGTAGATAATGCGGCTGCCTTCAACAACCAGCATGACATCCGCACCGCCTTTCAGATGGTTAATTCCCCCTGCATATTCTTTTCCCAGTTCGCGGAATTGACCATCTACGTAGCCTTTCATATAAATATTTCCGTCCAGGGCCAGGTAGATCATATAATGATTATCTTCGTTCTGTTCCCGGAAGACGAAACCACAGCCCGAGGCAAACCAGTTGGCCGTTTTGCTGGCCGATTCCCACTCTGTGTGGGCCCGAAGCACGAAATTGGCCGGTGAGAGCCCGGTCTTCCACCATTGATACCAATTCAACTGCGCCCAAGATTCGTTGAAATCCTCGATCGTTTGGTAGGTCCCGGCGGTTGTTTGCAGCAGGCCCTCCGCGTACAGGTTTTCGATCGCGCTGTACATGCTCTGTGCCTGGGCAGTAGCGGCCTGTTCTACTTCAGCAGTTTGAGCCAGCCTGCTTTCGGCCTCGGCAGTGGCCTGTTCTGCCGCCGCCCGGGTCGCGGATTGGGCGATGACCTGCTCGGTCGCCAGCAAGCTTTCTTGCGTGGCGTGCATGTTATCCTCGGCAGCTCGTGTGGCGATGGAGAAATCTTCGGTCGCGCTGGGGCTGGGTTGAATCTCTTGCTCTGTTTCGACACCGATAGGCGGGAGAGTCGGTTGGGCAGGTGCCTGGCCGAAGAGCTGGCACGCCAAAGAAATGGAAAGCAATGCAGCACAGGTGATAACTGCCAGTAATTTGCGGGCCATGAGGGCTTCTCCTTGGTCAATTCAATTGTGTGATAAGTGATGGTTTAATTCGCCCACTAAACAATATCTTACAACATCTACTGCCCGATTCGCAAGCAAAAAATATGTGAATATCTTCCAACCAGGAAATTACACAATTTTTGTCTTATTTAGAGTATAATCATGTCCTGCACATATAGCCGGGTATGTGCTGTTTTTCTACTTGTATCGTTTTGCGTGGACGCTGCAGCCGCCGCACAAAACGAATGAGGTCCGAAAAACTTTTGCTGGTAGAACCCGGAAGACGATCAATCCCTTAAGTTCATGAGGAGGCGCGATGTCTGACCCGAATGGTGGTGCCTGTGCTTGCGGTGGGAGCTGTGGTTGTGGTGGTCACGACCACCAGGCTCAGGAAGTTTACCTGACCCGTGAGGAATATATTGCCCGTCTTGAGCAATACCTGATTGATTTGAAGGCGGAAATTGTGTCTGTCGAAAACGAGCTGGCTGAGCTTCGCCAGACAGCTTGAGCCTTTTCGGCGACAGGTGGTTTAACTAGAAAGAGACCTGACCCTGCGTGTTCGAAAGTCAGGTCTCTTTTGTCGTTAAAAGATGGCGACGCTCCCGGATAATACCAGTGCGAATATGCCCAGAACGCACACCATCAGGAAAAACATCACCGAGATGATAAAGCGTTGCTGCGCGGTCATGCCCAGAAAGCTCCCTTTTCTTTGCCCGCGCATGGTACGGTACTGGGTAACTTCCTCTTCGGCGGGTTCTTCTTCTTCGATATAAGCAGATGAGTTTCTCAAGTCGTCTAACATAGGGATACCTCCAGTTATGAAACAGCTCGCAAATGTACGTCGCCAGCACTGACCAGGACTGTCATTTCGGGGTCTGTTTGTAAGATCAGGTTGCCTGTCCTATCGATACCGCTGACCAAACCGGTTAGCGGCTCGCCTTGTGCAGGTGAGCCTGCGCCTCTAATTTGCACCCACTCTCCCTTGAAAGCCAGGCGTCTTTCCCAGGCCTGGAAAAAAGTTTGCTCTGTGATCCGGGATCGCCAGGAAAACAGCGCGCTGAGGATCGATTGCAGCAGCTTCCAGCGGTCGACTGGTTGGCTGGTATGCGCCTCGATGCAGGTGGCTGGGAACATTAACTCGCTCGCCAGAGGCACTGCATCTTCTGCCACGTTGACGCCAATCCCAATGACCAATCCCTGCAGATGTTCGTCCTGCCAGGTGGTCTCCACCAGGACTCCGGCTGCTTTTTGCCGGGCGAGGAGAATATCATTTGGCCATTTGATCTCTGGCGCCAGGCGCAGTGTTTCCTCCAATGCCTGGCTGATCGCCAGCGCGCCCAGCGGAGAAAACAGGCTGATTCGCTCCTGTTCTGCCGGGGTAGGGCGTAAAATAAGACTGAAAGCCAGGGCTGAACCGGGGCGTGTGATCCACTGCCGCCCCAACCGGCCGCGCCCGTGGGTCTGCTGATCGGCGACTACCAGGCAACCGTCTGCTGCGCCTTCATTTACCCAGTGCAGCCCGGTATCATTGGTCGAACCAATAACGCGGTGATATTGAATCTGTGGAATGGGCAACCCGGTCAGTAGGGATGAAAGTGTATCAACATCCATAGCAAATTAATTGTACTCGATATTCGGATATGCTAAAATGCACGGAGAGGTCCCCTATGCCCCCGCTTCCTGACAGATACCCCCCTGGCCCTACGCCGCGTGAACTGCTGCCTCAGATTCGCCGAATCCAGAAGGATGCTTTAGGATTTCTCCTGGACCTTTCTACCCAATACGGCGACCTCGCCTTCTTTCCAGTGGCTTCCTTGCCGGTGTATGTGGTGAGCCACCCGGATGGGATCAAGCATGTGCTCCAGGATCAGCACCGCCGCTACAGTAAAGATACTGTCCAATACAATGCACTTTCGACCATCACCGGCCGGGGCCTGTTGACCAGCGATGGTCCCTTGTGGCTTCGCCAGCGCCGCCTGGCCCAGCCGGCCTTTGCCCGGCCGCGCCTGATGGAACTGGATCGCATCATCGTCCCGGCCACTCAGGCGATGCTGGAGCGCTGGCAGGAGCCGGCTCGCCAGGGGATCCCGGTGGATATGGATGCGGAGATGATGCGCCTGACGCTTGAGATTGTGGGAAAGGCGCTCTTTAGCATCGATCTCAGCCGCGAGTCCGGCCGGCTGACCGGTGCAGTTCTGACCACCCTGGATCACATCGTTCACCGGGTGCGGCATATCATTGTTCCACCTGATTTTGTGCCAACGCCGCGCAACCTTCGCTTCCGCCGGGCGCTGCGCACCCTGGAAGAAACTGTCTATGGGTTAATCGCATCCCGGCTTCAGTCTGGCCAGCCCGGCGACGACCTGCTGGGGATGCTGCTCAGGGCCAGGGATGAAGAGACCGGCGAACCGATGAGCCGGCGCCAGATACGGGATGAAATTCTGACGATGTTGATCGCCGGCCATGAGACGGTCGCCAGCGCCCTCACCTGGACCTGGTACCTTCTGTCCAGCCATCCCCAGGTGCGGCAAAAAATGCGTGCCGAAGTGACCGCTCATTTGGGCGTGCGCGCGCCAGATTCATCTGACCTGGCCGCGCTTCCTTACACTGCCCGGATCTTTTCCGAAGCGCTGCGCCTGTACCCGCCGGCCTGGGTCATCACGCGCCGGGCCATCGAAACGGACGAACTGATGGGCTTTTCTATCCCGGCTGGCGCCATGGTCATTATCAGTCCCTATGTTGTTCACCGGCGCCCGGACTTCTGGCAAACCCCAGATCAGTTCTTGCCTGAACGTTTTGAACCAGAAAGTGAAGGGAAGCGTCACCGGTTTTCTTACCTGCCTTTTGGTGGAGGGCCGCGCCTGTGTATTGGCAGCGGATTCGCCACCGTGGAGGCGCAATTAATTATGGCGATGATTACCCAGCACTTCTGGCTGGAATTGGCTCCCCATACCCAGGTAAAGGTGGATGCGCTGGTCACTCTCCGTCCCCAGGAGGGGCTGCCGATGCTGATTCGCTCTTATGAATGACCCGTTGAAAGGGACCATGCAGCGATTTTTGCGTCTCAGGCTGTTATGTTTGTGTCTTCTGGCCGGTCTGCTGGCCAGCTGTTCCGTCCTGCCGCCTGTGACGATGGAAGCAAGCCTTGCCGTGTCTCCAACAGTCCGGTCGACTCTCACACCGACTGTGACCCCAGCCCCAACAAAAGCATCTGCTACCGCCACTCAAACCAGGCCGCCCGAGACACCGACCGTTACACCGGCGATGACGCTCCAGGCGACACCCCGCCTGCCTTCCGGGTGGACGCTGTTTAGCAACGCAGACTTTGTGCAGGGAATTGTTGTTCATGAGAACACCTTGTGGGCGGCGACCCTGGGTGGCGTGGTTCGCTGGAATCTGGAAACGGAGAAGGAAAAAATTTTTTCGACCCAGGATGGGCTGGTCGAGATCCAGGGAAATGATGTTGTGGTCTGTTCAATGCCGGACACGCAAATCCTGGTGGGGCATGAAACCGGCATCCTCAGTGCCTATAATCTTTCGCTGGGCAAGTGGAGCCGCATTCCAATTACATTTGACGATGGTTCCACGCTAAAAAGCGTGCAAACCCTCTTCTGCGACCAGAAAAATAACCGCTTGCTGGTGGGGTCTACTGAGGGCCTGGCGATCCTTGATTTTTTGTCGGGTCGCTGGCGTTTGGTTGGCCGGGCGCAAGGACTGCCGGCAGAAAATATCCTGGCGATCGACGTGGTCGGTCAGACCATCTGGGTCGCCGCCGGGAACCAGAGCGCCTTTATGATCATGGGCAGCACCATTTTTCCATTCAACGGCGCTTCGGGGTTCCCCTCTGGCGCGGTAAATGATCTCTCTGTGGCCTCTGACCTGTCCATCTGGTTTGGATATCCAACCGGCCTGGTTCATTACAGGGACAAAAAGTGGAACTCTTACGGAGGGCAAACCGCCGCCGGGATTCCCTTTATCTCGGTTGACCATGTTGAGGTTAGCCCACAGAAAACTATCTGGATTGCCAGCGCTGTGGATGGCGTTTGCCCTTTCAACGTTGTGACACTTTCCTGCTCGACGATTTACCCTGCTCCTCGAAATGCCCCAATCACAGACCTGGTTGTAGATGCCAATGGGGTGGCTTATGCCGGCACCCGTGGAGCGGGGGTGATGGTTCTGCTGCCTGAACAACGGATTAACCTGGCGCTCAACAAGCATCAGTTGGTGAGCAATGAGGTCTTCGATATGATCGAGAGCCAGGATGGAAAACTATGGCTGGCAACCAGCCAGGGCGTGAATATCCTGGATCCGGCGCATCCGCTCGACCCCTGGCAAGCGATTTACCCTGACCGCACGGGGCTGGTCTTCCCGCGCGTATCCGCTCTCCAACCCGCGTCGGGCGGGATGTGGATTTTCTACGATCAGGAACCCCAGGCCAGTTATTTTGATGGGCTTGGTTGGCTGCACCTGGACAGGATCAAAGGCATCTCTGCCCCGGTCCTGGATTCGATCGTCGATCAGCGCGGATACATTTGGTTTGCAACCCAGCAAAGCATTGACATCTGGGATGGCGCAACGATGCGCTCCTATGGCCCGACAACCGGGTTGAGCGGGAATGTCTTCCGGGCGCTTTTTGAGAAGGATGGTCAGGTATGGGTCGGCACCGACCGGGGTCTTCTGCTGTATCAACATTACCAGTGGCAGGTGCCCCTGCCCGAAATTTCGATCAATGCCATTGTCGAAGATCCGGCTGGTGGCCTGCTCCTGGGCACGGACGAAGGATTGGTGCGCTTTGATGGCAGCCAGAGCTATCAGTGGATCATCAACCTGGGCGAAGAGATTGTGATGGCGCCGGTGGTTACCACGCTGGCATGGGATCATAACGGCCATTTGTGGGTCGGCACCAGGTCGCAGGGTTTGTTTCATTATGATGGCAAAAATTGGGAGCAGCTCGATACCGCGAGCGGCATACCCGCCAACCATATCCGCAAGGTGTACACCGACCGGTTGGGCGCCATATGGATCGCTGCGGTTGCCGGGCAGGATGGCGGGGCCTTGATCCGCTATGTGCCTTAATCCGCTCCTGAGGCTGGCGGGCTGGCGGAAACAGCCGGGTTTCGCCAGGCCTGATAAGCTAACCACATTGCGCCCACACCGATGAGCGTAGCAACCAGTCCAATCAGCAGCCCGATCAGAGGGAGCGAGCTCGCCAGAACGTAGATTAACACCCCGACGATCAACGCCCAGATTGAACGGTTTGCCGTCTGGGGGGCGGCTCGTTCCATCAGCAGGCTACCGATCAGGTATGCCACCACTAATTTACTGGCGGTATTGACCAGGAAGGTGAAGAGGGCTACCAACAATGCCAGGCCCGAGAATCCAACCCCGAACACTGGCCCTGATAGGCCGCCCAGGCTTAGCAGGCTGAACAAGAGCCCGGCCATCAGGATCGCGACCACCGCGACAAGCGCACTGAAGTATCCGCTGAAGATGGTCAGAAGTCCATAACCGGCTGCCGGAACAGGTTTCGCCTGGGCTTGTGTGACCGTTCGTTGCACAACGGCTGGGATCAGCCAGAGTGCCAGGGCGCCAACAGCCAGCAGTGTAACCGCTTCCCGGATAAATTTCAGCAGCCAGCCAGCTGCTGGATAACGGGTCGTAACGGATGGGGGTGGCGCCGTCTTTCCAATTTCCTCATCCGGCGCAGGGGTCTGGTAAACAATTCCACCGGCCGGCTCTGCTTTAATTGCATCGGTTTGAGGTTTCACGCTGGTGTAGACCAGTTCGTTTCCAATGCTGGCGCTTTCAGAAATGCGCAGGCCTGGGGTGATAGCAGGGGGGAGATCTCCCTGTCCAAAAGAAACGGGCATCACACCGGTGCTCGAATCCCCGACTTCCACTTGCAGGTTGCGGCCGATCTTTCCGGTAACTTCAAGGGCACCCCCGCCAAAGTAAGCGTCCTGCAGAACTTCCCCTGCCAGGATGCCCTGGTAACCGCCAACAAACAGGTCGCGCGACACGCTGGAACCGTCAGCGCTTTGAAAGTTGTAACCTCCGAAATAGAGATTGCGCCCGATCCGCGCAGTTTCTGCCAACTCAACGGAGGCGGCGCCGCCGAAGAAGCTTCCGCTGACCTGGCCCGCGATTGTGCCCTTCCGTGAGCCCAGGAAGAGGTTTCCATCAATCATGGCGTCTGGGCTTACGATGACTGTCTCGCCAAACAGAAAGGCATCCCCTTTGACGGCGCCGTTGATGGTAACCGTCTCACCGGCAGCAATGAGCAGCCCATTGACCGTTCCGTCTACAATCACCTGGTCGCCAGAAAGAAAAACGTCATCGTCGATCACTTCACCTGCTACAATTCTGCCATCCTCGTCAAACACCGCGGCTTGCGCTGGTCGAGCGTTTCCGGTCAGAAATATAACCAGCAGTGTCAGGACCAAGCCAATGCGCACATACGTCTTCATAACACACCTTCCAAGCGAAATCTATTTAACATCAGTTCGGGATTAGGGCGTACTTGGGACACCCAAATACACTTCCACACTTTCCCGTAACCCGAACTCACGTTATTTAATATACGACTTAGGCCTGGAAAAGTTGCGCCAGTTTGACGAAAAATCACTCGATTTTATGGCGGCGGTGGAGAGCACCACCGCGCGACTGCTTCTCGACCGTCCAGATACCAGATGAAAGGCTCACCTGTATCCCAGATCACCGAGAAGGCCGGTGAAACCCGTTCGATCTCGAAGATCGAGGGCGGCGGGTCTGGATCAATAAATACGTAAGGCTGGCTGAAATAGTTGCGCTCGCCCAGTGGAATGATAACTTGCGTCGGATTATCGTTCCGGTAGCCGAAATAGGCCAGGCAGCCCCGCCCGAAGGGGTCGATTTCGGATTCGCCGTTGTTTTCGGCAATTGGCCGGACCGGGGCATAGGTTGGCGTGGGCGATTCGGGGGTGTGGGTATGGGTCGCCGTGTGGATAACTGGCGTGGGAGACGGGGTGACAGGGGTGTATGTTGGGGTCTGGCTGGGTGGCGGAGGCGGCGGGGGTGGTTCCTCGGTGTCTGTCGGCGTGGGGGGCGGGGGCGGCGGCCACGTGTTGGTTGCGCTGGGAGAAGGGGTGAAGGTCGGCGGCGGCGTCGGTGTGTCAGTCGGTCTTTGAGTGAGTGTTGGGCTTGGCGTAGCCGTAGCCGTTCCTGTGGGCGCGAAAACCGTCAGCGTTTGCCTTTGCGCTGTTGGTGTGGGCGAGATCGCGGCGAGCGGGCCGGTTGTGCTGGTTGGTAAGACCACAAGCTCTCCCTCCTGCACAACAATGACCGGTGGCCGTCCAGGCAGCCCAAGCCGGTTCTGTTCGTTTTGCAAGTCTTCCAGGAAAGCCGCAATATCGATGGCGGGAATCTCGTTGTAAGACCAGGCCAGGTAGCTGGCTCTAAGTTGCGAGCGCGTATCGGCCGATGGGTAGCTGTCTTGCTCCAGCAGCAGGGCCAACTGGCCGAACAAGACCAGGGTCATGAATACCACCGGCACCAGGATCAGCCAGGCAAACAGAGCCGTTCGCTTTGGCTTATTTTGAGTATCCGGGCTGTCGGTCGATGACGGCGTCATTTTTTTCGCTCTCACCTGGCTGGCCAGGCCTGGGTAAATTTATACCGGTGCAGGCTGTTCGCTGCTCGGCAGGCAGACGAAGATTGTGCTGCCCTTCTTCTCTTGCCCGCCGACCCATATTTGGCCGCCCATGCGGTCGATAATCGTTTTTACCAGGGCCATTTCCAGCCCGGTGATTCCTGGCCTGGCGCTGGTCTTGACAAAGGATTTCTCAAAGATCCGCGGTAAATCGGTATCGTTGACGGCTGGGCCATTGTCGCTGATGCTTACCCAGACCTGTCCATTGTGGGTCCGCGCGTACAGCCGGATGGTTTCGCCTTTCTCGCTGCGGGATATCGCCCGGTTGATCAATCCATTCAACAGGCGGTGCACCAGCTCTGGGTTGGCGAATACCTGCGGGAGTCCTGGCTCTAAGTCCAGTTCCAGGCTGATACCCGTGACCTGGCTCAGCGACTCGGACTGGCTGCGCTGAACCTCTCTCAAAACTGCGCTCATGTCAATGTTGGTCGCCTGGAGGTTGGACTCTGAATCGATGCGCAGCAGGGCGTTCAGGTCGTCTCCCCACTCCTGAATCCGCTTCCAGATCTGGGTCAGGCGAATGACGACGCTGCTCATGCGTTCATTTTGCATGGTCATACTGTTCAGTTCAACCAGGGCATTCATCGCCTGGGCTAATGGGATGCGGATGCGGCTGGCTGCTTCGATGAGCAGTTGGGCCTTCAGTTCTTCCAGGCGCTTGACATGGGTGAGGTCGCGCAGAACGGCGACCCATCCCCATTGAGCGCCGCCGTTTTCCGGGATAGGCGTCAGGCTGACCATCTGGATGCTGCCGTCTGGCCAGGGCGTTTCGACGACCGCCGGCAGGCTGCCGCCCACGGCCTGCCAGTTCATGATCAGCGTGACCAGGTTGGGTGGTAGGGTTTGAAAGGCAGAGCAGCCTTCCAGTTCCCCGGCCCCTATCAGGCGCGCGGCGGCAGGGTTGACAATTTGCAAGATCCCGTCTGCATTCGCAGAGAGGATGGCATCCCCTGTGTTAGTGATCAGGGCGCGCAGGCGTTCTGCCTCGCTCTGGATCTGGGCCTGCAGTTGTTCGCGTTCGATCAGCAGCCGGCGTTGAGCGGCGGCTCGCTCAACTGCCAGAAGAAGCTGGCCCATCGATTCGAAGGGTTTGAGCAAGTAGTCGTAAGCGCCGTCGGCCCGCAGCGCGGAGATGGCTGTATCCAGGTCTGGAACGGCCGTCACCACCACAGCCTCAATATGCCTGTCCAGCTTTTTGGCTTCACGCAGCAGCTCGAGCCCTGACATCCCCGGCATCATAATGTCCGTCAGCAGGACCGCGAATGGCGGCTGCGAAGCGAGGATCTTGAGTGCATTGAACCCATCCGCGGCCTGTTCAACCTGGTAACCCCGCCGGCGGAGGGCTAAGGCCATCAGGTTCAGCAACGCTTCATCATCATCTACTACCAGGACTCGTTCAGCAGTCATGGCTCAATTACCTCGTCTGTTAAGGATGGCTGGTGGATCGGCAGAACGATGGTAAAGGTTGTCCCTTTGCCTGGTTCACTCTCTACATCGATTTGCCCGTTATGGTTCGCGATGATCCCGTAGCTGACGGAAAGGCCCAGCCCGGTGCCCTGTCCCTCTGGTTTTGTCGTAAAGAACGGATCAAAAATCCGCTTCAGGTGATCGGGAGAGATCCCACAACCTGAATCCTGGATGGATAAATGGGCCGCTCTCTCGACCTGCTTCAGGGTGATTTTCAGCGTACCTTTGCCGGGCATGGCCTGGATGGCATTGTGGATCATATTGATCAGGACCTGCTCAACCTGCTGCGCGTCATAGGTTGCGGTCAGGGGCTGTTCAGGCAGATCAATGGATAAACTGTACTTACGGGTCAGGTAAGCGGTCAACCGCAGCGCAGTCTCGACCGTCTCGCGCAGATCCAGCGTGCGCATCTCGGGTTTTGACTGGCGGGCGAACTTGAGCAGGTCTGAAACAATGGTATTCCCTTTGACTGCGCTTTCGCGCATCACTTTTAATCCGTGCCTGGTGTCGTCATCCAATTCCTCGTTCTCTGCCAGGACTTCTGCCATCCCCATGATGACGGCAAAGGGATTCTTTACATCGTGCACGATCCCGGCGGTTAGCTGGCCGATCGAGGCTAATTTTTCTGACTGGATGAGCTGAAGCTGCATGGCCTCAAGCCTGGTGTTGATTTCTTTTAATTGCTCATTGCGCTGGACGGTCTCAGCCAGCAGGCGATTGGCTGTTTCGGTTCGCTCCTGCAGCTGCCGGGTCATCACGTCAAACGCGCTGCCCAACTCGCCGATCTCATCCGTGCGGGCGAAGCCAACCTGCTGTTCGTAACTACCCTGCGCGACGAGTTGGGCGAGGTCGCGCAGTTTCAACAGCGGACGGGCGATATCCTGGGCCAGCAGGTAGCCGGTGATAATCATGGCTACGGTGCCACCTGCGAACAGCCCAACAAACAAATTGCGGCTGGTGGCTGCCTTGCTGACCAGGTACTGGCTGTCTTTCACCACGCCCAACTGCCCCACTCGCTCTTCACGCAAAATGAAGGGCCCGTACGCAACCCGGTGTTCGCGTTCGTTGAGCTGCAGGTCATACAGCCCGGTGGTCTCAGCCGGGCCATGTTCGGCTGCCAGGTCGATCAGGGTCTGGAATCCCTCTTCCTTTTGGGTCAGGGTGGTGGCGATCAGTTTTCCTTGGTCATCCAGCAGGATGATTCTGCTCAAAGCCTGTTCGTCTAAAGTTTTCAGGAGCGAGTCCAGGTACGAACCGACCATCACCACACCGACCAGCTGCTCGTTGGCGTCACGCAGAGGTGCGCTGGTGAACAGGATCGCCCGTTCATCATCCGATCTGACAATCTGGACGAATTTATCACCCAGCGCATCTCCCTCGCCGGTGAGCGTTTTTTTTACCACGGGCAGGGAGGAGAAATCCTGTCCTTGCTGTTTTTGGTACGCGCCGGTCGCCGGGTCTCGGCCCAGGGCCATCATGACTTGCCCATTCGCATCCAGCGTGATCATCAAGTCGAGGGACGAATTGGCCATGATGGGCAGCATCAGCGTCTCTACCCGGGCGACATCATTTGCGTAAACTGCCTGGGCCATGCCACTGGCAAAAGCCAGAAAGCGCAGCTGCTCCAGCTGCAGCTGTTCGTGCTGGATAATGCCATCACTGGCCACGCCATTCGCATCCAGCAGGCTGTTATTGAATCGTTCGACTTCTGAATCGACCACCAGCCGGGTGATGATAAAAATGCCGATGACTGCCAACACGAGCGCCAGGATGACGTAAGGTAAGATTAATTTCGATTGCAGCCCATAAAAGCGCCCAGACCTGGCCCGGGCCGCCAGGTAGCTGAACGGCCGGTTAGATTTGATATTTTCGACGATCGTCCGCTCTACTTTCGCATTGTCCATTGAAAAGCTGCTTTTCAGGAGGAGTTCAACACGAAGGTTGGCAACTCATTTATTACTTTAAAACCACCATGAAAATACTGAGTGCGCTTAACACCCCGTGTAAATTATATCGTACCTTTTATACATGCCTGCGTCAATAGCGTATCGTCCTATAAACGATATTTTTAGAGATAATTTAGGTGCGGGTGGGATCTGAAATAGGGCCTGTTTCGCTTATAATGGGCTGGAAATGCTTTCAGACCCAATTGAAATCCTTCTTGAACGCGCTTTGCAGGCTCGCGCCGCACACCTGGAGGGTTTTCCGGCGCTGGATGGGCCAGAAACCACGCAGTTTGACGGCGCGTTTCGCCTGTTTAACGGATTCCTGGAGGGCTGTCCGGGCCTGGCGGTAGATCTGTATGGCCGCACTGTGGTGGTGCATGACTATGCTGGCGACCAGCCCGCGGCGCAGTCCCTTTTAGCGCGTGTTCTCCATCATCTGCAGGAACGATTAGCCTGGGTGCAGGCGGTGGTCGTTAAGCAGCGCGAGGCTGGCAGGTCAGAAATGCGGGGCGGCGTTGTGGTCCATGGACAGGTCCTGGATAGAAAAATTCGCGAATTAGGGGTCTGGTATGCCATTGACCTTAGGCTCAACATGGATGCCAGCCTGTACCTGGACACCCGCAACCTGCGCGGCTGGGCGATGGATCACCTTTCCGGGCAGAGCATCCTGAATACGTTCGCTTACACCGGCAGCCTTGGGGTAGCGGCCCTGGCGGGGGGAGCCAGCCGGGTTGTTCAACTAGATCTCAACCGGCGTTTCCTGGATCTGGCCCGCGCCTCTTATGCATTGAACGGCTTCCCGGTCCGCCGGCAAGATTTCTTGGTAGGCGATTTCTGGCTGCACATTAATCGACTGAAAAGATCTGGCCAGTTGTTTGACTGTGTGATGGTGGATCCGCCGTTCTTTTCGCTAACCAGCCGCGGAAGGGTCGACCTGATCTCTGACTACCAGCGGGTGATCAACAAAGTCCGGCCCCTGGTTGGTCATGGTGGTACCCTGATCGTCATCAATAATGCCCTGTTTGTCAGCGGCGCGGCGTACTCCCGCCTGCTCGAACAGCTATGCGCGGATGGCTACCTGGCTGTGGAGCGCATGGTGCCTGTTCCGGCCGATTTCACGGGCTTTGCGGAGACGCGCGTTGGCCAGCCGCCGGCCGATCCGGCGCCCTTCAACCATTCGACCAAGATCGCAATCCTGCGGGTGAAGCGTAAAGACCAGCGTTCAGCCAGCCCGGCGTAACGGTTTGGGAGGTGCTGTCTCAGGCCAGCGCGCTGCGATAGGTGGCGACGTCCGCCTCGCTCAATGTTGAGGGCGGCTCGGCGTCAAGCTTTTCCAGCGTTTCGATCAAGGCCGATGCGACCACCAGGTTCCGGTACCATTTGCGGTCGGCTGGGACGATGTACCAGGGCGCCCATTCCGTGCTGGTCCTGGTGATTGCGTCTTCATAGGCGGCCTGGTAATCTGGCCAGCGGTCTCGTTCCTTCAGGTCACCTGGGCTGAACTTCCAGCGCTTGTCTGGTTCGTCCAGCCTGGCCAGCAGGCGCTCCTTTTGTTCGTCTTTGCTGATATGGAGGAAAAACTTCAAGATTGTCGTTCCTTCGTCGGTCAGCATTCGCTCGAAGTCATTAATATGGTCGTAGCGTTTCTTCCAAACCCCTTCCTTTACCAGTTCATGGATGCGGACGACCAGGACGTCTTCGTAGTGACTGCGGTTAAAAATGACGATCTCGCCCCTGGTCGGCAGTTTTTGATGCACGCGCCAGAGGTAATCGTGGTCCAGTTCGAGCGGAGTGGGTACCTTGAAATTGGCTACCCGTACCCCCTGCGGGTTGACGCCGTCAAACACATGCCGGATGGTGCCATCCTTACCGCAGGTGTCGATTCCCTGCAGGATGACCAGCAGGCTGTGTTTGTGCGCCGCGTAGAACCGTTCCTGCAGCACTTCCAACCGATCGTTCAACTTGTCAAGCAGGGCTTCCCCGTCGCTCTTGTTGCCGTCGAAATTCCCTTTATCGCCAGGATCTAACCTGTCGATCCTGGCTTTTTCACCAGGCTTGACTCGATAATCTTTCAGTTTGATTGTCATCAAGACCTCCTGAGATTTTATATAACTTGAGTCACTTTTACCCCATTCAATTTCCGTTATCAGGATAATTTTACTGGAAGACGCGGGTATTGGCCGGCTCGATGCGGCGGGGATCCGGGTAGAATTTTCTGGCCTGGTAAACTATAATAACTGGCTAAGGAGCAACCGCATGCATAATCTGCTGCCCGACCTTTTACCCCACCTGGAAGCGCACCGCTTGCCCGGGCTGGACGCCGGCCCTGACTCTATATATCCAAAATATGCTGACCAGTCATTGGTAAGCCTGCCTGCCAGCCTGTGCCACTGGCTGGGTGCGCCCCATTTTGGCGCCCCCCCTCTTCGCCGTGAAATTTTGGATCTTTACAACCCGCCATTTAAGCACGTCGTCCTGCTGGTTATCGATGGGTTGGGACTGGATATGCTGGAAAATGCCCTCCGGCTGGCTGGCCAGGACAGCGATTACGCAGTGTGGAACGACCTGGCCCGCGATGCAGCCCTGGCTCCCCTGACCAGCGTGGCGCCCAGCACGACGGCCACGGCCCTGACCACTTTCTGGACCGGCCGGACCCCGGCAGAACACGGGATTATGGGGTATGAAGTCTGGTTGAAAGAGTTTGGCCTGATCGCGAATATGATCCTGCATAACCCGGCCAGTTATGCCGGCGATGTTGGCAGCCTGAGCAAGGCCGGTTTTGACCCGCAGACATTCCTGCCGGTGCCTACGCTGGGGACGCACCTGTCCCGGCATGGCATTGTCCCTTATGCGTTCCAGCATTATTCGATCGCTCGCTCGGGTCTTTCAACGATGCTCCTGCCCGATGTAGAGGTCTTTCCCTATCGCAGCCTGAACGATCTGTGGGTGACGCTGGAGGAACTGCTTGACCGGCGCGCCCAGGAGCACAACTATACCTATATCTATTGGGGGGCGCTGGATGAGCACTCGCACCGCTTTGGCCCCCAGGACGAGCGCGTTCAGCGCGAGCTGGCCGATTTTAGCCGCCAGTTAGGTCGTTTTATCCAGGGACTCCGGGCGCATCCCCGCCAGGATACTTTGCTGATCATTACAGCCGATCACGGTCATATTTTTACTCCCCGGCGAGCGGATTACGCGGTATTCAGCCATCCCGAACTAATGGACTGCCTGGCCATGACTCCCAGCGGTGAAGCCCGCCTGCCGTATGTTTTCCTGCGTTCTGGGCGGGAAGAGGCATTTTTCCGCTACCTGGAGAAAACCTGGCCCGGACAGTTCCTGGCGGTTCCGTCCGGGCTGGCGATTGAGGCTGGCCTGTTTGGCGGCGGTAGCCTCTATGAACGTCTGGCTGATCGGGTGGGCGATTACGTTATCTTTCCCCAGGATGGCGCTTATTGGTGGTTCTCAAAGCGCGAGAATCCTCTCTTGGGCCGTCACGGTGGTCTCAGCCGAACAGAAATGCTCGTCCCGTTTTTTGCGGCAGTCCTGTAGAACCCGGCCCGCACCGGTCAGTTGATGATGATATCTTCCAGCGCCCTTTTGGGGACGTGATGGACCTGTTGTTCATCCCGCCAGTAGCGGACGCTGCCATCTGGACCGATTGGGTCGATCTGAACGATTTCCTTGGGTTTGCCAAGCGCCAGCACCAACAGAATCTCGTACCCGGCAGGGATATTGAGATCGCTGGCCAGGGCTGCGCGTTTGATTGAGCCGATCATACAGCCACCAAACCCTTTTTCGGTCGCTCCCAGCATGATACTTTGCGCGGCGATCCCGTGATCGGCGCCAAAGGTCTTGATGATGCTGGTGTCACCCAGGATGATAATGTAGGCAGAGGGCCGCTCTCCCTCTTCCGGGCCGAGCCATTCCTTGAGATAGCCCGCCCAGGCCAGGTGCTGGAAGATCTTCGCGTTCGTTTCTGGATCGTTAAAGATCATGTATTTGAGAGGCTGCATGTTCGAGCCCGAGGGCGAAAGCCGCGCCAGGTCGACCAACTCGCGGAGAACCTTTCCTGGGACCGGTACATCCTGGTAAAAACGGCGGTAGCTTCGGTTTGCCTTGATAAGATCTTTCATGGTCATGGTTATTTCTCCTCAGAGACCGGGTTCTAAGTTCTCATCCGGTAGGCATCACTGCCCTGGACGGCGACGATCTCACCATAGTAAACCCGGTGATAATCTTCGCGCGGGTAATTCCTGTGGATGGCCGGATCAAGGAAGTGGTCAGGATCGAAGTCTTGCCAGTAGATCTTCCTGCATTCGATCACCAGTTCTGCTTCGGTAAAAGCCGGCGCGCTCACGTGGGCGGCGGCGGTGGGGGTCAGCCCGGACGCGCCGATCTTATCGCCATCACGGCCTGAGCGTGTCCCGAGCAGCGATAGGGCTGGGTGAAATTCAGGTGGAAAACTACACAGGGTGAAGCTGTCGTACTGCTCGATGAACTCGTAGGTATGCCGCACGGGCCTTACGACCACCTGGGCAAACGGTTTGCCCCACATCACCCCCAGGCTGCCCCAACTGACCGTCATGCTGTTGTACTGGCCGGCCTGGAAATCGCCGCTGGTGAGGAGCAGCCACTTTCCCTCGAAAAGGTCATAGGGCTTAACGGTGAATTCTTCAATGGCGATCGCTTTGCGTTCCATAACTTCCCTTTCTGGTCCGAACGGTGAATGTATCCGGTCCGCGTTCGTCAGACCTGTCGGTCGCCAGCGGCGGCTCGATCGAGAGGGCCGAGATTTCAGCCCGCAGGTCGGGGGTCATCTCGATCTCCAGCGCTTTCAGCGAACCTTCGAGCTGTTTCAGGCTGCGGGCGCCAATAATTGGGGCGGTGATAGCCGGGTGGCTGGCTACCCAGGCAACCGCCAGCCCGGCCGGGTCGTAGCCACGCTCGCTGGCAAACGCGCTGAAGCGGGCCGCGGTTTGCCGGACCCAATCTTCGCCGTAGCGCACCTGGTAAGCTTTGTTGGTCAGCATGCGGCCCACCTCCGGGCGGCTGTCTCCAGCATATTTACCGGTCAGCAGACCCCCACCCAACGGGCTGTAGCTGATTACGCCCAACCCTTCCGATTCGGCCATCGGCAGAATTTCGACTTCAGCCTGGCGTTTTACCAGGTTATACATGGGTTGGAGGATCGCAAAAGGCGCCCAGCCCTCCCTGGCTGAAATCCCCAGTCCCTTCATCACCTGCCAGGCGGCAAAATTGCTGGCGCCAGGATAGAGGATCTTCCCCTGCCGCACCAGGTCGTCCAGCACTCGCAGGGTTTCCTCCAGGGGCGTGGCCTCATCGAAGTGGTGGATGAAGTAGACGTCCAGGTAGTCGGTCTGCAGCCGGCGCAGGCTGTTTTCTACCGAGCGGAGAATGTGCTTGCGAGTGGCGCCGGCTGCGTTGACGTCTGGGCCGGTTGGGAAGTAGACCTTACTGGTCAGCACCAGCTCGTCCCGGCTGCCGGCGACCAGCTTCCCCAGGATTTCTTCAGAACGCCCGCCGGCATAAGTATTGGCGCAGTCGAAGAAGTTAATCCCGGCCTCCCGGCATCGGTGGAAGATGGCCTGCGAGGTCTCTTCGTCGGCATCTCCGCCCATCATCATTGTGCCAAGGCACAATTTTGAAACCCGGACGCCGGTTTTACCCAAGTATCGGTATTCCATATTTCCCTCTCCTTTCCTTCATTCGAGTACATTACGCTTCATAAAAGGCGCAGTCAGGAATCGCCCCATCGCTTTGAGCCCGGTCAGCCAGGCAATCCGCTTTCCGGGCTGCTGGTTTTCCAGGATCTGCTCTGCCAGCCAGGGCGCCACCGTTTCGACGCGGTCTGCCAGGATGTTGAAGACCCGTTTGGCACGGTCCCAATCGTCTGGGCTGCCCGCCTGCTGGTTGAGCAGCATATCGGTCACCACCATGCCAGGCGACAGGCTGCCCACGATAACCGGTTTGCCTTCCAGCTCTTTCACCAGCGCGGCGTCCAGGTAGGCCAGGCCTGCTTTGGTCGTTCCATACAGCGCCAATCCGGGTTGGATCCGTCCGTCCCGGCTGCCTAACCCTTCCATATTGTACAGCGCGCCATACCCCTGCTGAAGCATCCCGCGCAACGCGACCCGGCTGCCATACATTGTCCCCAGCAGGTTGGTTTCAACCATTGTCTTCATCTGGGCTGGCTCCAGATCCCAGAATGGGGTCATGATTTGGCCGATTCCGGCGTTGTTGATCCAGATGTCGACTGAGCCGTAAGCCTGGATGGCGGCCTGCCAAAGGGCTTCGACCTGGCTATCGTCGCTCACGTCACAGGCCTGCCCGGCGACTCGCTCCCCCGCATATTTCGCTGCCAGCCGGCAGACTTCGCGGTCGACCGTTTCCTGAGAGCGGCCGCTGATCATGACCCGGCACCCTCGCGCCAGAAACGCTTCTGCCAGCCCAAGGCCAATGCCCCGGGTGCTTCCGGTGATCACGACGGTCTTCATGCGCCGGCCAGGATGTTCTCGATCCGATCCAGTTCTTGAGCACTGAAGTCGAGAGAGTTCAATGCGCCCACCGCGTCTTCGACCTGTTTCACGCGGCTGGCCCCGATCAGCGCGGACGTCATTCCTGGGTGGCGCAGCACCCAGGCCAGGGCCATTTGTGCCATGGTCTGTCCGCGTTCCTGGGCGAGCTCATTTAGTTGGCGTACTTTGGCTACTTTTTCATCGGTGACGTGTTCGGGCCGGAGGAATCCGTGTGGTTTGCCGGCCCGCGAGTCGCTGGGGATTTCATTCAAATAGCGATCGGTCAGCATACCCTGCGCCAGGGGAGAGAAAGCAATGCAGCCAATGCCTTTTTCTGCCAGCACGTCCAGCAGCCCATATTCCACCCAGCGGTTCAGCATACTATAACTGGGCTGGTGAATCAGGCAGGGGGTGCCCAGCGACTGTAAGATCTCGGCTGCCTGGCGGGTCTGCTCGGGGTTGTAAGAGGAAATTCCCACGTACAGCGCCCGCCCGCTGCGCACGATGTAGTCCAGGGCGCCCATCGTTTCTTCCAGTGGAGTCTCCGGATCCGGGCGGTGTGAGTAGAAGATATCGACATAGTCAAGCCCCATCCGTTTCAGGCTCTGGTCGCAGCTTGCCACCAGATACTTGCGCGAACCCCACTCGCCGTATGGGCCAGGCCACATATAATATCCGGCCTTGCTGGAGATAATCAGCTCGTCTCGGTAGGGCCGCAGGTCTTGGGCCAGGATACGGCCAAAGTTTTCTTCGGCTGAACCAGGCGGCGGGCCGTAGTTGTTGGCCAGGTCAAAGTGGGTGATCCCCAGGTCAAAAGCCCGGCGAAGCATAGCGCGCCCATTTTCCAGCGTATCGACCCCGCCGAAGTTGTGCCACAATCCCAGCGAGATGGCCGGCAGCTTCAGCCCGCTGCGCCCTACCCGGTTGTAGCGCATGGTACCATAACGGTTTTCTGCTGCTAAATGCATTTTGTTACCTCCCAATCGGTTTGATGAACTGCTTTCACAGCCTGGCGTGGCGGTGGGTTAAGTCTCGCCCGCAGGCTGTTCTTTTTGTTTGCGCCGGCCGCCGCGGCGCCTGCGGCGTGAGCTGCTGGCCGCGCTGTGTTGACCTTCCACCCTGGCCTGTCCGGCGGAGGCAGCAGGCTGGTTTTCCTGCGGTTGCACTTCGTTCTTGGGCAGGCTCTCGCCACGCGGTAGGTTGTCACCGCGCCCGCTGCTGCTCCTGCTGCTTCGCCCTCCTGGCCGGCGCTCGCTCTTGCGCGGCCGGCTCGTCCGGCCTGGCCCGGCGCCTGGGCGTGGAGGCGGCATCCCCTCGGGCTGCGGCATCTGGGCGGTGTGGAAGGCTTCGTGATAAAAATCGTCCAGTAGCATAGCAATCCCTGCCAGGGCCTCGTTTTCGACCGCGTCTTCTTCCTGTAAGCTCTGCAGGAGAGGCGCGAAGCGTTCCATACGCTCGCTCTGCAGCCGGTCGCGTTCGCGCAGGCGCGCCTCGAGCAGCGCCAGCGTGCGTTGCGTGATGATCTGCTGCACTTCAGCTTCGCCCGGCAGCGGGCGTTCTTGCAGGTCAATCGAAAATCGTTTGCTAATCCGCAGCAGTTCAGCCCGTTCCAACGCGTTGACCAGCGAAATGGCGACCCCGCTGGACCCGGCCCGCCCGGTCCGGCCGGCGCGGTGGATATAAGACTCGGGGTCTTCCGGCACTTCGTACAGGATCACGTGGGAAAGCTCGGGGATGTCGATCCCGCGCGCGGCTACATCGGTCGCGACCAGGAAGCGCAGGCTGCCCTCACGGATCCGCTCCATCACCTCATCGCGAGCAGCCTGCGACAGGTCCGAACTGATCTCGGCGGCATTATAACCGTAGCGTTGCAGGATGGTGGCCACGAAGTGCACTCGCTCGCGGGTGTTGCAAAAGACGATCGCCGAAGCCGGGTTCTCAACCTCGATGATCCGCATCATGCTGCGCTCTTTGTCCATCGCCGGCACAGTGTAATAGGTATGCTCGGTTTCCGTTACGTGAACGTGGTCGCTCGATAGGTTGATGAAGTCTGGCTTTGTCATAAATTCCCGTGCCAGGCTGATCACCTGGGGGGGAAACGTGGCAGAAAACATGTATGTGTTGATTGCATGGCCGGGCAGGTAGCGTTGCACGCGCCGCATATCCGGGTAAAAGCCCATCGACAGCATCCGGTCTGCCTCGTCGAAAACCAGGATTTTAAGCTGGTCAAGGGTCATCGAGCGGCGGAGCAGGTGATCCAGGATGCGCCCGGGTGTTCCCACAACCAGGTGCGCGCCGCGCCGGAAGGCCTCTAGTTGCGGCCCGTAGCTTACGCCGCCGTATACGGCTACCGTGCGTACCTGCATGGCGCTGCCCAGAACTTCCGCTTCGTGGACCACCTGCTGGGCCAACTCGCGGGTCGGCGTGAGGACAAGAGCCTGGGTGGTATCCTGGGAGGGATTAAGCTGCTGGAGGATTGGGGTAAGATATGCGCCGGTTTTTCCGCTTCCTGTGCGGGATTGAATCATTACATCCCGGCGCGCCATGATGTACGGGATGGCCCGCGCCTGGACGGGCATCAGGCTCGTCCATCCCAGCCGGTTAAAGCCTTCGCGCAGCGCCGCCGGCAGGTCTTCCATCGTGTATTCAGGCAAAGTTTCAGCCTGTCCGCCGCCTGAAGCTTCTTCTGGCGGCGTCCCCTGTGGATCAGTTAATTCTGTCATTTTCCATTCTTTCGTGTGGTTAATTTTCTCGAATAGCAGCGGAACCGGTTTGGTTCGCCGTCTGCCGGATAGCGTAAATCCAGTATTCCCCAGCATAGGGGGACAGCTTGATTATATCCTCATTGTGAGTTTACCGGCCTTGTGAACCGGAACTGGCGGGCTGCTGCCAGCCCAAGCAGGTAAACGGTGGCGGCGGCGAATGAAACCAGCGTGCCCCAGTAAATGCCCACCTGGGGATAAGAAAAGGCGACGGTCAGCGAATAGACGACCAGCGAGCCCAGTCCCTGTGGCATGTTCTTGACAACCGTGTGGGCTTGATGCGTGCCATAGGTCAGGTGGACGATTAATAGCAGGGGGTAGGCGGTGGCCGGGAAGGCGCTGAACAGCCCGGCCTGGCTCGGGCCAACCAGATGGGCGGCGCCGGTGACGGTTACGATGATCAGGGCCGAGACGGCGGCCCGGAACAGCAACACCTGGGGGGCGAGCTGAACCCGGTTCGCAATCTGCGAGTCGGGGATCGCGCGAAAGAAAAAGTGGAAAGCGGGGATGGCGGCGATGGTCAGCACAACCCCGGCCCAGGGGGGTAGGTGCAGCGCGTTCAGCAGGCCGATGGTGGCGAAAAAACCGGCGATCCCGGCCGCCGAAGCAGCCGCGATTGTGAACCGCTGTACGCGGGTGGAAACCAGGTAGTAAATGAGCAGCAGGACCAGCGTTGCTGTGATCCCGGAGACGTTATAGGGCGCTCCGCGCCCGGCAAAGCCGGCTCCTTGCTCCAGGCCAATGAAAAACAGCGCGATCGCCGAACCGGCCGGGTAGCCTGAAAGGATCCCGGCAACTCGCGGGGAAACCCGCTCGGCGATGATGGACAGCCCGGTAACAATGATGATGGTGGCTGTGATTTTTAACAGGATCATGCGGGCTGTCATAGCGGGGCGGACTGGAACTGCCAGTCCGCCCCGGTGATGCGGCTACTGCAAGGAGGTTTTTGAGCGGGTTTTTTGCAGCTCCAGCTCGGGCATCTGGTGGTTGAGCAGGTCGAGCGACAGGTCAATTACCTCGTTTGCCTCGTCGGGCGTGGTTGTGCCGATCGTGACCATGTCCTGGGGCCGAATGGTGCTCCATACAAAAGCCAGGCCAACAATCGGCAGCAGCCGCCCGGCTGCCAGCGGCTTAATCGTCATGACCGGCTTGTTTGCGTTGGCAATGATCCGCTGGATCCAGTCAGCTTCTACCTGCATCAGGAACCCGGCTGCATTGTAGATCTGGATGTACGTCTCCACGTCCGCGCCGGTCTTGTCGGCGTACACAACCGACTCGGGCATGTGGGTTGACAGTCCTGGGATCATCTCACGGGCGCGGATCATGCTGGTGTAGCGGTCGATGTCGCGGATTTTCCCCACGGTGCGGTCGACCAGCGCGTCGGTCACGGCCTGGTGCGGCATGCAGAAGGTGGCGTTCAGCTTTTTGCAGAAGTCCATCATCACTTCAGGTTCCTGCTCCGGCTTGCCGCCTGGTGTCACGTTGAAGATTGGCGTCAGGATGCGGATCATCCTGCGCCCGGTCTGGTCTTCAGCATCGAGGATGGCTTCTTCCAGGAGCGTTGATGGAGGGGCCATCACGGCATCGACTCCGCGCCGGAGAAAGGCCGATAGGATGCGGGTGATTCGCTCCCGGGTCTGGAGTTCCTTGATAAAGCGATCCTTGGCCAGGCTGGTGTGCGAATAGCCGAGGAACCAGTTGCTGCCCACAATTAAACGCGGCATGCTGACGCCGCCTACCATTGTCCTGGGAAATTCTTCCACGTTTTTCTCCTTGTTGGTTGACTGAATTTTTCTATGTTGGTGCTGTTTGTTTTGGGCTGCCCGCCCAGGCAGCCCAAAACAAACAGCACACGCAACTATTATAACGAGAAAGG